>JANLYV010000417.1:0-3845 GCA_031365825.1 Rubrivivax sp. | reverse complement strand
CGCCGAGGCCACCAACCCATGCGCCGAAGCGATGTTGATGACCCGCCCCCAGTTGCGCTGCCTCATGCCCGGCAATGCCGCGTGCATGGTGTGGAAGGCCGAACTGAGGTTGATGGCGATGACGGCATCCCAGCGCTCCACCGGGAAGTCCTCGATGTTGGCCACGTGCTGGATGCCGGCGTTGTTCACCAGGATGTCGAGCGTGCCGAACTGCGCTTCGCAGCTTTTGACCATATCGGCGATCTCGGCCGGCTTGCTCATGTCGGCACCGTGGTAGCCCACATCCGCGTCGAACTCGCGCACCTGCGCCTTCGCCGCTTCGACATCGCCGAAGCCGTTCAGCATCAGCCGCGCGCCTTGTTTGGCCAGCGCCAGCGCGATGCCGAGGCCAATGCCGCTGGTGGACCCGGTGACCAATGCGGTCTTGCCTTTGAGCATAGTGAACACTCCTCGAAGCGGTTGATACGATGCCGCGATTATTGACAAGCCACGCTTCGCACCATGACCGAACCGCGACTGAACCACGTGCTGTGCATGGACTCGCGCGGCCTGCACCGCATGGCGTATTGGGAGTGGGGCGACAGCGCGAACCCACACGTCGTGATTTGCGTGCACGGCCTGGCGCGCCAGGGGCGCGACTTCGACACGCTGGCGGCTGACCTGAGCGCGCACTACCGCGTCATCTGCCCCGACGTGGCCGGGCGCGGCCAGTCGGCCTGGCTCGCCAATCCTATGGACTACGCCATCCCGCAGTACGTGGCCGACATGGTGACGCTGCTGGCGCGGCTGAATGCCCAGAGCGTGGATTGGGTCGGCACCTCGATGGGCGGGCTCATCGGCCTGGGCGTGGCGGCGCTGGCAGGCTCGCCGCTGCGCCGACTGGTGATGAACGACATCGGCCCGACGCTGCAGGCGAGTGCCATCACGCGCATCGGCACCTACCTGGGCATGCCGCTGCGCTGGCCCACGCTGGAGGCCGCGGCCGATGCGCTGTGGCAGATCTCGCAGAGTTTTGGCCCGCACACGCGCGAGCAGTGGCTGGCGCTGACGCGGCCGCAGATCGTGCCGGACGGCCAGGGCCGGTTCAAACCGCACTACGACCCGCAGGTGGCCGTGCCTTTCCGCGCCGTCACGCCTGAAGGGGCCGCTGCCGGCGAAGCCATGCTCTGGCAAGCATGGGACAGCCTACGCTTACCTGTGCTGTTAGTGCGTGGCGCAGAGTCCGATCTGCTCTCGCGCGACACCGCGCTGGCCATGACGCAGCGCGGCCCCAAGCCGCAGCTGGTGGAAATCTCCGGCGTCGGCCACGCACCCACGTTGGTGCAGGCCGACCAGCGGCGCATCGTCGCGGACTTCTTGCGCTCGCCGTGAAGACGCGCCAGCACGGTGACAGCCTCGGTGCTGCGCCGATCGTCCAACTCGCCGGTGTTGACGATGAAATTGCCGACGGCGCCGCTGCGTCGACCGCATCGCAAGCACTGATCCGCGCCCGCGCATTCGCCGAGCCCTTGATCAGTGCCGAGAAGCTCGACACCGGCGAAAATGTGCTCAGCCATGCCGACGGCGTGGCCGCCATCCTGCAATCCATCGGTGCGGCGCCGTCGATGCGCGCCGCGGCCTACCTCGTCTATGCCGGCGACTACCTGCAGCGTCCCGACGAGGTGATGAGCAAGGCTTTCGGCGAGTCTTACGCCAGCTTGGTGGGCCTGACGCGCAAGCTGGTGCAGATCCAGCGCGCCGTGCGCGACGCCGAAGTCGAGCATGAGCGCCGCGCACTGCAGACCGAACGTGTGCGCAAGATGCTGCTGGCTTTCTCGCGCGACCTGCGCGTGGTGTTGCTGCGCCTGGCCTCGCGGCTGCAATCGCTGCGCTGGTTTGCCGCGAGCAAGACGCCTTGCCCGACGTCGCTGGCGCAAGAGGCTATGCAAGTATTTGCACCGTTAGCGAATCGGCTGGGCATCTGGCAGATCAAGTGGCAGATCGAAGACCTGGCATTTCGCTTCCTGCAGCCCGGGCCGTATCGCGAGATCGCGCAGCTGCTGCACGAAACGCGCGGCGCGCGCGAAGACGACGTGGACCGGGCGCGCGATGTGCTGGCGCGCGAGCTGGCCGATGGTGGTGTGGCGGCCGACGTGCAGGGCCGGCCCAAGCACCTGTACAGCATCTGGAAAAAGATGCAGGGCAAGGGGCTGGATTTCGAGCATGTGTTCGACATCCGCGCCGTGCGCGTGGTCGTGGCCGACGTCGCCGCCTGCTACGCCGCGCTGGCGCGTGTGCACGAACGATACAAAGCGGTGGATGGCGAGTTCGACGACTACATCGCCAAGCCCAAGGCCAACGGCTACCAGTCGCTGCACACGGTGGTCTGCTTCGGTGATGGCCGGCCGCTGGAAGTGCAGATCCGCACCCGCGCCATGCACGAACATGCCGAGCATGGCGTAGCCGCGCACTGGATGTACAAGGAAGCCGGTGCGCGCGGCTACGCCGGGGTCAGCGCCAGCGGTGAATTCGAAGGCCGCGTGGCCGAAGCGCGCAAGGCCGTGCTGCGTCAGCTGCTGGCCTGGGAGCGCGACTTCAGCGCCGCGGGCAGTGACGTGACTGCCGATACGACCACCCGCGCCTTCGACGACCGCGTCTACGTCTTCACGCCGCAAGCCACCATCATCGAGTTGCCCGCGGGCGGCACACCCATCGATTTCGCCTACGTGCTGCACAGCGACCTCGGCCACCGCTGCCGCGGCGCGCGTGTCGACGGCGTGATGGTGACGCTGTCGACGCCGCTGCATAACGGTCAAACGGTGGAGATCGTTGCGGCCAAGGAAGGCGGGCCGTCGATGGACTGGCTCAACCCCGAGCTCGGTTTCATCAAGAGCCCGCGCTCGCGTGCCAAGGTGCGCGCCTGGTTCAACGCGCAGGCAATGCAGGCCACCATCGCGCGCGGCCGCGAGCTGGTTGAAAAGCTGCTGCAGCGCGAAGGCCGCACCGCAATCAAGCTCGACCACCTGGCCGAGGCGCTGGGATTCAAGCGCGCCGACGACCTGTTCGAAGTCGTCGGCAAAGACGAGTTTTCGCTGCGCACGATCGAGAACTTCCTGCGCCCCGCCGCGCTGGCCGCGCCTGCCGAAGGCATCAACCTGCGCGCGCCGCGCAGCGCCGGCGGCGGCGTGCTGGTGGTCGGTGTCGAATCCCTGATGACGAACCTGGCGCGGTGCTGTCGCCCGGCACCGCCCGACGCCATTCGCGGCTTCGTCACGCGCGGCAAAGGCGTGGCCATCCATCGCGCCGACTGCAGCAATTTCCTGCACATGAGCCAGCAGCACGGCGAGCGCGTGCTCGCGGTCGCCTGGGGTCAAGGGCGCACCGAGCGCGAGGCCTTGTATCCCCTGGACGTGCAGATCGAGGCCAACGAACGGCCTGCGCTGCTGCGTGACGTGTCCGAGGTCTTCTTCAAGGAGAAGATGAACGTCGTCGGCATGCAGACGCAGACCGTGAAAGACGCCAACGGCAACACCGCGCGCATGACCTTCACCATCGAAGCGGCCGACGTGTCGCGCCTGACGCAGGCCCTGGCGCACCTGCGCCGCGTACCCGGAGTGCGCGTGGCGCGGCGGCGCTGAAGCCCAGCAGCGCCCGTATATACTGCTGCCCACCTCAGGCGCGTAGCTCAGCTGGTTAGAGCACCACCTTGACATGGTGGGGGTCGATGGTTCGAGTCCATTCGCGCCTACCAAATTCGGTAGGGAAATCAGGCACTTGGCGGAAACGTCCGGTGCTTTTTTTCTTGAAGTGTCCTAAAAATGTCCTAAGTGGGTCGACGGCTGCGGCGAGTCCGTCGCCTATCGGTC
>JANLYV010000403.1:0-1627 GCA_031365825.1 Rubrivivax sp. | reverse complement strand
CGGTGATGTCCGAAATCGGGCGGCTCGGCACGCCGCACCGCATTCATGCGCTGGAGGCGGGACAGGGGATGACGCTGGGGTAAGAGGTCTCGTTGCAGGTGCTATCCTTACCCTAACGTAAGGAGTCGTCATGCATACCACCCTCACCTCCAAAGGCCAGATGACCTTGCCGTCGGCCATTCGTACTCAACTCGGGCTCGAAGCGGGCGATCAACTCAGCGTGACGCTTCTCGACGCTGAAACGATTGTGCTCAAGCGGCGTGTCAGCCGTCCAATCAGTGCATTGCGAGGTCTTCTGCCGAAGCCAGCGAAAGCGCTGACGGTGCAGGAAATGGACGCTGGTGTCGCGGCCTACCTGAGCCGTAAACAGGTCGCCCGGGCTGGCAAGTGAAGGTCGCTCTCGACACCAACCTGCTGGTGCGCCTGTTGACGAATGATGATCGTGCACAAGCGGCGCTCGTCGAAGCCTGGTTGGCCGCCAACGCCACCCCCCAGTCACCGGCTTATATAGACCACGTGGTGCTGTGTGAGCTGGGCTGGGTGCTGGAGCGCAGCTATTCGTATTCGCGAACCCACGTTCACGGAGCGCTCGCCGCGCTGCTGGAGCACGACGTTCTCAGCGTCGAGTCGCCCGCGCTGGTGCGCCAGGCCTTGCAGTGGTTCGCTGCCGGCCCGGCAGATTTTTCCGACTGCCTGCTCGCAGCCCGGGCACGCAATGCTGGCTGTGAAACCGTGTTGACGCTGGACCGCAAAGCGGCGAAGACCGCGACACACCGCTTGCTGAAGTAGAAGCCGGCTCGCGCTGCTCAGGCGATCAAATGCAGCACTTGCGCACCACCGCGCACCGCGCTCACGACAAGGCGACGATCAAAGCTCGCCAGACGGCCACCATGGGCGCTGGCGAGAGCCAGCAAATAACTGTCAGTCACCTGACCTGAACTCAGCAGGCGTGTGGCGTCGAGGCGCTCGGCGTCCAGCAGGCTGATGTCGTCGGGCCAGAAAACATGGCCTGGCAGCTTGCACAGGGTTGTCACCAGCGGCACCACGGCGGCGGGCGTGCCCGGCGAGTTCGGGTAGCGTGCATGCCCCAGGATGCGCAGTACCCCGTTTTCTGTCAGCGGGCAGGTTGCCCAGGTCGTGTGGCCGTGCAGTGCGAACCATTCGTGGGCCGCCTCGTGCTGCGTGTGCGATGGGTCGATCAGTGCGATCAGCACGTTCACGTCGAGCAGAAATGTGGTCACGGCAGCTCGTCGCGCAGTTGGTTCACCAGCTCCGGCGTCACCGGCACGCTGCCCGCACGCACCGGCAGCAGCGGCACTCCGTTGCGGACCTTGGCACTCGCCGACTTCGGGCGCAAGGCTTGCCGTGAGAGCGCAGAGATCACCTCGCCCACGGTCTTGTTCTGGCGGGCGGCGAGCCCTTTCGCCGCCGCGAGAACGTCGTCATCGATTGTCAGGGTTGTTCGCATTTTGCAGACTCCGGGAGGTGCATCAAACATCACGCATCATAATTCCTTTGGCGCCGGATCGTGCCACCCGTGAGTGCATGAACGAAGCTGAGCTGCGTGCGCGGTTTCGTCTTGTCGATGTTCGGCCTTTTGCCTCTCTTTTCGAACGATCGCCTCGGC
>JANLYV010000350.1:0-9720 GCA_031365825.1 Rubrivivax sp. | reverse complement strand
CGCCGCCATCGTCGAGCGCGCGCCTTACGTCGACATTGTGTTCGGCCCGCAGACGCTGCATCGGTTGCCGCAGCTGATAGCCGCACGCCGTGCCACGCATCAGCCTCAGGTCGATATTCGCTTCCCCGAGATTGAGAAGTTCGACCACCTGCCGCCGGCGCGCATGCAAGGCGCCAGTGCGTTCGTCTCGATCATGGAAGGCTGCTCGAAGTACTGCTCCTACTGCGTCGTGCCGTACACCCGCGGTGAAGAGGTGAGCCGGCCGCTGGACGATGTGCTGGTCGAAGTGGCGGGCCTGGCCGAACAAGGCGTCAAGGAGATCACGCTGCTGGGGCAGAACGTCAACGCCTACCGCGGCGCAATGGGAGGCACGGCGGACATCGCCGACTTCGCTTTGCTGCTCGAGTACGTCGCCGCCATCCCCGGCATCGCAAGGCTGCGCTACACCACCAGCCACCCCAACGAATTCACGCAGCGCCTGATCGAGGTCTACGCCCAGCTGCCGCAGCTGGTGAACCACCTGCACCTGCCGGTGCAACACGGCAGCGACCGCATCCTGATGGCCATGAAGCGCGGCTACACGGCGATGGAATACAAGAGCACGATCCGAAAGCTGCGCGCGGTTCGGCCTGACATCAGCCTGTCCAGCGACTTCATCGTCGGCTTCCCCGGCGAGACTGACGCGGACTTCGACAAGATGATGCAGTTGATAGACGACAGCGGCTTCGACAGCTCGTTCAGCTTCATCTTCAGCCCGCGCCCGGGCACGCCCGCAGCGGCCTTGGCCGACGAGACACCGCATGCGGTCAAGCTCAAGCGGCTGCAACATCTGCAGGCCACGATCGAAGCCAACGCGCGACGCATTGGCACGGCGCGCGTCGGCACCGTTCAGCGCATCCTCGTCGAAGGGCCGTCGCGCAAGAGCGCGCTCGAGCTGATGGGTCGCACCGAATGCAACCGCATCGTCAACTTCGATGGTGGGCCGTCGGCCAGCCGACTGGTCGGCGAGATGCTCGACGTGCTCATCACCGAAGCCCTGCCGCACTCGTTGCGCGGCACGCCGCAACTGGCCGACACCGTCAGCGAGCGCCCGACTCCGAACGCCCCGGCCCGAAGCCCCGCCACCACAGCGTGAGCGCATTGGCCACGACCATCGCGCCGTAGGTCGCCATGCGGCCGTCGCGGCCGCTGATGAGCAGGCCGGCGAGCGTGACCACGCAACCTGCGGCGATGGCATGGCCGGCCAAGGCCAGCCAGCGCACGGCTGCAAGATCGCGGCGCCAGATCAGCTTGGCAGCTGCCGCCGCCACCGCGCCTGTGAGCCACGCCATCGCAAAGAGGTTGGTGAGGTGCCAAAGCGCGTCGAGCGGTCCCATGCGTGTCTTCGCCTTGATGCAGATCAAATCGCGCTCGTGCCCAGGTGCCGCGCGTGACGGCTGCACCCTCGTGCGCGTGGCGCTTGAATCTTACAATCGCGTCGTGAGCGTATTTGCCCTTGGTCTGAACCACACCACCGCCCCGCTGGACCTGCGCGGGCGACTCGCATTCGGGCCTGAGCAACTTGCGCCAGCTTTGCGCGGCCTGCGTCAAAGCCTGCAGCAGCGCGCGCCGGAAGCCGCGCTCGTCTCCACCTGCAACCGCACCGAGCTCTACCTTGCTGCCGACGCGCGCCACGCGCGCGAACTGGTTGCGCCCACGCTCGACTGGCTGGCCGACGCCGGCGGCGTGCCACGCGCCCACCTGCGCGACCACAGCTATGTGCGCGAAGACCGCGACGCGGCGCGCCACGCTTTTCGCGTGGCCGCGGGGCTGGACTCGATGGTGCTGGGCGAGCCGCAGATCCTCGGTCAGATGAAGCAGGCGGTGCGCGAGGCCGACGTCGCTGGCACGCTGGGCACGACACTGCATCAACTCTTTCAACGCAGCTTCTCGGTGGCCAAGGAAGTGCGCAGCGCCACCGAGATCGGCGCGCACTCGATCAGCATGGCCGCAGCCTCGGTGCGGCTGGCGGCGCAACTCTTCGAAGACCTGCGCCAGATCCACGTGCTCTTCGTCGGCGCCGGCGAGATGATCGAACTGGTGGCCACGCACTTCGCCGCACGCATGCCCAAGAGCATGTGCGTGGCCAACCGCACGCTGGAGCGCGGCGAAAAACTGGCCGCAAAGTTTGGCGCGCGCACCCTGCGCCTGGCCGACCTGCCCAACAAGCTGCACGAATTCGATGCCGTGGTCTCGTGCACTGCGAGCTCGCTGCCGATCATCGGCCTGGGTGCCGTTGAGCGTGCGCTGAAGCTGCGCCGGCACCGGCCGATGTTCATGGTCGACCTGGCCGTACCGCGCGACATCGAACCCGAAGTGGCGCAGCTCGGCGACGTCTATCACTACACCGTCGACGACCTCTCGGCGCTGGTGCAAAGCGCCAGCGAAAAGCGCCAGGCTGCCGTGGCGCAAGCCGAAGCCATCATCGATGCGGGCGTGCTCAGTTTCGCGCACTGGCTCGAACAGCGCGGCAGCGTGCCCTTGATCCAGGCGCTGCATCGTCAGGCCGACGATTGGGCCGCTGCCGAACTGGTGCGCGCGCGCAAGCTGCTGCAACGCGGTGAGCCGGTGGATGCGGTGATGGAGGCGCTGTCGCGCGGCATCACGCACAAGATGCTGCACGGCACGCTGGCTGAATTGCACGGCAGCGACGGCGCCGAGCGCGACCAACTCGCCGAGACCGTGCAGCGCCTCTTCCTGCGCCAAAGCACGCGCCATCCCGACGGCTCGGGCCGTTAGCTGAACAAACACGCCGCCGTGCAGCGCCTGGCGCTGTGCATGGCGGCCATGGCTGCATGAACCCCAACCTTCAAGACCGATTCGAACGCCTGGCGATGCGCCTGAGCGAGCTCGACGCCAACCTGGCCGACCCGAGCGTGGCCGCCGACATGAAACGTTGGCGCCTGCTCGCGCGCGAGCAAGCCGAGGTGTCAGCTATTGTTGAGCGTTATCGCCGTTGGCAACAACGTGAGGCCGACCTGAAGGCGGCGCAGGCCATGCTCGAGGACATCGAGATGGCCGAGATGGCGCGCGAAGAAATTGTGCTGGCCCAGGCCGACCTCGCGCGCCTGCAGGCCGAGCTTCAGACCGCGCTATTGCCGCGCGACGCCGACGATGAACGCGACGCCTTTGTCGAGATCCGAGCCGGTACCGGCGGCGACGAGTCGGCACTCTTTGCCGGCGACCTGGCGCGCATGTACCTGCGCTACTTCGAGCGCCAGGGCTGGGGTGTCGAGGTCATGAGCGAGAGCGGATCCGAGCTGGGCGGTTACAAGGAACTGGTACTGCGCGTGCAGGGCGCGCGCGTCTACGAGCAGCTGCGTTTCGAGTCCGGCGGCCATCGTGTGCAGCGTGTGCCGGCGACGGAAGCGCAAGGGCGGATCCACACCAGCGCCTGCACCGTCGCGGTGATGCCCGAGCCCGACGAGGCGGAAGAGGTGCAACTCAATCCGGCCGAGCTGCGCATCGACACCTTTCGCGCCAGCGGTGCTGGCGGCCAGCACGTCAACAAGACCGACAGCGCGATTCGCATCACGCACCTGCCCACGGGCCTGGTGGCGGAGTGTCAGGACGACCGCTCGCAGCACCGCAACAAGGCCAAGGCGATGGCCGTGCTGGTGGCGCGGCTGCGCGAAAAAGAACGCAGCGCACGCGCGGCCAAGGAAGCGGCCACACGCAAGGGCCTGATCGGCAGCGGCGACCGCAGCGACCGCATCCGTACCTACAACTTTCCGCAAGGCCGCCTTACCGACCACCGCATCAACCTCACGCTGTACAAACTTGGCGCGGTGATGGACGGCGAGCTCGACGATGTCATCGCTGCGTTGAAAGCCGCACGCGCGGCCGAGCAGCTGGCGCAGCTGGAAACGGGCGCGGCCTGATGCAGGTACTTCAGGCGTTAGCACTGGCGCGCGAGCTCGGTGTGGCGCGCCTGGACGCGCAGCTGCTGCTGGCGCTGCACCTGCGGCGTGAGCGCAGCTGGCTGATCGCGCATGACGACGCCGAGGTCGCTGCCGAAGCGCTGGAGGCCTACCGCACTGATGTGCAGCGCCGCGCTGACGATGTGCCGCTGGCCTACCTCACCGGCTGGCGCGAATTCCACGGCCTGCGGCTTCAGGTCGGCCCCGGCGTGCTGGTGCCGCGGCCCGAGAGCGAAGTGCTGGTGGACTGGGCGCTGGAGATCCTGCGTGCGCGGTCGGCCGCGTGGCCTGCACCCGACGTGGCCGATCTCGGCACAGGCAGTGGCGCCATCGCACTGGCGTTGAAGGCAGCATGGCCGCAGGCCCGGCTGAGCGCCACCGACCACAGCGATGCCGCGTTGGCGGTTGCACGAGAGAACGCCCGGCGGCTCATGCTGGCAATTGAGCTGGTGTACGGCTCGTGGTGGCAAGCTCTGCCGGGGCGGCGCTTCCACGTGGTGGTCAGCAATCCGCCATACATCGCCGCAGGCGACCACCATCTAAACGCCTTGCGCCACGAGCCGATGCTGGCCTTGAGCCCCGGTGGCGACGGGCTCGGAGCGCTCAGCACGATCGTGCGAGAGGCCCGCGCCCACCTGCACGGCGGCGGCGGCTTGCTGCTCGAGCATGGACACGACCAGGCCGACGCCGTGGCCACGCAACTGGCGGCTTGCGGCTTCGTCGACATCACCACGCGGCACGACCTCGCCGGCCTGCCGCGCTGCACCGGCGGCGTCGCCCCCTGACGCCTGCCTTGATGCACGGTCGCCACGTGATCGGCGCATAAGTTACGCAGAAGCGGGCTTGTTCCGCGCCACGACTTGCGCAGCGGATGCATGATGGCAACCAGGCAACGCGTGCAGCGGGGCCTTCAGGAGGTGCAGATGAACCAGATCGGGACCGTCGCAGCTTCCATGCTCCTCGCGCTGGCAGGCTCCTCAAGCATGGCCGAAGGTTTCACAGTGCCGCGTGCCAACATGGACTGGCCAACATGGCAGGCCAGGCGTCTCGCGCTGACAGCACCGATGCCCGCTTCGACGTTCTGGGTGGGTGTCGGCGCTGGCTTGCGCCAGGATGCGCACATCTCGCAGCTGCTGCTGAGTGATCGCTACTTCAGCGCACCCGGCCTGCAACTCGACCGGGGCAGCCTGCGTGCCAGCATGGGGCTGCTGGTGAGCGAGCGCACGACCGGGCTGCGGCTGGGCGACAGTGCACTTCAGGCCAACCGCGCCCTGCCCTACGTGGGCCTGGGCTACGCGGGCGTGTCGATCAAAGGCGGCTGGACGCTGAGTGCCGATATCGGTGTCGTGCTCGACAACGCTACGGGTGCCACGCGCTTCGGCAGTGCCATCCTGGGGCAGCAGAGCTTCGACTCGGCACTGCGCGAGATGCGGCTGTCGCCACTGATGCAACTGGCCGTCAGCTACGCCTTCTGAGCCTGACGCGGGAACATCGGGCCGCGCGTGTAGACGCGGGCATCGATGGCCTTGAGGTCATCGGCAACGTCAACCGCTGCGCCCACC
Source organism: Rubrivivax sp. (assembly GCA_031365825.1). Classification (GTDB taxonomy): domain Bacteria; phylum Pseudomonadota; class Gammaproteobacteria; order Burkholderiales; family Burkholderiaceae_C; genus Rubrivivax. Next base: position 4,199 of record JANLYV010000350.1, on the reverse strand, counting down.
ACGGCCAGGACCTCGTCGGCCGTGATGCCGGGCGCGACTTCGATCAAGGTCAAGCGTTCGCCGCGCATCTCGAACACGGCGCGCTCGGTGATGTAGCGCAGCTGCCGGCCCAGGCCCGCCACGTAAGGCCCGTTGAATGACAGCTGCTGCACCTGCTGCACGAGCTTGGGCACGCGACCCTCACGCTCGATGACGAGACACCCATCGCCGGCCCGAACGGCCAAACCGCCACCCGTGAGCGCGCCCATGAAGACCACTCGCGGCGTGCTTTGTGTGATGTTGATGAAGCCGCCCACGCCGGCAACGACATCACCGAAGCGGCTGACGTTGACGTTGCCGGACGGGTCGAATTCGGCCATGCCGAGGAACGCGATGTCCAGACCGCCGCCGTCGTAGAAGTCGAACATCGCGGCGTGGTCGATGATTGCCTCGGGGTAGGCGCTGGCACCGAAGCTGAGTTTGTCGGCCGGTATGCCGCCGATGGGGCCGGCCTCCACCGTCAGCGTGAAGTCGCTCCAGCCTTCCTCGCGCGCCACCGCGCCGATGCCCGCGGGCATGCCCACGCCGAGGTTGACCACCGGCGAGCGCAGCGGTATGAGTTCGAGCAAGGCGCGACGCTGGATGATGCGGCGCACGTCGAGCGCCGTGTCTTGCGGTGCGTCGACTTGCGCTGGCACCGGCCCGCCGCGCAAGTAGGCCGGGTTGTGTTCTTCGCCGAACGTCATCCAGTGGTCGCCAGGCTCTTCGCTCAGCACCAGGTGGTCGACCAGGATGCCTGGCACACGCACGAGGTTGGGGTCCAGCGTGCCCACCGGCACGATACGCTTCACCTGCGCGATCACCACACCTTGGCTGTTATGCGCCGCCTGGGCGATGGCCAGCAGGTCCTGATGAAAAGGCTCATGCTCGGTACACAAGTTGCCATGTTCGTCGGCCGTGGTGGCACGAATGAGCGCGACGTTGACGGCGAACGACGGGTAGAAAAGCTGCTCTTTGCCGGCCAGGGTGATGAGCTGCACCACGTCGTCGGGGCTGCAGTCGGTGAGCCTGCCACCCCCATGGCGCGGGTCGACGAAGGTGTGCAGGCCTATCGGCGTCACCACCCCGAGCTTGCCGCCGGCGATGGCGCGGTACAGATGCGTGATCACGCCTTGCGGCAGGTTGTACGCAGCGATGCGCTGGTCGCGCACCAGCTGGCCCAGGCGTGGCGCCGAAATCCAGTGGCCGCCGATGACCTTCTTCACCAGGCCAACGTGGCCAAAGTGGTTGACGCCCTTGCGCAGCCGGTCACCCTGGCCGGCGGCATAGACCAGCGTCAAGTCGCGCGGCGCGGCGATTTGCAGGAAGCGCTTCTCGAGTGCGGCGGTGACGGCTTCAGCGTGGCCCGCGCCGACGAAGCCGGCGCAGACCACCGTGTCGCCGTCGCGCACGAGTGCCGCGGCGTCGGCAGCACTGAGGACGCTGCGCGCAGCCACCGGCATCAATGAAGCTCGGGCGGCGCGCCGTCGCTCACTTCATCGTCACGCGCATCGACCACGGGCAGCCTGAACTGTTCGCTGGCCCAGGCGCCGAGGTCGAGATCGCGGCAACGCTGGCTGCAAAACGGTCGGTAGGCGTTGGCCGGTGCGAACTCGGCTGGGCCGCGGCAGTGAGGGCAGGTGACCTGTGGCACGGCTGGCCCGTCAGCTGCACAAGGTGAGCTCGAACGCGGTGTCCACGGCCGAAGGCCGCAGCCGGCCTTCGGCGTCCGCCTTCATCATGCGCACCGAGACCATCAGGCGATGACCAGTGATCTCGGGCACCAGGCTGTCGGCCGGGTCGAGGCGCACCCGCATCAGGTGGTAGCTGCGGCCCTGCGGCAGGCTTTGCTGGTAGTGGCCAGCTACGGCCACCATGCGTTGCGCCGTACCGCTGTCGCGCAGCAAGCCGATCAGCACTTTGATGGCCTCGCCCAAGGGCACCAGCTGGCTGATCCAGCCGAGCAGGTCGGCGCGGCGGCGCGAGGCGTCGAACTGCTGCCAGGCAAAGTAGGCCGGCAGATCGAACTCGCAGGTGCCGCCCGGAATGCTGATGCGGCTGCGGATGCTCATCAGCCACTCGTGGCTGGCCAGTGTGCTGCCGGCCTTGCCGGCCAGCTGGTTGAGGCCGTTGAACACCAGCTCGATGCGGCCGATGACGTGGTCGAGCACGCTTTCGGCGATGCTGGGGTGGCCGCGGTAGCTCATCAGCTGCGTCTTGTGGCGGTCGAGCTCCTTGAGCAGGTCGGACTTGAGATCGGCGCGCGAGGCCACATCCATGATCTCGAACATCGTGGCCAATGCGAAGTGGTGGTCAATCGCGCTGTCGCGTCGCACCAGTTCTTCAAGGCGGCCGAACAGGTGTTCAAGCCGCAGCATGGTGCGTATGCCTTCGTTGAAAGGGTACTCGTACAGGACCAAGGCGTTTGGGCTTTCGGCAAAGCGCGTATCAGCGCGGGGCAGGCTGCGCAGCATTGTTCCACAGGGTCTGCCGCGGCTCATGCCATAACGTCCAAAGTGCATGCACTTGCCCGGCAAGGGTTTCGAGCGTGAGACCTTCGTTGTAGACCACGGCATCGGCGATGGCACGCCGCTGTGCACGGCCCGCCTGTTGCGACATGACGCGGGCAACGGCTTCGACGCTCCACCCTGGGCGCCGCAGCACGCGTTCACGCTGCGTGGCTTCGTCACAGTCGACCACCAGTACCCGCTCGACGCGACTGCGCCAATGGCGCGATTCAGCCAGCAGCGGCACATCGAACACGACCACGCGCCCGGATGCGGCCGCGGCCTGGCGCGTGGCCTCGGCGCCGATCATCGGGTGCAGCACCGCCTCAAGCCGCGACTTGGCGTCGGCGTTGCCGAACGCCAGCTCGCGCATGCGATCGCGGTCCAGTGCGCCGTCGGTGCCGACGATGCCGGCGCCGAATTGCCTGGCCAATGCGGCGATGGCGGCGCCGCCCGGGGCCGTGAGCGTGCGCGCGATGGCGTCGGTGTCCACAAGCACCGCACCGCGGCTCACGAGCATCGACGCGACCGTGCTCTTGCCGCTGCCGATGCCACCCGTGAGGCCGATCGATCGCACCGCGCTCGTGGGCCTTATGCCCAGCCGATCCAGCCCAGCACGCGGGGCACGCCCGCCAGCAGCACCACGAGCCCACCGCCCACCAGGAATGGGCCGAACGGTACGAAGCGGCCCTCACGCAAGGCGCCGCCGGCTTTCATTGCCAGGCCCACCAGCGCACCGATGGCCGAGGCCATCAGCACGATGGGCAGGATGGCCTGCCAGCCCAGCCACGCCCCCAGTGCCGCGAGCAGCTTGAAGTCGCCGTAGCCCATGCCTTCTTTACCAGTCGCCAGCTTGAAGAGCCAGTACACCGACCATAGCGAGAGGTAGCCGGCGACCACGCCCCACAGAGCATCAGGCAGCGAAAGCGCGGGCACCAAGCCCAACGCCACAGTCACCAGCCCGCCCCAGAGCAGTGGCAAGGTCAGCGCGTCAGGCAGCAAGGTCGTGTCCCAGTCAATCGCGGCCAAGGTGACCAGCAGTGCCACCATGGCGCACCACACCAGCGCGACCGGCGATGGCCCGAAGCGCCAACCCATCAGGCCGAAGAGCAGGGCGGTCAACAGCTCGATCAGCGGGTAGCGCCAGCCAATCGGCGCGCGACACGCCGCACAGCGGCCGCGCAGCTGTAGCCAGCTGAACACCGGGACGTTCTGATACCAGCGGATGCGTTGGGCGCAGCTGGGGCAGCGCGAAGCCGGCTGCGACAAACCCAAGGGCGGCAACGCGCTCATCGTGGACGTTAGTGCCTGAGCCGTTTGCGCCAGGGCGGTGGGTGCAGCGTTGCCGAAAACACGCTGATGCGAGGCGCCGTCGCCGAGCTGACCGGCAACGTCGCTCCACCACTGCCGCTCAAGCATGAGCGGGAAGCGGTGCACGACGACGTTGAGAAAACTGCCGACCAGCAGCCCCAGCAGCGCCAAGGCCCAGGGCGAGAGCAGCAGTTCCAGCGGCACCCCTGTCAAATCACCGCGCCGAGCTTGAAGATCGGGAGGTACATGGAGACCACGATGCCGCCGATCAGAACGCCCAGGATGACGATGATGAAAGGCTCCATCAGGCTCGACAGGCCCTTCACCATTTCATCGACTTCGTTCTCGTAGAACTCGGCCGCC
>JANLYV010000346.1:0-3170 GCA_031365825.1 Rubrivivax sp. | reverse complement strand
GTCTCCGGCACAGGCCATCACGACGTCAGGCTCTCTTGTTGTGTCGGCCGCATCGTCGCTCGCCCAGGCCCAGACGCCCACGCCGACCGCGCAGTGGCGCACGGCCGCATCCATGTCCAGCCACTGCGGCGCAGGCTGCTTGCCGGCGATGATCAGGTTGACGTAGTTGCGGCTGCGCAGGCAGTGGTCGGCGACCGACAGCAGCGTGTTGGCGTCGGGCGGCAGGTAGATGCGCACCACATCGGCCTTCTTGCTGGCCACGTGATCGATGAAGCCGGGGTCCTGGTGCGAAAAGCCGTTGTGGTCTTGGCGCCAGACGTGCGAGGTGAGCAGGTAGTTCAGCGACGCGATCGGTTTGCGCCAGGGAATGCCGTTGCACACCTTCAGCCACTTGGCGTGCTGGTTGAACATCGAATCGATGATGTGGATGAAGGCCTCGTAGCACGAGAACAGGCCGTGGCGTCCAGTGAGCAGGTAGCCCTCGAGCCAGCCTTCGCACAGGTGTTCGCTCAGCACCTCCATCACGCGGCCATTGGCACTGAGGTGGTTGTCGCGCTCGGCCTGCACACCGTCCAGCCACGCCTTGCCGGATACCTCGAACACGGCATCCAGCCGGTTCGATGCCGTTTCATCCGGGCCGAAGATGCGGAAGTTGGCCGCAGCCAGGTTGAGCTTCATCACGTCGCGCAAGAACTTGCCCAGCACGCGCGTGGCTTCCGCCTCCACGCCGCCGGGCGTGGGCACCGCCACGGCGTGGTCGCGGAAGGCAGGCATGGCCAGCGGCCGCAACAAGGCCCCGCCATTGGCATGCGGGTTGTTGCCCATGCGGCGCTGGCCGGTCGGCGCGAGTGCGGCCACTTCCGCCATGAGTTTGCCGCGCGTGTCGAACAGTTCCTCGGGCCGGTAGCTCCTGAGCCAGTCTTCGAGCTGCCGCACATGGCCGGCGGTCTTGAACTCGCTGATCGGCACCTGGTGCGAACGCCAGCTGCCTTCGACTGGCTTGCCATCGACCGTCTTCGGCCCGGTCCAGCCCTTGGGTGTGCGCAGCACGATCATCGGCCAGCGCGGTCGCGGCGGCGGCTGAGTGGGGTCGAGAGATCGCGCCTCACGTTGAAACTGTTGAATCCGCGCCAGCACCGTATCCAGTGTGCCGGCCAGCGCCTGGTGCACCAGCGCCGGGTCGTCGCCTTCGACGAAAAACGGTTCGTGGCCGTAACCGCGCATCAGGTCGGTCAGCTCTTCGCGGCTGATGCGCGCCAGCACCGTGGGGTTGGCGATCTTGTAGCCATTGAGGTGCAGGATGGGCAGCACCGCGCCGTCGCGCGCGGGGTTTAGGAACTTGTTGGAATGCCAGCTCGCCGCCAGCGCGCCGGTCTCGGCCTCGCCGTCGCCGACGACACACGCGACGATGAGGTCGGGGTTGTCGAATGCAGCGCCATAAGCGTGGGCCAGCGAGTAGCCCAACTCGCCGCCTTCATGGATCGAGCCCGGCACCTCGGGCGACACGTGGCTCGGAATCCCCTGAGGCCACGAGAACTGGCGAAACAGCCGCTGCACGCCGCTGCGGTTGCGCTCGATGGCCGGGTAGTGCTCGGTGTACGAGCCCTCCAGGTAACTGTGCGCAACGATGCCCGGCCCGCCGTGACCTGGGCCCATGACGTAGATCATGTTCAGGTCGTTCTCTTTGATCAGCCGGTTCAGGTGGACGTAGAGAAGGTTCAAGCCCGGTGTCGTGCCCCAATGCCCCAGCAGGCGCGGCTTGATGTGTTCGAGCTTGAGTGGTACTTCGAGCAACGCGTTGTCTTGCAGGTAAATCTGTCCCACTGAAAGGTAGTTCGCCGCGCGCCAGTAAGCGTGCATCCTCTGCAGGGTGTCAGGGGTCAGCGGGTTGAACATGGAGTCTCCAGAATCAATGACTTTCACGATGGAGGCGCAGGGGAAATCGCCGCGTCGACGATGGCCTGCGCCTCGTTCAGCAGGCGCTGCAGGTGTTCGGCGCCAAGAAAGCTCTCGGCGTAAATCTTGTAGATGTTCTCGGTGCCAGAGGGCCGCGCGGCGAACCAGCCGTTGGTGGTGCTGACCTTGATGCCGCCGATGGCCTCGCCATTGCCTGGCGCGTGGCTGAGGATGCTCTCGATGCGTTCCCCGGCCAGTTCTGTCGAGCTGATCTGCTGCGGCGTGAGCGCCGCCAGTTGCTTCTTTTGCTGCACCGTCGCAGCGGCCTCCACCCGGCGTGCCACCGGGCTGCCGAACTCAGCGGCCAGTGCTGCGTAGCGCGCGCCGGGGTCGCGGCCGGTGCGCGCGGTCATCTCGGCCGCGAGCAGCGCAGCCGCGATGCCGTCCTTGTCGGTGGTCCAGACCGAGCCGTCGCGGCGCAGGAACGTGGCGCCTGCACTCTCTTCGCCGGCAAAGCCGAGCGCGCCGCTTTGCAGACCGGCGGCGAACCACTTGAAGCCGACCGGCATCTCGACCCCTTGGCGACCGAGCCTGGCCGTGAGCCGGTCGATCAGCCGGCTGCTGACGACGGTCTTGCCAACGGCCGCCTGCCGGCTCCAATCGGGTCGGTTCTGAAAGAGGTAGTCGATGGCCGCCGCGAGATAGTGGTCGGGCGCCAGCAAGCCGACGCCCGGGGTGACGATGCCGTGGCGGTCGTGGTCGGTGTCGCAGGCGAAGGCGATGTCGAAGCGGCTCCTGATGTCCACCAGCCGTTGCATGGCATACGCAGACGACGGGTCCATGCGGATCTTGCCGTCCCAGTCGAGCGGCATAAAGGCAAAGGTCGGATCAACCATCTCGCTGATGACCGTCATGTCCAGGCGATAGCGCTCGGCAATGGCCGCCCAGTAATGGACTCCGGCGCCGCCCAGCGGGTCCACACCCAGGCGCACCTTCGCCTCACGGATTGCCTCCATGTCGATTACGTTGCCGAGGTCACCGACGTATGTGTTCAGAAAGTCGTGACGGTGCGTCGTTTCGGCCTGAAGCGCTCTTGCGTGCGGGATGCGTCTCACGCCATCGAGACGCGCTTCCAGAAAACGATTGGCCTCGGCTTCGATCCAGTTCGTGATCTCCTGGCCAGCCGGGCCGCCGTGCGGCGGGTTGTACTTGAAGCCGCCATCGCGCGGCGGGTTGTGCGAAGGCGTCACCACGATGCCGTCGGCAAGGCCCGT
>JANLYV010000269.1:0-12837 GCA_031365825.1 Rubrivivax sp. | reverse complement strand
GGCTTCGTTGGCCAGCACCAGGCGCTGGCCGCCACCGACGAAGACCGAGACCGAACCATCCTGCGCCTGCACGGTGGAGACCTGCACGATGGTGTTGAGCCGGGCGATGAGACGGTCGCGCTCGTCCAGCAAATCATTCGGCGGCTGGCCCAGGCCCGTCACCGTGGCGATGCGCTCGTTCGATTGCGCGATGTTCTGCGCCAGCTGGTTCACTTCCGACACCTGGCTGCGCATGTCGGCCGTGATGTTGCGCTGCATCGCATTCAGCTGCCGGCCGGTGTCGGCAAAGCGCGAGGCCAGGTCGTGGGCGCGAGCCAGCACCACTTCACGCGTGGAGCTGTCGGCCGGGCGGCTGGCCAGGTCGGTCATCGAATTCAGAAACTGCCCCGCGGCCTGGCCCATGCCGCGCTCGCCGGGCTGGAACAAAAGCTCCAGCCGCTCCAGCAGGGCCAGCCGTGTCGAATCCATTTCGGCCACTGAATTGGCGGCGTTCGATTCGCGCGTGAGGAAGTCGCTGTGTGCGCGCTTCACCGTTGTCACGTCCACGCCCTTGCCGAAAAAACCGACGCCGGTGAACTGGCCTTCCGAAGTGGAAAGCTGGGCCGTCTGGCGTGAATAACCTTTGACGTGAGCGTTGGCGATGTTGTGGCTGGTGGTCTGCAGCGCGGCGTAGGCGGCGGCCATGGACTTGATGCCCACGGCCATCAGTGCGGATGCGCCCATGGCAAGCCCTTCCTTTAGGCCATCGAGCGCTGCAAGCGCAAGGTGGTGTTGATGACGCGCGTGAGCTTGTCGGCGTAGGCCGGGTCGGTGGCGTAGCCGGCGCGCTGCAGGCTGCGCGCGAAGCCGCTGGCATCACCGCTGCTGGCGGCCACGCGCCCGTAGCGCGGGCTTTCGGCCATCAAGCGCCCGTAGTCGGCGAAGGATTCGGCGTAGCTCGAGTAGGCGCGGAACCTGGCCATCACCTTCTGCGGCTTGCCGGCTATGTATTCGGTGGTGGCGACTTCAGCCACCGCGCCCTTCCAGTTCGCGCCGGCCTTCACGCCGAAGAGGTTGTAGGCCGTGCTGCCGTCGCTGTGGCGAATTTCCTTGCGACCCCAGCCGGTCTCCAGCGCCGCTTGCGAAATCATGAACGCCGCAGGAATCCCGGTGCGCTTCTCGGCCTCTTGCGCCGCACCCGTGTGCTGGTTGACGAAGGCGGCGGCGCCGGTCTGCGGAATGGCCGTGGCTTTGCCGATGCGATCCAGCGGCACCAGGCTCAGGTTGGCCGAATCCACCTTCGGGATCGGCCCAGGGTAGAGCCCCATCTGGCGTTCGAGCTGGCGCGCGATGGCCTGCGACAAACCACCGGGCAGGCCGGTCATCTTCTGCGCCAGCTGTGCATCCAGCATCTCGGTGCCGAGCTTCCCGCCTTCGTTGTCCAGGCTGCCCGTGCTCATCGTCGTGGCGCGCATGCTCTTCAGCAGCTCGTTCATGAACAGTGCCTCGAACTGTTTGGCGACTTCCTTCACCGCGCCCTTGGGGTCGCTGGTCGCGCGGCCACGCAGGCCGTCCATGGCGCGCGAGTCGATCGCCAGGCCGTTGGGCGTCGTCGCCGCCGGCAACAGGGTCGAGGGTAAGGCAGCCATGTTCAGATGACCTCGATCTCGGCGTGCAGCGCGCCCGCGCTCTTCATCGCCTGCAGGATGGCCAGCAGGTCCTGCGGCGTGGCGCCTAACGCGTTGAGTGCTTTGACCACATCAGCCAGCTTGGTGCCCGCGGCCATCATCACCAGCGCGCCGGGCTGCTGCGAAATCGTGATGTCGGCCTTCTCGCCGGCCACCGTCTGTCCTTGCGAAAACGGCCCCGGCTGGCTGACCACCGGCGTCGAGCTGATGGTCACCGACAGGCTGCCATGTGCCACGGCACAGGCGCCGAGCGTCACGGCTTCGTTCAGCACGACCGAGCCGGTGCGCGCGTTGAGCACGATGCGTGCGGCCGGCACGGCCAATTCGATGGTCAGGTTCTCGATGTCGGCAAGGAAGGCTATGCGCTCGTCGCCAAGCGGCGCGCGCACGCGGATGACACGCCCGTCCAGCGCCGTAGCCACACCGGCGCCCTTGGCGTCGTTGATGGCGCGGGCCACGGCACGGGCGGTGGCGTAGTCGGCCGCGCTCAGATCGAGCTGGATGCTGTCGCCCAACTGCAAGGGTGTGGGCACGGCGCGCTCGACCGTGGCACCGTCGGGAATGCGCCCGGCGCTGAGGTGGTTGATCTGCACCTTCGAGCCGCCGGCCGAAGCCCCGGCGCCACCGACGATGAGGTTGCCTTGCGCCAGTGCGTAGATCTGGCCATCGGCGCCCTTCAGCGGCGTGGCGATCAAGGTGCCGCCGCGCAGGCTCTTGGCGTTGCCGACCGAGCTGACGTTGACGTCCACCGCCTGCCCCGGCTGGGCGAAGGCCGGCAGCTGCGCCGTCACCAGCACTGCGGCGATGTTCTTCAACTGCATGTTGGTGCCGGCCGGCACGGTCACGCCCATCTGCTGCAGCATGGCGTTCAGGCTCTGCGCGGTGAAGGGGGCCTGCGTCGTCTGGTCGCCGCTGCCGTCCAGGCCGACGACCAGGCCGTAGCCCACCAGCTGGTTGCTGCGCACGCCCTGCACCGACGCAATTTCCTTCAACCGCTTGGCGTCGGCGGCCAGCGGCCACCACACCGCAGCGCTGGCCACGAAGTAGGCTGCCAGCACGAGGTAACGCATCAGGCGATCGGTGGGGTGGGTCATGGCTCAGATCGGCAAGACGCTCAGGAACACGCGCGACAACCAGCCCATGGCCTGCGCTTCAGATTGCTGGCCGCGACCACGCTGTTCAAGTCGAACGTTAGCCACCTGCGCACTCTGCACCGTGTTGCCGGGTTGGATCGCGCGCGGGTCGACCTGGCCGGTGAAGCGCAGCGTGTCGACGTTGTAGTTCACGCCGATCTGCTTTTCGCCGGCGATGATCAGGTGGCCATTGGCCATCACCTGCTTCACCACCACGGTGATGGTGCCGTTGAAGTCATTGCTGTTCTCGGTCGTGCCTTTGCCTTCGAAGCTGTTGGCGGCGCTGCCCGTCACCGCCGCGCGGCCGCTGGCGAAGGAGTTGGGCTTGACGCCGGGCATGGCCTTGATCGAGGCGTCGACACTGCCGCTCTTGTCGACCGAACTGGTCGATTTCTGTGTGGCGCTGACCTTCTCGACGATGCTCACGGTGAGCGTGTCGCCGATGACGCGGGCGCGGTGGTCTTCGAAGAGCGGCCGGTAACTCGCCGCCTGGAACACCGAGCCGTTGAGCTGCGGTGCCGGCGCCACCGCAGGCACCAGCGGTGGCGTCACGTCGTCGATCTGCACGCGCGGGTAGACGTAGGAACAGCCGCCTGAGGCCAGCCCCAGCGTCATCGCTGCTAACACGTTAAGTGCACGCATCAATGGGTACCCCGGAGTCACAGCTGGCCCAGACGCTGCAGCATCTGGTCCGAGGTCTGGATGGCCTTGGAATTGAGCTCGTAGGCACGCTGCGTGGCGATCATCGCCACCAGCTCTTCGACCACATTGACGTTGCTGCCTTCGAGGAAGCCTTGCTGCAGCGTGCCCAGGCCGTTGGCGCCGGGCGCGCCGGCCTGCGGCGTGCCGGACGCGGCGGTCTCGGCGAAGAGGTTCTGGCCGCGCGGGTCCAGCCCGGCCGGGTTGACGAAGTGGGCCAGCTGGATCTGCCCGACCGAGGCCGGCGCCGCCTGGCCCGGCAACGTGATGTTGACCGTGCCGTCGTTGGCGATGGCCACCGCCAGCGCGTTGACGGGGATGGTGATGCCGGGCTGCACGTGGTAACCCGCGGCGGTGACGAGTGCGCCGCTGGCGTCGGTCTGGAAGGCGCCGTCACGCGTGTAGCCGGTGGTGCCGTCGGGCAGCTGCACCTGGAAGAAGCCGCCGCCCTTGATCGCCACGTCGAGGTTGTTGCCCGACTGCTGCAGGGTGCCCTGGCTGAAGTTGCGCGTGGCTGCGGCGACGCGTGTGCCCAGGCCGAGTTGCAGGCCCGTGGGCAACTGGCTTTGCTCGGAGGTGGCGGCGCCGGCCGGGCGCATGTTCTGGTACATCAGGTCTTCGAACAACACACCGCCGCGCTTGAAGCCGTTGGTGGCGACGTTGGCCAGGTTGTTGGAGATCGTGTCCAGCTTGGTCTGCTGGCCCTCCATGCCGGTCTTGGCAACCCATAACGAGCGAATCATCAACGCACTCCTGGCGACATATCCTGGAGGCCATCTTCGCTGGGACTGTAGGGTGACTAGCCTTGGATAACGCTGGCAAAGAGGGGTCAGTTTGCTGCCGCCCGCCTGGCCCCGGGCTCGGGCCCACCGAAGCTCAGCCGCCGACCGGGCCGAGCAGTTTCGAAGCCGCCTGCTCGCGCTGTTCGGCGCCCTGCAGCATCTTCATCTGGTGCTCGAACTGGCGTGCCGCGGAGATCATGGCCACCATGGTCTCGACCGGGCTCACGTTCGAGCCTTCGAGCGCACCGCTTTGCAGCCGGGCAGTGGCGTCGGCCGGCAGTTCGCCATCGGCGGCGCGAAAGAGGCCGTCGTTGCCACGTGCGAGCAGCGCCTCGGGCGTGACGAGCTTGAGCCGCCCCACCGCTTGCGGCCGCGCGTTGCCGACCTTGGCGGTGATGGTGCCGTCGGCAGCGACTTCGGGTGCCGCGCCGGTGGGCAGCGTGATCGGGCCGCCGTCACCCAGCACGGGCAGGCCGGTGCTGGTGACGATCAGGCCTTCGGCGTTGACCTGCAAGGCACCGGCGCGGGTGTAGGCCTCGGTGCCGTCGAGCGCCTGCACAGCAAGCCAGGCGTTGCCTTTCATCGCCACGTCCAGCGCATTGCCCGTGGCTGCGACGGGCCCGCTCTGCGCGTCGTATCCCAACGTCGATTCGAGCGCGAAGGCGCGCGTGGTGGCGCCGTCGCCGCGTATCGGCACCGAGCGAAACGCCGCCAGTTCGGCACGGAAGCCGTTGGTCGAGGCGTTGGCCAGGTTGTGCGTAAGCACGTCCTGGCGCTGCATAGCCGCCTTGGCGCCGGACATCGAAAGGTAGATGAGGCGGTCCATGTTGCTGGTGGGCGGCGGTCAGTGCACTTTAGGTGTTAGCGCAGGTTCACCAGCGTCTGCAGCACCTGGTCCACGGTCTTGATGGTCTGGGCATTGGCCTGGTAGATGCGCTGCGCGGTGATCATGTTCACCAGCTCGGCGGTGAGGTCGATGTTCGACTCTTCCAGTGCACCCGACTGCACCGTGCCGGCCGAATTCGCGCCCGGTGCGTTCACCACCTTGGGGCCCGACTCGAAGGTGCTTTCCCAGACGTTGCCGCCCAGCGGCTTCAGGCCCTGCACGTTCGGAAAGTCGGCCAGCTGCAGCTGGAACAAGTTGAGGTAGCGGCCGTTGGAATAGGTCGCCTTGACGATGCCGTCGCCGTCGAAGGTGATGCCGGTGAGCTTGCCGAAGGCGTAGCCGTCCTGCTTCATTTCGCTGATGCTGAATTCGGCGCCGAACTGCGTCACGTCGCCGAACTTGAACGGCAGGTCGGTGAACAGCACCGGCGGGTCGGACGGCACGCGCGGGTCATTCACCGTGATCGTGGTTTCGGTGGCCGAGGTGCTGGTCAGGCGGCCGTCTTCACCGAAGGTCACCTGGATGAACGGGTCCGGGTCATCGGTCGTGGGGTCGTAAGGCACGCCGTTGGCCTGGTTGAAAGGCACGCCGTTGATGGCGCCGAAGACGCTCCAGCTGTTGATGTCGTTCTTCTGGAAGAAGTAGCTCACCGTCAGCGGCAGGCCCTGGCCGTCGTACACGGTCTGCGAGGTCGAGTAGTTGAAGGTCGCCGGGCTGTTGAAGTTGATGCGCGGCACGGCCGCGGCAATGACGTTTTCGCCAGCGTCGAAGTTCATCGTGACGTTGATGCCGCGCTGCGCAGGCACCGGGCCACCGCCGGTCTTGATGGCGTTGCCACCGCCTTGCGGCACCTGCACCGGTTGCGGCTCGCCCTCGGCGCGGTTCACGCTCTCGTCCCAAGGCTTGGCCAGCAGCTGGCCGCCCTGGCCGTTGACGACGAAGTTGTTGCGGTCGAGCTTCAACTGGCCGTTGCGGCCGTAGACCTCTTTGCCGTCGGCCTGCTTGAACATGAAGAAGCCGCGGCCGTTGATGGCCAGGTCCATCGTGTTCTCGGTCGAGCTGATGTTGCCTTGCGTGAACTGTTGCGCCACCGACTGCAACTGCACGCCTATGCCCGCGCCGGTGGTGCCGGTGCCGTTGAGCGAGGCCGCGAACATGGTGGCGAATTCGGCGCGTGAGGCCTTGGCGCCGATGGTGCTGGCGTTGGCGATGTTGTTGCCGATGACCTCGAGGTTTTTCGAAGTGGCATTCAAGCCGGAAAGACCCTGTTGGAAACTCATGGTGGGTTCACCTCAGTGGGGGAAAGCGGGGAATGGGGGTTCAGCGAAAGGCTTTGACGTTGGCGTAAGGCACGTTGCCCGAGGACGCGAGTTCCAGCACGAGTTGCGCGCCGCCGGTGAGCACGGCCTCGACCTTGTCGCGCATCAAGGAGGTGGCGGCCACCTCTTTGCCGCCACTCTTGGCCTCGATGCGAAAGCTCGCCACCAGGCCTGGGTTGACGCCGGCCGGCAGCGTCCACTCGAAGCCGTGGTTGCCCGCCGCCTGCGCGCCGAGGTCGATGGTGTCGAGCACGGCGCCGTTGCCGTTGAGGATCTCCAGCTTGACCGAGTCGGCCGGTGCGTCGAGCACGAAGCCGCCACCGGTCTTGCCCGCGGCGTCCAGCGTCAGGCTGTCGCCCTGCACCACGACTTCGCGGCCGATCAGCGCCGCGCCCTGCATCTGCTGCAGCTGCGCGAAGCTCGCGCTCATGTCGACGATGCCGCGGTTCATCTTCTCGATTCCCGAGACGGTGCTGATCTGCGCCATCTGGCTCGTCACCTCGGCGTTGTCCAGCGGGTTCAGCGGGTCCTGGTTCTGCATCTGCGCCACCAGCAGCTTGAGGAAGCGGTCGGCCGCGCCGGCGTCGTTGGCCGTGACCGGCTTGGTGGCCGTCGAACTCGCGGTGTTGCTGTGGCTGATGCTGTCAATTGTGGTGGCCATGGTGTGCTTTCAGGTCGAGTGTGATCAGGACTGGCCCAGCTGCAGCGTCTTCAGCAGCAGGCCACGCGCGGTGTTCATCACCTCGACGTTGTTCTGGTAGGAGCGCGAGGCCGAGATCATGTTGACCATCTCTTCCACCGCGTTGACGTTGCTGTAGGTGACGTAGCCCTCGCCGTCGGCGGCGGGGTGCTTGGGGTCGTGCACGCGCCGGCCCGGCGTGTTGTCTTCGGCAATGGTCGAGACGCGCACGCCGGCCGCGCCTTCGGGCTGCGCGGCCTGCCCCATCAACACCGTCTGGAAGATCACCTGCCGCGCCTTGTAGGCCTGGCCATCCGGGCCGGCCACGCTGTCGACGTTGGCGAGATTCGATGCCACGGTGTTCAGCCGCTGGCTCTGCGCCGAGATCGCACTCCCGGATATGTCGAAGATCTTCATCATGCTCATGGCTCACCTCAACCTTGGTTATGACTCTTCATCGCATCGAGCATGGTGCGCACGCTGCCGTTGACGAAACGCAGCGTGGCTTCGTACTTGATGGCGTTGTCGGCGAAGGCCGCGCGCTCGCGGTCCATGTCGACCGAGTTGCCGTCGATGGCACTCTGGCTCGGCGTGGCATAGCGCAGTTTCGGTTCGCTGGCGCTGCCGATGAGACCACGGGCAAACACGTCGGCGGTGATGGGCGCACCCAGCTTGCCGGCGGCGGCACTGCCGGTGGCTTCACGCAAGGCAGTGGCGAAGTCGAAGTCGCGTGCGATGTAGCCCGGTGTGTCGGCGTTGGCGATGTTGCTGGCCACCACACGCTGGCGCTCGGCGCGCAGCACCAGGGCTTGCGACTGGAAATCAAGGGCACTGGTCAGGCGGTCGATCATCGAACGCTCCTTCGTGGCGGCGGGTGGTGCCAGGCTGCGTTGAAAACTAACGCAGTCCTTGGGTGGAGGCATTCTGTTGGCGCAGCCGCTGCGGCATGAGCGCGATAAGCGCGGTCTTGTGCTTCCTATTCGCTGCCATGCCGCACGGGCTCAGGCATAGAGTGGCCACTGTGAACACTTCTCTCGCCCCCTTTCGTGCCGCCCTCGCCCTGGCCATCACCTGCGTGATGGCGCTGGGCCAGCCGGCCATGGCGCAGAACTTGGCGCAAGACGCGGGCGCGGCGCTTGAATCAGGGCAGGTCGCGCAAGCCCGTGAACTGGTGCTGCAAGCGGCGCAGGCTATGAAGCTCGGCGCGGCACGCGTGGAAGTTCAAGTCGGCGCGCTCGACGCACGCCTGCGGCTCGCTCCGTGCCGCCGCACCGAGGCCTACCTGCCCGCGGGCCAGCGTGCCATCGGCCGCACGCGGGTTGGCTTGCGCTGCCTTGAAGGCACGACGCTGTGGAACGTCACGCTGCCGGTGCAGGTGTCGCTGTTCGCACCTGGCATCGTCGTGCGCGAGGCCCTGCCCGCGGGCACGGTGCTCACGGCCCAACACCTGCAGCTGGCCGAGATCGACTGGGGTGCCGATGCCGGCCGCGCCCACGCCGACAGCACCGGGCTGGTCGGCCGCGAACTCGGGCGTGCGCTCAATCCCGGCAACGCAGTCTTTTCCGCCGACCTGAAGACGCGCCAGTGGTTCAGGGCTGGCGAGACCGTGCAAGTGCTGGCGCGTGGTGCCGGCTACACCGTCAGCACCGACGGCGAGGCGCTGTCGCCGGGGCTGGAAGGCCAGGCGGTGCGCGTGCGCACCAGCAGCGGGCGGGTGTTGTCGGGCCGCGCCAGCGGCGACCGGCAGGTGGAGGTGATGTTGTGACGCCGCGAGCAAGCCTGTTGCGGCCCCCCTCGATTGCGGGGGCACATGAAACAATCCTGGCAGCGACCCTCAAGTTCGACCTGGCGGCAGCCGATAGCCCGAACATCACGCACGGGTCCCCGGCCACGGCGGCTGCCCGAAGGAGCAAGACATGAAGATCACCCCGAACGACCCCAAGGCGGCCGCGCTGGCCGCGTTGAACGCCGCCAACGAGCGTGTCGCCGAGCGCAAGCCCGTGCCGCAGCCGAGCCCGGCCACCATCGCCGAGCCCAGCGCCACCGTGCAGCTGTCGCAGGCGGCACAGCTGGCCTCGAAGTCGCTCGACGCCAACATCAACAGCGAGAAGGTCGAGCGCATGAGCCAGGCCATTCGCAACGGTACGTTCAAGGTCGACGCCGGTGCGGTGGCCGACAAGCTCATCGCCAATGCGCGCGAGCAACTCGCCAAGACCTATCGCTGAATTTTTCCCGAACCTGTCGCTGAACCCGGAACCGACGCGCGCCATGCAAAGTTCACCCGTTGAGATGATGGCGCTGCAAACCGTGGCCGGGCTCGAGCCCAGCGTCATGCGGCTGGAGTTGCGCCTGGGTGAACTCGCCGCCACGCTGTGCCGGCGCGACGCCAATGCCATCGAAGCCGCAGCCTCGGCGCTGCACAAGGCGCTGGCCGCTGCGATCCAGGACTTCCGCACGGCCGCGGTGCAAGGCGGCGTGCCGCCGCAACTACGCCAGCGCCTGGTCTCGGCCAGCGGCCAGGTCGCGGCACAACGCGAGGCCCTGGCCCGCGCCACCGCCTCGCTCGACCGCGCCATCGACGTGCTCTTGCCCGACAGCACAGGCCACGGCGTGTACGACCCTTACGGCACGACCACGCGCTTGGGCCAGGGCGGCGTGCAGGCCTGAGCTTCCCGGTCACGGAAAGAAAACGGGGCGCCTTGGGCGCCCTGTCTGTTTGTTGCCGGCGTTGCCGGCATGGTGTGACGGGCGATGCCGTCGCGCCGCCCGCTACCAGTCGCGCAACTTCGAACGCAACCTGGCGATCGACTGGCTGTGCAGCTGGCAAACCCGGCTCTCGGTGACCTTCAGCACCACCGCAATTTCCTTCAGGTTCATGTCGTGCTCGTAGTACATGCTCATCACGTACTGCTCGCGCTCGGGCAGGTTCTTGATGGCCTCGACCAGCGCTTCGCGCATGCGCTGGTCTTCCAACCGGTTGAGCGGGCTCGACTCTTCGTCGGCGATGTGGCGGTCGAGATAGTCCTCGTCGCCTTCGTCGCCGTTCATGTCCTCGAGGAAGATGAGTTGTGTGCCGCGCACCTTGCCCAGCAGTTCCTGGTACTCCACCAGCGACAGCCCCATCTCGCGCGAGATTTCACTCTCGCTCGGCGCGCGGCCGAGTTTCTGTTCGAGCCTGTGCACCGCCGTTTCGATACTGCGCTGGTGGCGGCGGTCACCGCGGCTCATCCAGTCGTTGCCGCGAAGTTCGTCGAGCATGGCGCCGCGGATGCGCTGCGTGGCGAAGGTTTCGAATTGCACGCCTTGCGCCGCATCGAAGCGCGACAGCGCGTCCGACAGGCCGATCATGCCGACTTGAATGAGGTCGTCGAGTTCGACGTTGGCCGGCAGCTTGGCGATCATCTGGTGCGCGAGGCGGCGCACCAGCGGGCTGTACTGCTTGAGCAGTGCGCTGCCGTCGAGTTGTCCCTTGGCGGTGTACATGTGGCGGGCTTTCGAAGGGTCAGGACAAGGTGGCACGCCACGTTGGCGTGGCCGGCGCAGCGCGCACCGGCATGAAATTTCGGACCGGGGGCGGGCTCGGCATCGCCGGCGTGTCGCCCAGGCGGCGCTGTTGCAACAGCAGCTGGCACAGCCCGGCGTCGGGCGGCTCGCTGACGTCGACGGCGGGGTCGATGTGCGCCCAGCCTTGCAGCAGTGCACCCATGAAACCTTCGGCGCAACGGTCCAGGCTGGCCATGATGGCGCGCGCGCGGCGACTCGCTGAGCTGTGTATGGGCGCGACCATCAACACGTCGAAGGTCATCAAGCCACAACGCTGCGCCAGGATCTTGATGGCGGCATAAGCGTGCTTGACGGCATCGACATGGTCGGAGGTGATGAGCAGTGGCCGCAGCTCGCAATGCGTGAACACGCGCGCCAGCTCCAGCACTTCGCCGTGCAGCACCACGGTGTCGGCCTTGGGCGCCACATTGCCCAGCGCCGTCAAGAGACTTGCCGCCGAACCGCGCGTGTCGACATGGGAACGCGGCAGGCCGCGCGCGGCGAGGTAGGCGGTGCGTTCATCGAGTTGCTCGACGCAGGCGGCGAGGTCGATGTGGGCCATCGTGGCTGCAGGCGGCGAGCTGTCGGCAGCATCCACCAGGAGCGTCGACGCGCCCCCCGCAGCCAGCGCGGTGGTGATGCGTTCGAGCACCACGCCGGCGAAGGCCACGTGCGGGTTGGCGATCAGCGGCACGATGTGGCGCACGCGGCCGGCAAAAAGGCGGCGCAGGCCCGCGGCCTGGTCCACCGGTGTCGTGATGTGGGCGTGTGAGCTCACGGTGCGCTGCGGCCCGTCACTGCATCGCCGTGGCATGGGCCGGTGCGCGGGGTGCCGGGTGCGGCACACCGGCGAAGACCAGGTTCATGTCCGAGCTGTCATGGCGCCAGGCCGGCGCGGCCTGGCTGCGCAGCGCGCGCTGCACCAGCGCATTGGCCGACAGGCGATGCCAGTCTTCGGGCACACGCTGGCCATTGGCCACGGCCAGCACCTTGAGCTTGTGGCGGATCAACACATCCAGCGCCGGGCCGAGCTTCACCGCTTCGTCGATCTTCGACAGCACCACACCGCGGCAGCTGGCCGCGCCGTAGGCCGAGACCACGTCCTCAAAGGTTTCGCCTTGTGCCGCCGCGTTCATCACCAGCAGTTTCTGCACCGAGGCGTGCGACAGCATCTCCAGCAGTTCACGCGTGCGCGCGTCGCGCTGCGCCATGCCGGCGGTGTCGATCAGCACCATCTTCTTCGCCGAGAAGAGTTCGAGCAGGTCTTCGAGCGAGGCGCGGTCATGCGCCATGTGTACCGGCACGCCGAGGATGCGGCCGTAGGCGCGCAGCTGGTCGTGCGCGCCGACGCGGTAGGCGTCGAGCGTGATGAGGCCCAGGTGCGCCGCGCCGTGGCGCGCCGCGAAGGCCGCAGCAAGTTTCGCCGTGCTCGTGGTCTTGCCCACGCCGGTGGAGCCGATCAGCGCATACACGCCGCCGTCTTCTTCGAGTGCGGGCAGCTTGTCGCCGGTGATCAGGTTGCGTTCGAGCACACTGCCGGCCCAGGCCATGGCGTCGCCTTCGGCCGGCAGGCTCTCGCCCAGGCGGCGGATGAGCTGCGGCGAGAAGCCGTGCTCGAGCAGTGTTTGCGTCAGCGTCGCGTGGCGCGGCTGGCGCTGCAGCTTTTCCATGAACGCCAGGGCACCGAAGCGCTGCTCGATCAGGCCGCGCATCGAACGCAGCTCGTGGATCATGTCGGCGTCATCGTGACGTGCGGCGCTGTCGGCCAGGGTCGGCACGGGCACGGCGGCAGGTCGTGTCGCCGCGCGCTTTGGCGGCACGCGGATCTCTTCGCTGAGCACCGGCAAGGCGCGCGCCGGTGCGGCCTTGGGCGCGGGCGCGGCGGGTACCGCGGCAGCAGCAGCGCGCACGCGCAACAGCGGCGTCACCACCGGATTCGGCACGGCCACGCTCGGTGCGGCCACTTCGGCGGCGAGTTCCGACTGGCGGCGCTTGAGCATGCGTTCGCGCACGTAGTCCTGGAACGAGAGCGTGCTCATCGCCATGTCGGCCACGTCTTGCTCGACGCTGCTGCCCAGCGTGGGCTCGGTGCGTGCCGCAGCACCTTGTCGCAGGGCGGCAGGCTTGGC
>JANLYV010000200.1:0-6569 GCA_031365825.1 Rubrivivax sp. | reverse complement strand
GAGAACATCACCAGCCGCATCATCGACCTGATCGCGCCGATCGGCAAAGGCCAGCGCGCGCTGCTGGTGTCGCAGCCCAAGAGCGGCAAGACGGTGATGATGCAGCACTTCGCGCATGCCATCGTCGCCAACTACCCCGAGGTCTATCTGATCGTGCTGCTGGTGGACGAGCGGCCCGAGGAAGTCACCGAGATGCAGCGCACGGTGCGCGGCGAGGTCATCAGCTCGACCTTCGACGAGCCTGCCGCACGCCACGTGCAGGTGGCCGAGATGGTGATCGAGCGCGCCAAGCGGCTGGTCGAGATGAAAAAGGATGTGGTGATCCTGCTCGACTCGATCACCCGACTGGCCCGCGCCTACAACAACGTGCTGCCGTCGTCGGGCAAGGTGCTCACCGGCGGCGTCGACGCGAATGCACTGCAACGTCCCAAACGCTTCTTCGGTGCGGCACGCAACGTCGAAGAAGGCGGCTCGCTGACCATCATCGGCACGGCCTTGATCGACACCGGCAGTCGCATGGACGAAGTCATCTACGAAGAGTTCAAGGGCACCGGCAACTGCGAGATCCACCTCGACCGGCGCATGGCCGAAAAGCGTGTCTACCCGTCGATCCTGATCAACAAGTCGGGCACGCGCCGCGAAGAACTTCTGCTCAAGCCCGAGATCCTGCAAAAGACCTGGATCCTGCGCAAGCTGCTTTATCCGATGGACGAGATCGAGTCGATGGAGTTCATGCTTGAGAAGATGAAAGCCACCAAGAACAACCTCGACTTCTTCGACATGATGCGCCGCGGCGGCTGATCGAATTGACGGTCACGACGCCACCTATAATTTCAACCCATCCCCCCAGGCAAGTGCGCTGAAAAGGTTTCAGCGTGGCTGCCGCCACTGCGAGAAGGCACCCCATGAAAGACGGCATTCACCCCAGCTACCGCGACGTCTGTTTCGTCGACTTGAGCAACGGCTTCAAATTCGTCACGCGTTCGTGCCTGACGACCAAAGAAACCATCAAGATGGACGACGGCCGCGAGTTGCCGCTGATGAAGGTGGAAAGCACCAGCGAGACGCATCCTTTCTACACCGGCACGCAAAAGAGCATCGACAACCTGGGCGGCCGCGTCGAGAAATTCCGCAACAAGTTTGCGCGTGTTGGGCTGAAGAAATAACGCGACAGCGACGCTGACAGCCTTGTCTGTCATGCACGAACGAGGGCAGCCGCGGCTGCCCTTTGTTTTGGTCGCTCGCCGTTCATGCCGGCAGGCATCGATGCTCGGGCATCATCGCGGGCTGTGAGTCTTCCCAACCCTGCCCTGGTGACGCAGCGTGGCGCGCGCCGCCTGCCGCGCCTGGCCTTGCTGCTGCTGTGCGCCGTCTACGTGTTGCCGGGGCTGTTCGGCCGCGACCCCTGGCGCAACGCCGACCTCGTGGCCTTTGCGCAGATGGCCGGCATCGCCGAAGGCCGCACGCCTTGGCTGGCGCCGACGCTGGGTGCCTTGCCCGTGACCGACCTCGCCGTGCTGCCGCACTGGCTGGGTGCGAGCTTCATCCTGGCCCTGTCGCCGCTGCTGGAACCCGCCGTCGCCGCGCGCGTGCCGTTCGCACTGTTGCTCGTCGCCACGCTGATGCTCAGCTGGTATGCCACCTTCCACCTGGCCCGCACTGACCACGCGCAGCCGTTGCCATTCGCGTTCGGCGGCGAGGCCGAGCCGGTGGACTACGCCCGTGCCATCGCCGACGGCGCCCTGCTCGCGTTGATCGCCACGCTGGGCCTTCTGCTGCTGGGACACGAGACCACGCCCGAGCTGGCGCAGTTGTGCGGCGCAAGCCTTTTTCTCTATGCGCTGGCGGCCGCACCGTTTCGTCACTGGCAGCCGCGGCTGGCCGCCATCGCGGCACTGCTGCTGCTTGCCGGCAGCGGCGCGCCGAGCATGGCCGTGGCGCTTGGACTCGGCGGCCTGCTGGTGTGCAGCCGCTCGAGCTACCCCGCCGTTCGCGCGCTGGTGCCATGGACCTTGATTGCGCTGGTGAGCGCCGTCACGCTGGCCACGGCCTTGTCGGCCTGGCGCTGGCGGGGCGATGGGATGGACCTGGCCGAGTGGCTGAGTGTCGCGCGGCAGTGGGCCTGGTTCCTGTGGCCGACCTGGCCCTTCGTGCTGTGGACGCTGTGGCGCTGGCGTGGCCACCTGGCGCATCGTCACATCGCTGTGCCCTTGACGCTGGTGCTGGTGGCTTTGGCGTCGAACCTGGTGATGGGCGGATCGGACCGCGCGCTGATGCTCGGTGTGCCCGGCATGGCAGTGCTGGCGGCCTTTGCGCTACCCACTTTCAAGCGCAGCACGTCGGCGGCGATCGACTGGTTCTCGATGTTCTTCTTCACGCTGTGCGCGCTGTTTGTATGGGTCATCTACCTCGCCTTGCAGACCGGCATACCGGCCAGGCCTGCGGCCAATATGGCGCGCTTGCTGCCGGGCTTCGTCTCGACGTTCTCGCCCCTCGCACTGTTGCTCGCACTGTGTGGCAGCGTCGCCTGGATCTGGCTCGTGCGCTGGCGCACCGGCCGCCACCGCGAAGCCCTTTGGAAGAGCCTGGTGCTGCCTGCGGGTGGCGTGGCGCTGTGCTGGTTGTTGTGCATGACGCTGTGGCTCGCGCCACTGGACTACGCGCGCAGCAGCCGGCCCTGGCTGGAACGGGTGGCAGCGCATGTGCCCGCGGGATCATGTGTGCTGGCACCTGACGCTTCTCGTGTCGTGCTCGCTGCGCTCGAACATGGGGGGCGCTACCGCGTCGATGCGCGACCCCAGGCCATGGCCGACCTGCGCTGCGACTACCTGTTGCGCGTCACGCGCAACGAGCGCCCTGGTGCGGCGCCGCCCACGTGGTCATGGCTGGCCGAGGTGCAGCGCCCGACCGACCGCGCCGAGATCACCACGCTGTACCGCCGCGCCATGCCCTGATCAGTGCACGCGGTCAACCCGCGGCTGCGCGCTGCCCACATCGGCGGCGCGGTGGCGCAGGCGCGCGGCAGGAAAGCTCAGCCGGAAACGCGAGCCACGACCCGGTTCGCTGTCGATGTCGACCGCGCCGCCCAGGCGCTGCGCCACATGCTTGACGATGGCCAGGCCCAGGCCCGTGCCGCCGGTCTCGCGTGAGCGGCTGCTGTCCACGCGATAGAAACGCTCGGTCAGGCGCGGGATGTGCTCACGGGCGATACCGACACCGCTGTCGCGGACCTCGATCTGCGCCGAGCCATCATCGCGCCAGGCGAAGGCCACGCCGATGCGGCCGCCGTCGGGTGTGTAGTGCACGGCATTGCTCACAAGATTACCGACGGCACTGTGCAACTCGGACTCGCTGCCTGCGATCTCTGCATCCTCACCGCCTGCGAACGACAATTCATGCCGCTGCCGCGACAAGGACATCGCGTCAGCTTCGATGCGCCGCATCAGCGAGGCCACCGAGGTCCAGCGGTCGGGCGCCGGCCGCGGGCTGCCTTCGAGCTGCGCCAGCGTCAACAAGTCGGCCACCAACGCCTGCATGCGGTCGGTCTGCTGCGTCATCAGCAGCAACACGCGTTTGCGCTCGATCTCGGTCAGCGGCACGTTGGCCATGGTCTCGACGAAGCCGGCCAGCACGGTGAGCGGCGTACGGATCTCGTGCGAGACATTGGCGACGAAGTCGCGCCGCATGCCGTCGGTGCGTTCGGCTTCGGTGATGTCGTGCGACAGCACCAGCTTGAGGCCATCGCCATAGGGCCGCACGAGCACCGCCAGCGTGCGGCGGCTCACGGCATCGGGCACGGTCACGGTGGTGTCGAACGCGGCCGAGTGCAAGTACTGCGCGAAGGCCGGCGAGCGCACGAGGTTGGTCACGCGCTGCTGGCGGTCGCGTTGCGGGTCCAGGCCGAAGTGGTCGGCGGCAACGGCGTTGCACCACTCGATCTTCTCGTCGATGTCGAGCAGCAGCACGCCGTTGGGTGAGGCCTCTATCGCGCTCAGGAACTGCACCAACCGTTGCTGTTCGAGGCTGAGCGCACGGTCCTTCTCGCGCAGCAGCTTCTCGATGCGGTAGCCGAGCTCACCCCAGAAGCCGGTGCCGCGCGGCGCCTGCCCGAGGCGTGGGCCACGCAGCCAGGCCATCAGGCGCTGGCCGCGCAAGGCCTCGGCCATGGCCGCGAACAGCACACCGCAAGCACCACCGGCCAAAACCCACGCCAGGCGTTGCGTGTGGCCATCGAAGACCAACGCGGCGAGCAGCGCACCGGCCAACATGGCCAGCACGGTGAGCAGCGCGCGTGGCAGCCAGGCCATCGTCGGCTCAGGCCACGATGCCGCCGCGCGCCGTCAGCCGATAGCCCGCACCTCTCACGGTGTCGATGAGGGTGGCGCATTCCACCGGTGCCAGGGCTTCGCGCAGGCGCTTGACGTGCACGTCGACGGTGCGCTCTTCGATGAAGACATGGTCGCCCCAGACACGGTCGAGCAGCTGCGCGCGGCTGTGCACACGCTCGGGATGCGTCATGAAGAAATGCAGCAGGCGGAACTCGGTCGGGCCGAGCTTGACGTCGCGCTGTGCCTCGCCCATGCGGCGCGAGACGCGGCGCGTCGACGGGTCGAGCTGCAGGCCGGCGACTTCAACCGCGCTGTCCAGCGCCTCGGGCGCGCGCCGGCGCAGCACGGCGCGTATGCGCGCCTGCAGCTCCTGCGTCGAGAACGGCTTGGTCAGGTAGTCGTCGGCACCGGCATCCAGGCCGCCGATCTTGTCGGCCTCGCTGCTGCGCGCAGTGAGCATGATGATCGGCAGCTCGCGCGTGCGTGCTTCACTGCGCCAGCGCCGCGCCAGCTGCAGCCCGCTCTGGCCGGGCAACATCCAGTCCAGCAGCACCAGGTCGGGCAGCACGCCGTCGATGTGCACTTGCGCCGCTTCGGCCGTGGCCGCCAGCCTGACCTCGAAACCCGCGTGGCGCAGGTTGATGGCCACCAGCTCGGCGATGGCTGGCTCGTCTTCCACGACCAGGATGGAGCTCATCGAAGCGCCTCGGTTTCAGCCGACCACATGTTCGACCTGGTCCATCGAGGTGTGGCGCACGTCGGTGCCTTTGACGATGTAGATGATGGCCTCGGCGAGGTTCTTCGCATGGTCGCCGATGCGCTCGATCGCCTTGGCCACAAACACCAGGTCGATGCTGGCCGAGATCGTGCGCGGGTCTTCCATCATGTAGGTGATGAGCTTGCGCAACAAGCCGTCGAACTCCTGGTCGATCTGGTCGTCCTGCTTCAGCACTTCCAGCGCCTTGGCGGTGTCGAGCCGCGCGAAGGCATCGAGCGCCTTGCGCAGCAGCGCCATCGCCAGCTGCGCTTCGAACTCGACGTCATTCACCGGCAGCCGCATGCGGCTGGACATACCCGCGTCCACCAGGCGCAGCACCATACGCGCGATGCGTGCGGCCTCATCGCCCACGCGCTCGAGGTTGGCAATGGCCTTGCTGATGGCGATGAGCAGCCGCAGGTCCCGCGCCGTGGGCTGGCGCCGCGCAATGATGGCCGAGAGGTCGCGGTCGATCTCCACTTCCAGCTGATTCACCTGCTCTTCGGTGGTCAACACGGCGGCGGCCATCTCTGCGTTGAACTGCGACAGCGCCTTCATCGCCTGCGCCACCTGCGCTTCAGCCAAGCCGCCCATGGCGAGCACGCGCGCCGAGATGCCGCTGAGTTCGGCGTCGAACTGTGTGGAGAGATGTTTGTCGCTCATGGTGATGTCCTTCGCGGGCCGAGTCTCAGCCAAAGCGCCCGGTGATGTAGTCCTCGGTGTCTTTTTTCTTCGGCTTCATGAAGAGCTCGGCGGTGGGCCCGAATTCCACCAGGTCGCCGAGGTACATGTAGGCCGTGAAGTCGCTGCAGCGCGCCGCCTGCTGCATGTTGTGGGTGACGATGACCACGGTGTAGTCGGCCTTCAGTTCATGAATCAACTCTTCGATCTTTCCGGTGGAAATCGGGTCCAGCGCCGAGCAGGGCTCGTCCAGCAACAGCACCTCGGGCTTGATGGCGATGCCACGTGCGATGCACAGCCGCTGCTGCTGGCCGCCGCTAAGGCCCGAGCCGCTTTGCTGCAGCTTGTCCTTGACCTCGCCCCACAGCGCCGCCTTCTTCAGCGCCCACTCCACGCGCTCGTCCATCTCCACCCGCGGCAGGGTTTCGAACAGGCGCACCCCGAAGGCGATGTTGTCGTAGATCGACATCGGGAACGGCGTGGGCTTCTGAAACACCATGCCGATCTTGGCGCGAATCAGCGAGACATCGAGCCGCGTCTTCAGGAGGTCCTCACCATCCATGGTGACAGCGCCTTCGGCACGCTGCTCGGGGTAGAGCTCGAACATGCGGTTGAAGGTGCGCAGCAAGGTGCTCTTGCCGCAGCCCGACGGGCCGATGAAGGCCGTCACCTTGTGCTCGGGCACGTCGAGGTTGATGTGCTTCAACGCATGGAAACTGCCGTAATAGAAGTTCAGGTCGCGCACCGAGATCTTGGGCTTTTCGATGACGGGCAGATCGACCTTCATGTCCATGGTGCGTCGC
>JANLYV010000178.1:0-8827 GCA_031365825.1 Rubrivivax sp. | reverse complement strand
GTTCAGGCTGTGGTCGCCGCGCACCAGCAGCAGCCACACAGTGGTGCCCGCACGATCACCGTGGGTGTCGAGCTCATCGGTGGCCAACACCAGTGACTTCACCGTCGACGTGAGCGCGATGCCTAGCAAGGCCGCGACGTCTTCGCAGGTGCTCTTGCCGGGCGTCGGCGTCTTCGTCAGCGCATCGTTGCCGCTAGCACGCTGGGCCAACAAGGGCAGGGCTTCGGCCAGCTCGATATTGGCGGCGAAGTCGCTCGTGGGGCAATAGACGATGGCGTCTTCACCGGTGTCGGCAATGACCTGGAACTCGTGCGACTTGTCGCCGCCGATGGCGCCGGTGTCGGCCGCCACAGCGCGGTAGCGCAAGCCGAAGCGGTCGAAGATCGCGCGGTAGGCTTGGTACATCGTGTCGTAGCTCTTGCCGGCGGCAGCAACATCGCGGTCGAACGAATACGCGTCCTTCATCGTGAACTCGCGGCCGCGCATGACGCCGAAACGGGGCCGGCGCTCGTCGCGGAATTTGGTCTGGATGTGATAGAAATTTCGTGGCAGCTGCTTGTAGCTGCGCAGTTCCTGGCGTGCGATGTCGGTGATGACTTCTTCGCTGGTGGGCTGGATCACGAAATCGCGGTCATGCCGGTCTTTCAGCCGCAGCAGCTCGGGGCCGTACTGCTGGAAGCGGCCACTTTCCTGCCACAGCTCTGCCGGCTGCACCACCGGCATCAGCAGCTCCACCGCACCCGCGCGGTTCATCTCTTCGCGGATGATCGCCTCGACCTTGCGAATCACGCGCAGGCCCAGCGGCATGTAGTTGTAGATGCCGGCGCCAAGCCGCTTGATCAGGCCGGCACGCATCATCAATTGATGGCTCGCCACTTCGGCGTCGGCGGGCGCCTCTTTGAGTGTCGAGATGAAGGTCTGGCTGGCTTTCATGGGGTGCCTGGGCGGGGGCTGAAGTCGCGTCATTTGCGTCGCAAATAACGGCTGAAGCGACGGGACTGATGTTGACCGAGAGGCCGCCAAAGACGACGACAAGAGCGATGCGGGTAAGCGATGCCTCACTGCCCGCATGCTGCCAGTGCAATAATGAAATCAGTCACCAAATCGGGGTTGCAGATTATGCTCGACCGTGAAGGCTTCAGGCCCAACGTCGGCATCGTCCTGCTCAACACGAGGAACCAAGTCTTCTGGGGCAAACGGCTACGTACGCACTCCTGGCAGTTTCCGCAGGGGGGCATCAAGTACGGCGAGACGCCCGAACAGGCCATGTTCCGCGAGTTGCAGGAAGAAGTTGGCTTGAGGCCAGAGCATGTGGAGATCATCGGGCGCACACGCGACTGGCTGCGCTACGAAGTGCCCGAGCAGTTCATCCGCAAAGATGCGCGTGGCCACTACCGCGGGCAGAAGCAGATCTGGTTTCTGCTGCGCCTTGTCGGCCGGGACAGCGACATGAACCTGCGCGCTACCGACCATCCCGAGTTCGACGCCTGGCGCTGGAACGAGTACTGGGTACCGCTCGACGTGGTGATCGAGTTCAAGCGCGGCGTGTACGAGATGGCACTGACCGAACTGGCGCGCTACCTGCCGCGCGTGAACCACCACAACCGCTACCTGCGATCAGGCATTCGCTTTGCACGCCACGAGGATGCGCAACGTGGCGAGCCGGCAGCGCCTGACGATGGCGGCTGAGTACACATGCGTGACTACAGGCGCACCAGGTTGTCGCGGTGGATCATCTCGGGCTCATTCGCATAACCGAGCAGTGACGCGATCTGCGTCGACGGTTTGCGCGCGATGAGGCGCGCTTCACTCGCTGAATAGTTGGCGAGACCACGCGCGAGTTCGTTGCCGTGGGCATCGTGCACTGCGATCACGTCGCCGCGCGAAAAGTCGCCGCTTACGTCGGTGATGCCCACGGGCAGAAGGCTCTTGCCTTCGTCTCGCACCTTGGCCGCGGCGCCGCCGTCGACCGTGACCGCACCGCGCATCTGCAGGTGGTCAAGCATCCACTGCTTGCGCGCGGCCAGTTTGGCCGTGCCGGCGACCAGTGCCGTGCCCACACTTTCACCGTTGGCAAGGCGCAGCAGCACGTCCGGCTCACGGCCCCAGGCGATGATGGTGCTGGCGCCGCTGCCGGCAGCGCGCTTGGCGGCCAGGATCTTGGTCAGCATGCCACCCCGACCGATGGCCGACCCGGCGCCACCCGCCATGGCTTCGAGCGCAGGATCGCCCGCCCGCGCCTGGTCGATGAAGCGCGCGTTCGGATCCTGGCGCGGGTCGGCCGCATAGAGGCCACGCTGGTCGGTCAGGATCACCAGCACGTCGGCATCGACCAGGTTGGCCACCAGCGCACCGAGCGTGTCGTTGTCGCCAAACTTGATCTCGTCGTTCACGACCGTGTCGTTCTCGTTGATGACGGGAATCACGCGGTGCGAAAGCAACGTCAGCAAGGTCGAGCGTGCGTTCAAGTAGCGCTCGCGATCGGCAAGGTCGGCATGCGTCAGCAGCACCTGCGCACTTCGAATGTTCTGCGCGCGCAGTTGCGTCTCGTACATCTGCACCAGGCCCATCTGGCCCACGGCAGCGGCGGCCTGCAACTCTGGGAGCTCGGTCGGACGCACCGTCCAACCCAGGCGCTGCATGCCTTCGGCGATGGCACCGCTGGACACCATCACGAGCTCGCGCCCTTCGCGTGCCAGCACCGCCAGCTGCCGCGACCAGTTGCCGATGGCTTGCGCGTCGATGCCTCGACCTTCGTTGGTGACCAGGCTCGAGCCGACTTTCACGACGATGCGCCGCGCTGCCTTCAATACGCTGCTCATGGTGTCTAGCTGGCAGCAGGGGCTGGGAAGCGCGGGTCGGGCAATGGATCGGGGCGCTGCGTCAGGGCGACCTGACCATAGACCTGCTGCACCAGCGGCGTCAGCCCTTCACGCGCCAGTGCCGAGATCTGGAATACCGGACCCTTCCAGCGCAGCCGGCGCACGAACTCCTTGGCACGGGCGTCGCGATCCTCGGCCGGCACCATGTCGATCTTGTTGAGCACCAACCATCGTGTCTTGGCATGCAGCGCGGGGTCGTACTTCTTCAGTTCAGTGATGATGGCGCGCGCGTGCGCCACCGGGTCGCTGTCATCGAAAGGCGCAAGGTCGACGATGTGCAGCAGTAGCCGGGTGCGCCGCAGGTGCCGCAGGAACTGATGGCCGAGCCCGGCGCCTTCGGCGGCGCCTTCGATGAGGCCGGGGATGTCGGCCACCACAAAGCTCTGCTCCGGGCCCACCCGCACCACGCCGAGGTTGGGGTGCAGGGTGGTGAAAGGGTAGTCCGCGATCTTGGGTCGCGCATTCGAGATGGAAGCGATCAATGTCGACTTGCCGGCGTTGGGCATACCCAGCAGGCCGACATCGGCGAGCACGCGCAACTCGAGCTTGAGCTTCCGCGCTTCACCGGGCCAGCCGGGCGTCTTCTGTCGCGGCGAGCGGTTGGTGCTGGTCTTGAAATGCATGTTGCCGAAGCCGCCATCGCCGCCTTTGGCCAGGGGCACCTTCAGGCCATGCTCCAGCAGTTCGACGATGAGCTCGCCGGTTTCAAAATCGCTGACCATTGTGCCCACAGGCATGCGCAACACGATGTCGTCGCCGGCAGCACCGAACTGGTCGGAACCGCGCCCGGCTTCGCCGTTTCGCGCGTCGTGACGCCGCGCGTAGCGGTAGTCGATCAGCGTGTTGATGTTTCGGTCGGCAACAGCCCACACGCTGCCACCGCGGCCGCCATCGCCTCCGTTGGGGCCACCGAACGGTATGAACTTCTCGCGACGAAAGCTCATGCAGCCCGCGCCACCGTGGCCGGCGGAGATTTCGATGGTCGCTTCGTCGACGAATTTCATGGGGTGCAATGCTAGTGGGCGGGCCGGACAGTGATGTCCAAAACAACAAAGCCCCGGCAGGCCGGGGCTTCGGTGCTTGACGCCAAGTCCCCTCAGGTCGGCTTGACGAACACCGTCTGACGGTTGCGCGGGCCCTTGATCGCGAAAGACACTGCGCCGTCAATCAATGCGAACAGCGTGTGATCCTTGCCCATGCCGACATTGGTGCCGGCGTGGAACTTGGTGCCACGTTGGCGCACGATGATCGAGCCGGCAGAAATTGCCTGGCCGCCGAAGACCTTCACGCCCAGCATCTTTGGCTGCGAATCGCGGCCGTTTCGCGTGGAGCCGCCGCCTTTTTTCTGTGCCATGGTGACTGCTCCTGCTTAGACGGCCTGGACCGAGCCGATGTGCAGCTCGGTATAGGTCTGGCGGTGTCCGCCGTGCTTCTGATAATGCTTGCGGCGGCGCATCTTGAAGATGCGCACCTTGTCGTGCTTGCCATGCGCCACCACGGTGGCTGTTACGCTGGCACCCGTGACCCAGGGTGTTCCGACCTGCATGTCTGCGCCTTGACCCAGCGCCAATACCTGGTCGATCACGATTTCCTGGCCCACGTCCGCAGCAATCTGTTCTACCTTGATCTTCTCGCCGGCAACCACCTTGTATTGTTTGCCACCGGTTTTTATGACCGCGTACATGTTTGACCTCTCTTGCAAGAATTGGCCCGCAGTGCCGGCTGCGGGGGTCGCGATAGGTGTCGCGCTTGCGCCGGCCTCGTGCCAGACTTCGGCATAGACCGGGCGGCCGTTGCGAAGCCTTCGAGTATAGCATTCATGTGGGCCGGGCTGTGCGGTTCCTATAATCTGCCGCTACCCACCCCAAACGTGCAGATCTCCCCTCCATCGCCCACCGAAGCTGCAGACACGATGTCCGCAGCGCTGAAGCGCGTGGACGACGTCATTCGGCTGCGGCTGGCTTCCAAGGTGGCGTTGATTGACCAGATCTCCAGCTACATCATCTCGGCTGGCGGCAAGCGAATACGCCCGCGGCTGGTGCTTCTGTTTGCCGACGCGTTTGGCTACGAAGGGCCGGCGAAGTATGAGCTTGCGGCAACCGTCGAATTCATCCACACGGCGACCCTGCTTCATGACGACGTGGTCGACGAATCGTCGCTGCGTCGGGGCCGTGCCACGGCCAATGCCATGTTCGGTAACGCCGCCAGCGTGCTGGTCGGCGACTTCCTGTACTCGCGCGCCTTTCAAATGATGGTGTCAGTGCAGAACATGCAGGTCCT
This sequence comes from Rubrivivax sp., assembly GCA_031365825.1. Classification (GTDB taxonomy): domain Bacteria; phylum Pseudomonadota; class Gammaproteobacteria; order Burkholderiales; family Burkholderiaceae_C; genus Rubrivivax. The sequence continues at coordinate 3,665 of JANLYV010000178.1, read as the reverse complement.
GGCGGTGCTGGCCGAAGCCACCAACGTCATCGCTGAAGGTGAAGTCCTTCAGCTGATGAACATGCACGACCCGGATCTGTCGGTCGAGGAGTACCTGCGGGTCATTCGATTCAAGACCGCGAAGCTGTTCGAGGCCAGCGCCCGGCTCGGTGCCGTCATCGCTGGCGCCACACCAGACCTTGAGGAAGCTTGCGCCACCTACGGTCGCGCGTTGGGTACGGCCTTCCAACTTGTCGATGACCTGCTCGACTACGACGGCGATTCGCGCACACTGGGGAAAAACGTCGGCGACGACCTGCGTGAAGGCAAGCCGACACTGCCACTGCTAATTGCCATGCAGCGTTGCGACGCAGATGAGCGAGCGCAGATCCGTCACGCCATCGAACATGGCGCGGCAGCCGATCTGCCTCAGATTCTGGGCATCGTACGTCGTACCGGCGCATTGGAGGCGACGCGCGAGGCCGCGGCGGACGAGGCTGCGAAGGCACAGGCCTGTCTTTCGGTGCTGCCAGATTCAGCAGCACGAAGCGCTCTGTTAGACTTATGCGCTCGATCTGCCCAGCGTTCTTCGTGAGGCTTTTCGTGGGGATGTCGTGATGGCGTCGCTGTCATCGGGGTGTAGCTTAGCCTGGTAGAGCGCTACGTTCGGGACGTAGAGGCCGGAGGTTCGAATCCTCTCACCCCGACCAGGTTTCCCGTCCCTGGTGGGGCTGGCGTTTCCAGCCCAGAACGGATCGACGATGATTGTCCCGTTTTCATCCTGAACACGGCCATCTCGTACGCATGATCGTCGACACCCTTGCCGAACCTACCAACAACTCCCTGAGCGGTGTCGCGCGGGTACTGGTGCACGCCGGCAAGCTCAGCACCAAGGCCGCTGAGGACTTGGCGAAGTCGGCCAAGGACAAACGCACGAGCTTCGTTGCATCCGTGATTGCTGCAGGCGCGGTACAGCCGACCGAACTGGCCCACACGCTGGCGTCCGCTCTGGCGCTGCCGCTGTTGGACCTGAACGCCGTCGACTTCCAGAAATTGCCGCGCAACGTACTCGACGGCAAGATTGCCAGTCAGTACCAGCTCATCGCCCTGGGTAAGCGTGGCAACCGTTTGTTCATAGGCGCCGCCGACCCGACTGATCAGGAAGCTGCCGAACGCATCAAGTTCGCCACTCAGCTCACGCCGGAGTGGGTGATCGTCGAATACGACAAGTTGGTGCGCCAACTCGACAGCCAGACGGCGTCGGCAAACGAAGTCATCGAGTCGCTCGCTGGCGGTGACTTCGACTTTGATGTCACCGATGACGATGGTGCCGCACCCGAGAACGCCGAAATCACGGTCGACGTCGAAGATGCGCCGGTGGTGCGTTTTCTGCAGAAGATGCTGATCGACGCGATCAACATGCGCGCGTCCGACTTGCACTTCGAGCCCTACGAATACAACTACCGGGTGCGCTTCCGCATCGATGGCGAGTTGCGCGAGATCACGCAGCCGCCGATCGCCATCAAGGACAAGCTTGCCTCGCGCATCAAGGTCATCTCGCGCATGGACATCGCCGAGAAGCGTGTGCCGCAGGATGGGCGCATGAAGCTCAAGTTCGGCCAGCGTGCCATTGATTTCCGCGTTAGCACCTTGCCCACGCTGTTCGGCGAGAAGGTCGTGATCCGTATTCTCGATCCGTCGAGCGCCAAGCTCGGCATCGAAGCGCTGGGCTACGAGAAGATCGAGAAAGACCGGTTGGTTCTATGCATCCAGCGGCCCTACGGCATGATCCTCGTCACCGGGCCTACCGGCAGTGGCAAGACGGTTTCGCTGTACACCTGCCTCAACTTGCTGAATCAGCCCGGCGTGAACATCGCCACGGTGGAAGATCCGGCTGAAATCAACCTGCCAGGCGTCAACCAGGTCAACGTCAATGACCGTGCCGGCATGACCTTCGCCGTCGCACTGAAGGCCTTCCTGCGGCAGGACCCGGACATCATCATGGTCGGCGAAATTCGCGATCTCGAAACCGCCGACATCGCGATCAAGGCCGCGCAGACCGGTCACCTGGTGCTGTCCACCCTGCACACCAACGACGCACCATCCACGCTGACGCGTTTGATGAACATGGGTGTGGCGCCTTTCAACATCGCCGCCAGCGTGCTGCTGATCACGGCGCAGCGTCTGGCTCGGCGATTGTGTGAAAACTGCAAGACCCCGGCCGAATATCCACGCGAGGCATTGCTCAAGGCCGGGTTCATTCCGACCGATCTAGATGGCAGCTGGAAGCTCTACCGTGCCGTCGGTTGTTCAGCCTGCAACAACGGTTACAAGGGGCGGGTGGGTCTGTACCAGGTCATGCCGATAACCGAGGCCATCCAGCGCATCATCCTGTCCGAGGGCTCGGCGCTTGACATCGCCAAGCAGGCACAAACCGAAGGCGTCCGTGATTTGCGTCAGTCCGGCCTGGTCAAGGTGCGGGCGGGGCTCACCACGCTCGAAGAAGTGATCACCGTCACCAACGAATAGGTCCCTGGGCAAGCCAGGCCAAGCGCATTCCATCGGCCAAAGCCGGAGACTTCATGGCAACAGCATCAGCGACAGCAGCGGCCAGTGCGGCGAAGAACGTCAAGGACGTCATCTTCGAATGGGAAGGCAAAGACAAGAACGGCAAGATCATCCGCGGCGAGATGCGTGCCGGCGGTGAAGCGATGGTCAATGCCAGCCTGCGCCGCCAGGGCATTCTCGTCACCAAGGTGAAGAAGCGCCGCATGAGCGGCGGCCGCGCCATCAAGCAAAAGGACATTGCCATCTTCACGCGCCAATTGGCGACGATGATGAAAGCCGGTGTGCCGCTGCTTCAGTCCTTCGACATCGTGGCCCGCGGCAGCACCAACCCGCGCATGACGAAGCTGCTGAACGACATTCGTGGCGACGTTGAAACCGGCACCAGCCTGTCGTCTGCGTTCCGCAAGCACCCGCTGCATTTCGACGCGCTGTACTGCAATCTGGTCGAGGCGGGCGAGGCCGGCGGCATCCTGGAGGCGCTGCTCGACCGGTTGGCGATCTACCAGGAAAAGACCATCGCCATCAAGCAGAAGATCAAGTCGGCGTTGATGTACCCGATCGCCGTGATCGTCGTCGCGTTCGTGGTGCTGACGGTGATCATGATCTTCGTCATCCCGGCCTTCGAAGACGTGTTCAAGTCCTTCGGCGGCGAGTTGCCCGCGCCGACGCTGGTGGTCATCGCCCTGTCCAAGTTCTTCGTCAAGTGGTGGTGGGCGATCTTCGGGGTGCTCATCGGTGGCGGCTACTTCTTCTTCGAGACCTGGAAGCGATCAGAGAAGATGCAGATGGCGATGGACCGGTTGCTGCTGAAGTTCCCGATCTTTGGCGACCTGATCAACAAGTCCGTCATCGCGCGCTGGACGCGCACCTTGTCGACGATGTTTGCCGCCGGCGTGCCGCTGGTCGAAGCACTGGATTCGGTGGGTGGCGCGTCGGGCAACATGGTCTACCAGTTGGCCACCGAGCAGATCCAGAAGGACGTCTCCACGGGCTCGGCGCTGACCACGTCGATGACGGCGGCTGGCGTCTTCCCGACCATGGTGTTGCAGATGACGGCCATCGGTGAAGAGTCCGGCTCGCTTGACCACATGCTGGGCAAGGCGGCCGAGTTCTACGAG
>JANLYV010000172.1:0-6698 GCA_031365825.1 Rubrivivax sp. | reverse complement strand
GCCCGACCGCATCGAGGTCGTGCTCGTCGGCAACCAGGGCAGCCGCAGCTACGGTGCCGGCGAGCCCAGCACCAGGCCGGTGGCCGCGGCGCTGGCCAACGCCCTGTTTGACGCCACCGGCCGCCGCCTGCGCCGCGTGCCGTTCACGCCCGAGCGGCTGCTGGCCGCACTGCAAGTGCCGGCACCGTCGGCCTGACCCGCAACATCTTCCCGAACTTGCTAACGACTAAAATGACCGCACAGCTGCACGACGCCACCATCACCCGCCGCAGACTCGCGCTGTTCGGCCTTTGCGCGCTCGCGCTGCCGGGGGTCAACGCGCAGAGCGAGTACCCCGACAAGCCCATTCGCATCGTCGTGCCCTATGCGCCCGGCGGCAGTGCCGACACGCTGGGCCGGCTCATCGCCCGCCATCTGCAAGAGGCGTTCAAGCAGCCCGTGGTCGTCGAGAACAAGGGTGGCGCCGGCGGCATCATCGGTTCGCGTGAGGTCGCCAAGGCCGCACCCGATGGCTACACGCTGGTGGTGTCGGGCATAGGCTCGCATGTCATCGCGCCGGTGGACACACCCGGCAGCTTCGACCCGATGAAAGACTTCAGCCACATCGCGCTGCTGGCCGGGCCACCGCTGGGCATGGTGGTGAATGCCGAGTTGCCGGTGAAAGACGTGAAAGGCTTCATCGCCTACGTCCAGGCCAACCCCAAAGGGCTGAGCTGGGGCTCGCCGGGGCAGGGCACACATGGCCACCTCACTGGCGAGTTGTTCCGTCAGGCGAACAAGTTGAACATGGTGCACATCAGCTACAAAGGCGCGGGCCCGGCCGTGGCCGACCTGCTGGGCAACCAGATTCCGGCAGCCTTCATGACGCTGAGTTCGTCGAACGCGCATGTCGACACCGGCCGGCTGCGGCTGCTGGCGGTGTCATCGGCCAAACGTGTGGCGGCCTACCCACTTGTGCCCACACTTGCGGAGTTAGGTTTTCCGCAGCTTACCGGCACCACCTGGTTCTCGATCTCGGGGCCGGCGGGCATGCCGGCGGCTGTGGTGGAGCGGCTCAATGCCGAGATCCGCCGCGGCATGCAGTCGGCTGCAGTCGCCAGAGTGTTGGCGGCAGAGAGCATGGAGACGATGGATCTGGACGCAACGGCCTTCACGCGCTATGTCGGCAGCGAGATTGCGCGCTGGACGCCGGCGGTGCGCTCGCTGGGTGCGGGGCCGAAGTGATTCGAGGCCGGTGTCGGTGTTGGAGCGGGAGCGAAGCCGGTCGCCCGTCGCCCTTGGCCCGCTTACTGCGGCGATGCACGTCCCTGCGGATTCTGTGACTGAGCCCAAAGCCGCCTCAAACCTCGATCGAAACGAACCCCTCGGCGTCGACCACCGTGCGGTAGGTCTTGATCGGGATCATGCAAGGCGGTGCGACGACTTCGCCGGTGCGGATGTTGAACGCGCCATTGTGGAAATCGCACTCGATCACGTCGCCTTCGATGTAGCCTTCAGACAAGGAACCCGGGCCGTGGGTGCAGGCGTCGTCGGTGACGAAGAATTCGCCCTGAAGGTTGAACACAGCCAGGGTCAGGGCGTCCTTTTCGACGCGGATCACATGGCCCGGTTCGACCTCTTCGCGCCGGCACAAGGCGACGCGCTGACAGGCTGGTGACATGCCCGAAGCTCCGATTGACAATCGACGGAGGCGAATGATATCGTCGTTTTGAATGCAGGAACACTGTTCCTGCATGATGAACGGTGTGCCGCTCGAAGTCATCAAATGCCGCAGAGCGGCGAGCTCCCGAGGACGTGCAGATGTTGAAGAAGGAACAGAACGAGCTCGTCACGCAGACCGGCCCCGGTACGCCCATGGGCAACCTGTTCCGCCGCTACTGGCTGCCGGCGCTGCTGGCCAGCGAACTGGCCGAGTGCGACGGCGCACCGGTGCGTTTGCAGCTCTTGTCCGAGAAGCTCATCTGCTTTCGCGACAGTGACGGCCGGCTCGGCGCCATCGACGAATTTTGCGCACACCGCGGCGTCTCGCTCTGGTTCGGCCGCAATGAAGAGGGCGGCCTGCGCTGCGCTTACCACGGCTGGAAGTACGACGTGCGCGGCCAATGCCTGGAGGTACCCTCCGAGCCGGCCGAGAGCGGCTATTGCGACAAGGTCAAGCTCAAGGGCTACCCGCTGGTCGAGCGTGGTGGTGTGGTCTGGATCTATATGGGCCCGCCCGAGCTGCAACCGCCGCTGCCCGAATGGGAATTCGCCACCGTGCCGCAAACGCAAAGCTTCACCAGCAAACGGCTGCAGGAGTGCAACTGGCTGCAGGCGCTTGAAGGTGGTATCGACAGCAGCCACGTCAGCTTCTTGCATAGCGGCGCGCTCAACCGCGACCCGCTCTTCAAGGGCGCCAAGGGCAACGAATACAACCTGGCCGACAAGAAGCCGGTGTTCGATGTGGTGCAGGCCGAAGGCGGCCTCTTCGTCGGCGCGCGGCGCAACGCCGAAGAAGGCCACTACTACTGGCGCATCACGCCGTGGATCATGCCCTGCTTCACGATGGTGCCGCCGCGTGGCGACCACCCCATCCACGGCCATTTCTGGGTACCCATCGACGACCATCACAACTGGGCCTGGAGCTTCGACTACCACCCCACGCGTGCGCTGTCAGAAGTCGAAGTACAGGCCATGAACGACGGTCACGGCATCCATGTGCGCTACCTGCCCGGCAGCTTCATCCCCCTGCAGAACAAGGGCAACGACTACCTGATGGACCGCGCCGCGCAAAAAGCCGGCATCAGCTTCAGCGGCATCGAAGGCATTGCGATGCAGGACGCTTCGCTGCAAGAGAGCATGGGCGCGATTCAGGACCGTACGCGTGAAAATCTGGTAGGTACCGACAACGGCATCATCATGATGCGCCAGCGTTTGATGAAGGCGGCCAGGGCCTTGGCGGAGAAGGGCGAAGCACCGCCCGGCCTGGCGCCCGAACACCAGCGCGTCCGCTCTGCCGCCGTGGTGCTGCCGCGCGAGCTGCCGTTCAAGGAAGCCGCGCGCGACGCGCTGCGGGCCGAACCCGGCAAGAAGCACGCGTCGGTCTAGATGATTCAGTCGCAGCGTGCAAGCACAGATTGCCCGCTGGACACGCGAACGTTTCAGCCTGCCGGCGAGTGCGGTGGTGCTGGTCGATCAACTCGCCAGCAGCCAGCCCGGATTTCCGCCGCACTTCACGCTCATCGTGTTCTGGAGCGAACGCATGGTGCGGCGCCACCAGCTGAAGGTCTTCAAGCCGATGGCACTGGTCACACCCGACGACCTGCCGCCGTACTGGATGAAGGGCGCTCTCACAGTGCCGCAAGGCAGTGGTTGCGAGACATGCTAACGATAAAAATACACGCAGCCACGCCATGTATGCATTGAAGCTCAGCACCGTCACCCGCACCCAGGGCAACAACCGGGACCTGAAAAACGGCAGCGTGTTGCCGCTGGGCTTCGAGTTCGAATTCGAAGAGGTACCGGTGTTGATCGACGCCTTTCGCCGTATGGTGCGCGGCCTGGAGTGGGATGTCAGCGAAATGGCGCTGACCACCTACCTCTGCGCGCGCGAGCATGGCAAGGCCTTCACCGCGTTGCCTATCTTTCTGGTGCGTGCTTTCCACCACGGTGCCATCGTCGTCAACCACAACGCGGGCATCAGCCAGCCCAAGGACCTGGAAGGCAAGCGCGTGGGTGTGAACCGCGGCTACACCGTCACCACCGGCCTGTGGGCGCGCAGCGTGCTGCAGCACCAGTACGGCGTGGACCTGAGCAAGATCACCTGGGTGCTGTCGGGCGACGAACATGTGGCCGAGTACCGGCCGCCGACCAATGTCGTGCCCATAGCGCCCGGGCGCAACATGGCCGAGATGGTGATCGCGGGTGAACTCGCCGGCGCCATTGGCATCGAGGTCGACGCACCGCAGGTCGGCCCGCTGATTCCCGATGCCGCGCAGGCCGGCTTCGATGCCTTGGCCGCCACGGGCCACTATCCGATCAACCATCTGGTGGTGGTGAAAGACGAGGTGCTGGCGGCCTACCCGAAGGTCGGCCCGGCCATCTTCGCCGCGTTCGCGCAGGCCAAGCAGAACTACGTGCAGCGGCTGCGCGACGGCGCCATCGACCGGCCGACCGCGGTGGATGAGATGCATCAACGCGTGATGGCCCAGACCGGGGCCGACCCGCTGCCATACGGCGTCGCACCCAACCGTCGCATGCTCGACCTGGCCATCAGTTCGGCGCGCGAGCAGGGCATCATCGAGCGCACGCCGCGGCTTGACGAGCTGTTCCCCATCAACACCCTGTCGCTGCGCGGCTGAGCGCCATGAACACTGTGAGCACCACCGTCACCGTGCCCGCCTTGCAGCAGATGAAGCGCGAGGGCCGCAAGATCGTGGCCGTCGTCGCCTGGGACTGGCAGATGGCGCAGATCGTCGACCGCGCCGGTGTCGACATCGTCTCGGTCGGCGACACCGTGGGCATCAACCTCTGGGGCCACGCCAACCCGCTGGAAGTGACGATGGACGAAATGCTCATCGTCACCAAGGCCGTGCGCCGCGGCGTGAAGCGCGCGCTGGTCAGCGTCGATTTTCCTTTCGGCCCACTGCAGCAGGGCACTCAAGCGGCGCTGGATGCGGCCATCCGCTTCGTCAAGGAAGCCGGTGTCGACATGGTCAAGCTCGACGGTGCGGCCGAATACCCCGAGGCGGTGAGCGCCATCGCGCGCGCAGGCATCCCGGTGTTCGCGCAGTTCGGCATCACGCCGCAGACGGCACTGCAGCATGGCATCGACTACAAAAGCACGCTCCAGCCCGACGTCGTGCTACCGCCCAAGTTGACGGCACAGCTGGTGGCGCAGGCGCAGCGGCTTGAAGCCGCGGGTGCGTCGCTGCTCGACTTCACCCACAGCGGCCCCGTCGCCGGCCCGGCGGTGGTCGCGGCGGTGGGCATCCCCGTGCTCGGCGGACTGGGCGGCGGGCCCTGGCTCGATGGCCGGCTGCGCATGGTCAACGCCGCGCTCGGGCTGGCTGCTGCGCACATCGACCACCCGCCCGACACCTATGCGCAGCTGGCCAAGGCGGCCCTCGACGCCATCAGTGTCTACGTCGACGATGTGCGCGCGGCGCGGCAGGTGCGTGGTGGTTTAGCGGTCAAAGTAAGCTGACAGCTCGGCAGGCCGAACCATGCCCCAGGTCCGCATCGACGGCATTGACACACGCTACGAAGTGCATGGCAGCGGCACGCCGCTCCTGATGTTCTCGCCCGGCGGCTTCGACGCCACGCTTTCGAAGTGGTCGACGTTGGGCATCTACGCGCAGACCAGGCTGTTCGCGCCGCTGACCCAGCACTACCAGTGCATCGTCTTCGACCGCCGCGAGTGCGGCGAATCCGGCGGTCGCGTCGAAGTGGTGAGCTGGGCCGACTACGCCACGCAAGGCCTGGGATTGCTTGACCATCTGGGCATCGCACGTGCACACCTGATGGGCGGCTGCATGGGCTGCGCGCCGGTGGTGGCGCTGGCCGCATTGCATCCCGAACGCGTGGCCAGCATGCTGCTGTACTGGCCCGTGGGCGGCGCCAAATACCGCATCAACGGCCAGCAGCGTTTTGCGCAGCATCTGGCCTTCGTGCGCGAGCACGGCCTGGCGGCGGTGCTGGCGCTGGTACAGCGCGAGGGCAAGGCCTTCAACGCCGACCCGCGCGGCGGCCCCTGGGCCTCGGTGCTGCGCCACGACGCCGCTTTTGCCGAGGCCTTCGTGGCGCAGGACATCGACGCCTACGTCGGCATCGTCGCAGCGATGTCGCGCCGGCTTCTGGACCGCGACACCGCGCCCGGTGCCGAGCCCGAAGCGCTGATGCAGCTCGACATCCCCGCGCTCATCGTGCCCGGCCGCGACGCTTCGCATGCCACCTCGGCGGCGCGTTATCTCGAAGAGTGTTTGCCGCGCGCCGAGTACTGGGACGCCTTGCCGGCCGAGCAGACCGAGACCACGGTGCCGGTACGCCTCCTGAGCTTCCTCGCGTCCCTGTCTATCTGACGTTAGTCACGCCATGATCATCGACATCCACTGCCACTACACCACCGAGCCCGCGGCGCTGCACGGCTTCCGCGACAAGCAGCTCGCCGGCCTGGCCGACGCGGCACGCAAGCCCGTGGCGAAGACGCTGGCCGACCTGAACATCAGCGACGAGACCATCGTGCAAAGCCTGCAGCCGCAACTCAAGCTGCAGCGTGACCGTGGTTGCGACCTCACCATCTTCAGTCCGCGCGCCGCCGGCATGGCGCACCACGTGGGCAGTGCCGAGGTGAGCCGGCAATGGACGCGCATCAGCAACGACCTCATCCACCGCGCGTGCACGCTGCTGCCAGGCAACTTCATCGGCGTCGGGCAGTTGCCGCAGTTCCCCGGTGTCGCGCCGGGCGAATGCATCGCTGAACTCGAACGCCTGGCCGAGCTCGGGTTCGTCGGCGTGAACCTCAACCCCGACCCTTCCGGCGGCTGGTGGACCGGCCCGCCGCTGACCGACCAGCATTGGTACCCGCTATAGCAGAAGCTGGTGGACCTGCAGATGCCGGCCATGATCCACGTCTCGAGCTGCTGCAACCCGAACTTCCACCACACCGGCGCGCACTACATCAACGCCGACACGACGGCCTTCATGCAGCTCATCAAGGG
>JANLYV010000161.1:0-2733 GCA_031365825.1 Rubrivivax sp. | reverse complement strand
GCGCGCGCCGCCGAGATCCTCGCGCTCGGCACGTTGCTCGACCGCTACCCGCGACAGCTGTCGGGCGGCCAGCGGCAGCGCGTCGCGATGGGGCGCGCCATCGTGCGCGACCCGCAAGTGTTCCTCTTCGACGAGCCGCTGTCCAACCTCGACGCCAAGCTGCGCGTGGCCATGCGCACCGAAATCAAGGAACTGCACCAGCGCTTGAAGACGACCTCGATCTACGTCACCCACGATCAGATCGAAGCCATGACGATGGGCGACCAGATCGTGGTGATGAAAGACGGCCGCATCGAGCAAACGGGCAGCCCGCTGGAGCTGTACGACCGGCCGGCCAACCTCTTCGTCGCCGGATTCATCGGTTCGCCTTCGATGAACTTCCTGCCCGCCACCCTGCGGCTGGACTCAGGCGCTGCGCACATTCAATTGAGCGACGGCACGATGCTGGGCGCGCCACCGCACGCCGGCGGCAGCAACGGGCAGGCGGTGATTCTCGGCACACGCCCGGAACACCTCACGCTGTCCGACAGCGAAGGCATCCCGACCGAAGTGGCCGTCGTCGAACCCACCGGCGCCGATACCTTCGTGTCCTGCCGCCATCAGGGCAAAGAACTGGCGGGCGTTTTCCGTGAACGGCACGCCTTTGTTCCAGGCAGCACGATCCGGTTGCTGCCCGACCTGCAACGCGCCCACCTTTTTGATGCCGGCACCGGCCGGCGGCTTGCGGCGTAAGACGCGCCATTTCTCACTTCCAGCCCCTAGAACAGGAGACCCGTCATGACTGAATTCAATCGCCGCCGCTTCCTCGAAAACAGCGCCGGTGTCACCGCCGCTGCGACGTTAGGCGTCGGCTCACTGTGGACGCCCACGGCGCTGGCCCAGGTCGCCTTCAAGCCCGAGAAAGGCGCCAAGCTGCGCGTGCTGCGCTGGAGCCGCTTCGTGCAAGGCGACATCGACGCCTACATGGTCAACGTCAAGAAGTTCACTGATAAGACCGGCATCGAAGTGCGGGTGGACAATGAGGGCTGGGAAGACGTGCGCCCTAAAGCGGCTGTCGCCGCCAACACCGGCGCCGGACCCGACATCATTCTGTCGACCAACGACGACGCCAATCTGTACCCCGAAAAGTTGCTCGACGTGACCGACCTGGCCACCTACCTGGGCAAGAAGTACGGCGGTTGGTACCCGGCCTGCGAGGCCTACCTGCGCCCCGATGGCAAGAAGTGGATAGGCATCGGCCTGGGTGCCGCGGGCGCGATGATCGTCTATCGCCAGAGCCATGTGAAGGCGGCAGGCTTCGACGTCTTCCCGAAAGACACCGCCGGCTTCCTGGCCCTGCTCAAGGCGCTGCATGCCAAGGGCACGCCGTCCGGCTTCGCATTGGGCAACGCCACCGGCGACGGCCTGTGGACCAACTGGCTGATCTGGTCGCACGGCGGCAAGCTCGTCGACGCGAGCAACAAGGTCGTGATCGACAGCCCTGAAACGCTGAAGGCGCTGGAGTACGCGAAGGAGATGTACGCAACCTTTATTCCGGGCACGCTGTCCTGGCTGGACCCGAACAACAACAAGGCCTTTCTCGACGGCCAGATCAGCCTCACCAACAACGGCATCTCGATCTACTACGCGACCAAGACCTCCGCCGACCAGAAGGTCAAGGACCTCAGGGAAGACGTGTACCACGCGCAGTACCCGATCGGCCCGGTGGGCGTGCCCACCGAGTCGCACCTGTTCTTCAATCAGATGATCATGAAGTACACCAAGTACCCGCAGGCGGCCAAGGAGTTCCTGCGCTTCATGATGGAACAGGAACAGTTCGACCCCTGGCTCACGGCCGCAGGCGGCTACATCGCGCCGCCGCTGGCCGAATACGCCAAGTCAGCGGTCTGGACCTCGGACCCGAAGCACACGCCCTACCGCGACTGCGTGAAGAACCTGCGGCCGGCTGGCTACGCCGGCAAGCTGGGCTATGCATCCGCGGGCGCCGCGGCCGACTTCATCGTCGTCAACATGGTGGCTGAGGCTGCAAGCGGCTCGAAGACGCCGAAAGAAGCGGCCGAGCGCGCGCAGAAGCGCGCCGAGCGGTACTACAAGGTCTGATATCTCGGACGCCTTGGGCGTCGAAGTATCTCGCCTCGTTCAAACGGGTGCGTCGGGCTGGCGCCGACGCACCGCTCAACTCGTCGCAATGTTGGTGGTCGTCTGATGTGCTTGATGGGGGGTAGTGATGAAGACAGAACTGTTCTATTTGGCGATGGTCACGGCATTCACGGGGCTGCTGTGGGTGCCCTATATCCTGGACCGTTTGGCCGTTCGCGGGCTGATGGATGCGGTGGGCTATCCAGAGAATCCCAAGCCGCAGTCGATGTGGGCTCAGCGCTTGATGAAGGCGCATGCCAATGCGGTGGAGAACCTGGTCGTATTTGCGGCCCTGATCCTGCTGGCGCACGCGATCGGCTTGACGAACGCGGCCATTGCGCTGTCCAGCATGGTTTACTTCTGGGCGCGCGTCGTGCACGCGGCTGCCTACACCTTTGGCATACCTTGGGCGCGCACGTTGGCGTTCACGGTGGCATTTTTTGCACAGGCTTGTGTGGCCTGGCATGTGCTGGTTCGCTAGGGCAAGAGCAGATCAAGGCAGCCCGTCATTTTGAGCGTTAGCACACCCGTCGCGATGCTAGAGAAACTTCAGAACAACCGCAATGCGTTGGGGCTGCTGTTCATGCTGCCCGC
>JANLYV010000132.1:0-2509 GCA_031365825.1 Rubrivivax sp. | reverse complement strand
GGCGAGCAGCGGCGCCTCGACGCCGTGCATGCCGATCAGCAGGTCGGTGCTGCCGATGATGACGCCGGCGTTGCCACGGTCGCTGGGTTGCACGGTGCCTCGCAGGGTCGGGAGGGTTGCAGGGCAACGCGGGCAGGAAGGGCGTCGTCGGGGCGGTGCGACGTCGTATACGCCGTTCAGTGACGCGCCCAGTCGGGCGCAGAGCAAGAGGCTGTGACTGCCAGCAGAAAGAGCTTCGACGACTGGTGAGACCAAGCCTGCACGTCACACTCCTCGTTCGAGTCCACGACCAATGTTACGCTTGGCGATCTCTTCCGCGTCCGCAATTCGTGGGATGAATCGCCATGCTTCTTCCGATGCGCGAGGCGATTTTCAGTTTCGAGTTGACAGAGCCCACCGGCGTCCGGCGACACCGATGCTTGACGCAGATGCTCAAGGCTAGTCCGAAGTTCCTCCGACCTCCGAGCGAGTTTGTCCTTGCACGACAAGCACTTGAGGTGAGATTGGGGTGCCGGTTTCTGTCTACAACCGGATCTGCTGGAGCAGTTCGAGCGCTCGCTGTTGCTTGGCGTTGGGCGTGGTGAGAACCTCGAACGTCGGCGCATCGGGCCTGGCCTTGGGCGTGCGGCAGGTGTTGCGCACGATGTTGGCGAGCTCCGCCATCAGGGTCGAGAAGCTGTGCGCTGGAGTGCCGTCATCCAGCGTGTGGCGAGTCGCCTTGGCCAGCGCCGCCTTGGAGCGCCTGGCCGGTGCGACGGGGTCGCGCGTGATCTTGGCTTGCTGCTCGGTATCGGCGAACATCAACTCGCGCCAGACCTCGCGCATGTGCCACTCGACGTAGTAGGCCAGCATGCACAGGAAGATGTGCGCGCGCACCCGATCGGCCGTGCGGTGGTGGATCGGACGCACCTTCAGGTCGATCGTCTTGAGCGAGCGGAACGCGCGTTCGACGTTGGCCAGGGACTTGTAGTTGCGCACGCATTCGGCCGAGTCCATCTGCGCTGCCGGCACCGATGTGCGGATGATGTAGATGCCGTCCAGTGCCGCCTCGGCGGCTATTGCCCCGAGCTTGCGCGCGAAGGTGAACGTGCGCTCGCCGATGGCCAGCTCGAAGTGCTTGGCAACCTTGTACTGGTTGATCATCTTGCCCACGCGCAGGCCAATCTCGTCACGGCCGGCGAGCTTGCCCGCGTCCACCCGGGCCTTGATCTTCTCGAGGCCGTGCTCGGTGGCTGTGAGCAGTTCCTCGCGCTTGTGCGTGCGCAGCTTGGCCAGTTCCGGATTGCGGCACGCCACCAGCCGCTCGCCCGGATAGTCCGGCGAACTGAGTTCGAGCAGATTGCGCTGGTCGAACAGGTCGAGTTGCAATTGCCCCTGCTCGACCAGCGCGCGGATCGACACGCTCTTGAGCGCGGTGATCCAGGCGATGCCGTCGGTGTCGCGCAGTTCCTCAATGGCCTTGTTGGAGATCATGCCGCGGTCGCCCACCATCACCAGGCGCTCGACGCCGAAGTCCTCGCGCAGCCGCTGCACCTCGGGCATCAAGGTCAGGCTGTCGGCGACGTTGCCCTCGTACACCGACACGGCCACCGGGCAGCCGCGCGCATCGGTGAGCAAGCCGTAGTTGACCTGCAGCAGACCACGTCGGCCGTCGCGGCTGTAGCCGAGCTTGGCCAGCGGGCAGCAGCTGCCCTCGAAGTAGCTGGACGACAGGTCGTACAGCACCAAACCGCCTTCGCTCAGGTGACGTGCAGCGAGTTTCTTCTGGATCGTGCCCTGGCGCGCGAGCAGCCAGTCCATCGCCGCGTACAGGTCGTCCTCGTTCGCATCGGCCACACCGAAGTCCTCGGCCAGCGTCGTGGTATGCCACCAGCGCGTGGTCGCGAGCTTGGTGTGTGGCGCCACGATGCGCGAGGCCACCATCGCCAGCACCAGGTCGCGTTCGCGGCAGGGCTTGGAGGCGAGCAGCGTTGCCAGCTCCAAGCGCTGCATCGTCAGCGCCGCGGCTTGCACATGGCCGTGCGAACGCGATGCGGCGATCTCGAAGCCCGGTGCTACCGGTTGCAATGCTTCGCCGCGCAGCACCGCGCGGATGGCTTCGATCTGCGCAGCCGACAGACTCGACAGATTGGCCAACGTGCGCTTGCCGACCTTGGAGCCTTCGCGGTAGGACTCTCGCAGCAGTACGGTGGGCGGCGAACCTCGGTTCGGCACGACATGGACATGCATGCCTACATGTATAGGCAAACAACATCAGTAAATCAACCACAACTACATGCCTACAAACGAGAGCCGGCGATGTCACTCAACTCGTTGATTTGCTGGGAACTTACCCGTTCAAAGCCGCCCGCCGGCCGAGGAACTTCGGTCTAGCAGCGCGAACTCCGCGGGCACCATTCACAAGGGAGCTGTTGCCGCCGCGGTCGTGCCACTCTCGCACTTCGCAAATGCGCATGCCGTGTCCGCGCAACGAGGCAGGCTTGTGCAACCCGACAAATCCGCGCGGAGT
>JANLYV010000478.1:0-9853 GCA_031365825.1 Rubrivivax sp. | reverse complement strand
GGCGGCACGGCGGTTGGCCCGAAGGCTGTGGTCGCAGCGACGTTGCGATCCTCGCCACCCCCCAAGGGGGCTGCCCCGCCTTGGGGCGGCCCGGCGGCGGGGCGCGTCGCGTGCTCTGCGAACCAGCGCTCGAAGCCATCGAGCCAGGCCTTGTCGCGCAGGCGCAGGTTCTCGTGGCTGATGCGCTGGCTGCGCGTGAGCATGCTGTACATGAACTGCTCGGGCTCGAGCTGATCGCAATAGCGTTGGCCGCAGACCTCGAACCATTCCATCGCGTTCCAGGCGGCGTTCTGCAGGCGAATAACGTCGATGGCACGCAGACTCTGGTAGCGCGCCAGCACCTCGGGGATGTGCTCGGCGCTATCGCCCAGTTGCTTGAACTGGCGCGTGAGTTCGATCGCATCTTCGAGCGCGAGCTTGGTACCCGAGCCGATGGCGAAGTGCGCCGTGTGCACCGCATCCCCCATCAGCACCACGTGGTTCGTGCCATTGAAGTGCGACCACTGCTCGCACTTCACGCGCTGGAAATTCAGCCAGGCCGAGCCGCGCAGATGGCGCGCGTTGCTCAGCAGCTTTTCGCCTTGCAGGTTGGAGGCGAAGAGTTTTTCGCAGAAGGCGATGGACTGTTCCGTGTCGGCCTGGTCCAGCCCATGCGCCAGCCACACCGGCTCGGGGCATTCGACGATGAAGGTGCTGGTGCTGTCGTCGAACTTGTAGATATGCGCCTGGAACCAGCCGTGTTCGGTCTTCTCGAACAGGAAGGTGAAAGGCTCGTAGCGTTTCTTCGTGCCGAGCCAGATGAAGCGGTTCGGCCGGGTCACGATGTCGGGTTTGAACACCGCCGCGTGGCGCGCGCGGATGCGCGAGTTGATGCCGTCGCTGGCGATGATCAGGTCGGCCTCGGGGTAGTCGACATCGCTCTGTGCTTCGGTGTCGAACACGAGTTGCACCCCCAGCACTTCGCAGCGCGCTTGCAGGATGTTGAGCAGCTTCTTGCGCCCGATGCCGACGAAGCCGTGCCCGCCCGAGCGGATGGTGCGGCCCTTGAACTGCAACTCGATGTCGTCCCAATGCGCGAAGCTGGATTCGATGGCGTCGGCGGTGTCGCGGTCCCACTCGCGCATGTTCTCCATCGTCGCGTCGGAGAAGACCACGCCCCAGCCGAAGGTGTCGTAGGGCTTGTTGCGTTCGATGACGCGAATGTGGTGATGCGCGCCGAGCTTCTTCATCAGCAGCGCGAAGTACAAACCGGCGGGGCCGCCGCCGATGCAGACGATGTTCATGCAAGCCTTCGAAGCAGGAGCCGCCGCCGACGCAGGGCCACAGGCCGATATCTTGCTTCTAAATCATTGAGAGTTCAACGACTTTTGTAGGCACGAATTTCGCGAACACCGCACGCGCTCATGACGCCGGCACCCACCCGACGCCGGCGGCTGTGGCGGCGGCGCGCAACGCCGCGTCCTGGGTCGACAGCGGGATTTGGCGGCGCAGCGCCAGTTCGAGGTAGGCCGCGTCGTAGCTGCTGAGGCCAAAGCGCAGGCTCAGCGCCAACATCTCGCTGGCCGGCACGGCAGCGCGATCGACCTCGATCGGCAGCGCCCGAATTTGCAACACGATCTGTTGCGCCTGCTGCGCGTTCAAGCGCTTGCGCAGACACGCGGCGCGCAGCACGTTCGTCAACTCCAGCTCCCAGATCGTCGGCACCAGGGCTTTGTCGTCCTGCAGGCGCAAGGCCATCGCGTCGCTGTAGTCGCTGCGCTGGCTGGCAAGGTACCAGCCGCTGACCACCGAGTTGTCGAGCACGAAAGGCATTCAGTCCCGGCCCTGCTCAAGTGCCTTTTTCAAGGGTGTGCCCAAGCTCACCTTGTCTCGAAACGGCGCCAGCGCCTGCATCACGCCGAGCACACGCTGACGTTGCGACGGCGCCGCCGCACGCACTTTGGGCGTTTGCGCCGACACGAGCCGGGCCACCGGCACACCGCGGCGCGTGATGGTCACGGACGCACCACGCTCGACTTCGGCGATCAACTCGGACAGCCGCGTCTTGGCTTCGAACACCGCAACTTCTTTCATGGTCAACCCACCTTCAGCACATGGTTAACCATATTGTGGCGCACAGTTCCGCGGCCGCCTACCACTTGCACCCCGTCGCCGCGTTGCTCTTCACCGCGTCCACCGCCAGCGGCAGTGCCGCCAGGATGCCCATGCCAGAGTAGGCCTGTTTGCAGTCCTTTTTCGCCGCGTTGGCGATGTCCTCGGCAAGCTTGGACTTGCGCTCGGGCGGATGCGGCAACAGCTGCAGCACACCGCGCGCGCCTTCGCGCGAGATCTCGCCGCCACGCGGCCGCGCCAGCTCCAGGTTCAGCCGCGGTGCGCTGGCCGGGGCCGAGGGCACGGTGGCCACATCGCGGCCGGCGCTGGGGCCGGCATCGGGTGCGCCGGCGCCGGGTTGCGGCTGGGGGCTGGTGGCCGTGCGCGCGCCGTCGGCGGCGGTGGATGGCGTGGCGGTCGTCGTGGATGCCGTCGCTGGCGGCGCGCCCGAAGCGACCGCTGGCAAAGTGGTCGCAGCCACACCCGGCACCGCCTGCAATTGAGGCACCGCCAGGCTGGTCGCGCGGGCGGACGCGTCCAGCGCCGGCTGCGCGGCCGTGGGCGCGTTGATGCTCGGGGCCGGGGCCAGTGCGGGCACGGCCTTGATCACGGGCTCGGGCAGGGCCACCGGCGCGGCCGGCGTCGCGGCGAGCGCGGGCAACGTCAACGGCTCGGCGCGTGCGCTGTCGCGTGCGATCTCACGTGGCGCCAATGTGCTCGCCGACGTGCGCGGTGCCGGCAGCGCCTGCAGGGCTTTGAGTTCGACCGCCGGTTCGGGCAACGCACGCACGCTGGGAGCGTCGGCTGCAGCGCTTTGCGGCGTGGCCGGCGTCGGCTCGGCCGGTGTCGCGGCCGGCGCTGCGACGGGCGCGCTTTGGACCATCTTCAAACGCGCGTCGCTGTCGGTGGGCGCGGCGCGTGGCACATCGGACGGGCGCGACTCGGCACTGCGCGGCGCGACGCGTTCGCTCAGCGATGGCGCGCGGGTCGGCACCGGCGGCACGGCCGTGGCTTCAGGCGCGAGGCTGGCCGAGGGCAATGCCGGCGTGGGCATGGGGCGCGGCAGCGGCGCCGACGGCATGCTGCGGGCCAGGGGCGCGACCTGGGCTGGCTCGGCCGGCGCGGCGGTAGCCGGTGCCGGCGGCGCCGGCAGCGGCGGCACCATGGCGCCGGGGGCAACCTCGGTGGCGCGCTCGCTCGGCCTGGAGCTCCACACGCCCAGCCGCGCGGCGCCGGGGCCGTCGTTGCTGCGCGGCGCCTGCTGCTCGTCGCGCACGGCACCACCGAAGCGGCTGTCGCGTGCGGCGCCCACCGGGCCGCTGTAGGCGTCGCGCGGCAGCGCCGCGCCAGTGCCGGTTTGTGGCACACCGCGCAGGGTGATGTTGATCGGCCCCCACACGCCTTCACCGGGCCGCGCGCTGCCGCCGGGGGTGTTGCCGAAGATGGCCACGAGCAGGGCATGCACCAGCGCCGCCAGCACCAGGCATTGCGCCATCGACACTTGCGGCGGCGGGTCGGGAATCACGGCGTACACCCTTGGCGCGGGCCGCCACGCCGGCACACCGGCCGCGACCCAGGCCGCCCAGCGGCGCACCGGTGGCAATGGCAGCAGCGCGATCATGGTGGGCAGGGGCTGGGGCGGGCTCGTGGGAAGGTGATGGTCGATGGTAATCGCGCCCCTGCGCTGTGGTGGCTGCCCGGCACAATGGCGTCCGCCCGTCACCCTCACAGCCTCTGTCTCCACGCCGCAACACCATGACCGCGCCCCTCAGCGATTTCGGCCTCATCGGCCTGGCCGTGATGGGCCAGAACCTCGTGCTCAACGTCGAAAGCCGCGGCTTCACGGTGAGCGTCTACAACCGCACGCCCGCCGTCACTCAAGACTTCGTGGCCGCGCACCCCGGCAAGAAGCTGGCCGCCGCGAACACCTTGCAAGACTTCGTCGCCAGCCTGGCCAGGCCGCGCAAGGTGATGCTCATGGTCAAGGCCGGCGCGGCGGTGGACGCGGTGCTGGCACAGCTCACGCCGCTGCTGGACGCCGATGACATCGTCATCGACGGTGGCAACAGCCTGTACCGCGACACCGAGAGGCGCGACGCCGAGATGGCCGCGCACGGCCTGCGCTTCATCGGCGCCGGCGTCTCGGGCGGCGAAGAGGGGGCGCGCAAGGGCCCTTCGATCATGCCCGGCGGCCCGGCCTCGACCTGGGCCGTGATGCGGCCCATCTTCGAGAGCATCGCGGCCAAGGTCGACGGCCAGCCGTGCGTGATGCACATCGGCCCGGGCGGTGCTGGGCACTACGTGAAGATGGTGCACAACGGCATCGAATACGGCGACATGCAGCTCATCTGCGAGGCCTACGCGCTGCTCAAGGCCGCGGGCCTGAGTGCGGCCGAGATGGCGGCGGTGTTCGCCCGCTGGAACGAAGGCGAACTGCAGAGCTACCTGATCCAGATCACCGCGGTGGCGCTGCAGCAGACCGACCCCGAGACCGGGCAGCCGCTGGTGGAAATGATCCTGGACAAGGCCGGGCAGAAAGGCACCGGCCAGTGGACGCTGCTGAACGCGGCCGAGAACGCCGTGGTCATCAGCACCATCAACGCCGCGGTCGAAGCGCGTGTGCTGTCGTCGCAGAAAGCGCAGCGCGTGGTGATGAGCCAGCTGCTGCACGGCCCAGCGGCAGGCGCCATCACCATGGAGCGCAGCGCGCTCGTGGCCAAGGTGCATGACGCGCTCTATGCCTCGAAGATCGTCAGCTACGCTCAAGGGTTGGCGTTGATGGCGACGATGAGCGAGGCCAAGGGCTGGGCGCTGGACCTCGGCGGCATCGCCTCGATCTGGCGCGGCGGCTGCATCATCCGCGCGCGCTTTCTCAACCGCATCACGCAGGCTTACCGCGCCGAGCCCGAGCTGGCGCATTTGATGCTGGCGCCCTTCTTCCGCGACGTGCTCAACCGCACGCAGCAGGCCTGGCGCGAGGTCGTGGCGCTGGCGGTGACGCAAGGCGTGGCGGTGCCGGCCTTCAGCGCCTCGCTCGCCTACTACGACAGCTTGCGCGCGGCGCGCTTGCCGGCGAACCTGCTGCAGGCGCAGCGCGACTTCTTCGGCGCACACACCTACGAGCGCATCGACAAACCCGCCGGGCAGTGGTTCCACACCGCCTGGCCCGAAGTCATCGAGGACTAACGTCATGAGTGAGCTGACCGACTTCATCGGCCAGGCCTGGCACGACCATGCCGAGGATGCACGCGGTGTGGCCGACCGGCTCCCGCAAGCGCTGGCGCTGCCCGCCGACGACGCCGGCCTGGCCGGTCTCATTGGGCTGGCACACCACGTGCACGGCGAGCACCTGGGCGCATGGCAGGAAGGCCTGGACTACATCGGGCACGTGCGCGCGCTGTCGCCGTTTGCGGCACAAGGCAGCAGCGGTGGCGCGGCACAGCGCGCCGCGGCCAGCCTGCGTCTTTGCGCGGGGTTGGCCGACGAGCGTGCAGCCCTGTCGGTGTCCGACCAGGTGCGCGTGACGGCCATGGCCGCAGGCAACCTGGCCGCGCCCGATGCGGCACGCGCGGCGACGCTGTTGCAGCAGGCCTGCGCAGCGGTAGAAACGTCGACACTCATTGACACCGACCCGGCATTGCGTAGCCTCGCCGCCAGCGCCAACGGCATCGCGTGCACGATGGAAGCAAGGGCGAACCGCAACGCCGCCGAGACCGCGCTGATGGTCGCTGCGGCGCAAGCCGCACGCACCTATTGGGCCCGCGCCGGCACCTGGCTCGAGACCGAGCGCGCCGAATACCGGCTGGCGATGAGCTGCACCCAGGCCGGTCAACTGCCGCGCGCGCGCGGCCATGCGCAGGCCTGCCTGGCCATCGTCGCCGAACATGACCACGTCGCGCTGGAGCAGTTCTTCGGCTTCGAGGCGCTGGCCGTTGTGGAGCGCGCCGCGGGCGATCTGGCTGCGTTCGGCCGCGCGGTCGAAGGCGCACGCACTGCCTTCGCGCGCCTGACCGAGGACGACCGAAGCGGGTGCCAGGCCACGCTCGACAAGCTGCTCACCGCCACACCGCCGCCTCCCTAGCTTCGCGCTTGTGGCGCGGCCGCCCGCGTGCTGAAATGAAGTCAGACGCACCGCTGCGCGTGCGCCGCTTCAACCGCCCGGAGGCCCCATGCTTGAATTTCTGCGTGCCGTGCGCCAACACGGTGACCTTGGCGTGCGCTTGCCTGGTTTGCTGCTGGCCTTCCTCATCGCCGAGGTGTTCTACAAGTTCCACAGTTTCGCGCTGGAGTGCGGCGCTTTCCTCGTCACCTGGCTGGTGATCGACGTGCTGGTGGCGCAACTGGCAAGCTGGCTGCGCAAGCCCGCGCGCGATATGGGCGGGCACTGAGCCATGCGCAAGCCCGTGCCGCCAGGCAGCAAGCCGCAAGACGACAGCCCGCCCGGCGGCCATGCGAAGGACCGCGCGCGCCAGTTCGCGCAACAACGCGGGCTGCCGCTGCCACCCGCGGACGTCGCCTCGGGCCTGCCCGAGGCGCCCGCCAGCCCACCGCCGGCGCCTCCGCCCGCACCCAAGCCACCTGCCAAGAAGCGCTGATCGCCCACCCGCATCGAAGGGAGCCGCATCATGAAGTCACCCGACGCCAGCACCCGCACCAAGCTCAAGACCGACGCCGCCGGCAAGGCCGCCAGCGTGCTGCCCTGGGGCAAGGAGCCCGGGCGCACGGTGGTGGAGCAAGCCTCGGCCAAGGCCAGCCCCGTGCGCGCCAGGCTCAAGGCCCGTGTCGAAGCCGACCACCCCGGCGGCAAGGCCATGGCCCGGCGCGAATACTTCGGCATGCAGCGCGGCCTGCCCGGTGACGACCGCCTGGGCGACGCCGCCGGCCTGGCCAGCGCCAGTGCTAACGTGCAACGTGCACGGGCACGCATCGCGCGTGGCGCCGCCGCGGCGGTGACCACGGCCGCCGCACCCGTCGGCTTCCGTGCCGCGGCGGCGGCGGCCTTGCCGGTGTGGCGCGAACTCGGGCCGACGCTGATCCCTCACGGCCAGACCTATGGCAGCGGGCCGGGCGCCTCGCCCGCGGTCTCGGGCCGCTGCAGCGGCGTGGTGATCGACCGCAGCGACTCACGCCACCTCGTGCTGTGCTCGGCCGGTGGCGGCCTTTGGGGCAGCGGCGATACCGGCGCCACCTGGGCGCCGCTGACCGACCGCCAACCCACGCTGGTGATGGGCGCCATCGCGCAGTCGCCCTCCGCGCCGGGCGTGGTCTACGCCGCCACCGGTGACGGCGACGGGCAGATCCCCTTCGGTGTCGGTCTGCTGCGTTCCAGCGACGCCGGCCTGACCTGGGCCGCCGTGCCCACGCCGGCCTTGAGCGGGCTCGGTGTCTACGACCTGGCGGTCGACCCGGCGAACCCGCTGCGCGTGTGGATCGCCAGCGACCAGGCGCTGCACCTCACGCAAAACGGCGGCCAGAGCGTGAGCACGGCGATTGCAGCGCCGTGCTGGAGCGTCTCGGTGCACCCGACGCAGCCGAACGAAGTGCTCGCCGCATTCGCCGACGGTCTGGCGCGCAGCAGCGACGGCGGCGCCACCTGGGTGCGCCTGGCACTGCCCGGCACCAGCGCCGCCACGCGCTTCAAGCGGCTCGAGGTCTGCCATGCGCCTGGCCAGGGCGCGGTGGTGTGGCTGGCCGGCTGCATCGGCAGCCAGGCGGTGTTGTGGCGACGTGCCACCTTGGGCGGTGCTTTCACGGCGTTGAACGTGCCGGGCACGATGAAGACCAACCAGGCCTGGTACGACTGGTGCCTGGGCGTCGCGCCCGACGACGCCGACCTGATCTACTGGGGCGCGATCGACCTCTTCCGCGGCCGGCGCGGAGCGGCCGGCATGAGCTGGCAGAACATCTCGTCGCGCAGCAGCGGCGACTCGATCCACCCCGACCAGCACGGCCTTGCTTTTGATGTCAACCAGCCGGGTGTGGTCTACGCCTGCAACGACGGCGGCCTGTTCCGCTCGGCCGACCGCGGCGACCACTGGACGGCGCTTAACCCAGGCCTGGGCATCACCGAATTCGAGTACCTGGCGCAACTCCCGGGCAATGCCGCCTGGCTCTTCGGCGGCACGCAGGACAACGGCTCGCTCACGCTGGCCGGCCCGCGCCGCTGGGACCAGGTGGCCCTGGGCGACGGCGGCGACTGCGCCGCGGTCGACCGCGGTGCGGCGTCGATCTGCTACCACAGCTACTACGACATGCCGATCGAGCGCGCGCCGGCGCTGGGGCCGCAGGCCTTCAGCTGGCAGGACGTGTCGCCCCCGGTGCCCGACGGCTACGAAGCGCTGTTCTACCCGCCGCTGGAAGCACGCGGCAGCATGCTCGTGAAAGCCGGCGTCAGCGTCTGGATCTCGGCCGATGACGGCGACAGCTGGAGCGAAGTCATGCCCGGCAGCGGCAATGAATTCATCACCGCGGTGGCCATCGTCGACGACCACACCATCGTCGCCGGCACCCAGGGCGGCCAGCTCTGGCGCATCGCGCGTGGCAGCGGCGCGTGGTCGGCGGCCACAGTCACCGCACTGGCGACGTTAGCCGGCGGCTATGTCAGCGACATCGACGTGATCGGCAGCACCGGCAAAACGCTGTGGGCGAGTTGCTCGCAGCTCGGCGGCGGCCATGTCTTTCGCTCGCTCAACAGCGGCAAGACCTTCGGCAACCGCAGCGGCAACCTGCCCGACATGGCCGTCACCGCCGTGGCCGTCGACCCAAAAAACACAAGCACCGTGTACCTGGCCACCGACCGCGGCGTGTGGCGCAGCAAGAACGCCGGCGGCAGCTGGATGGCGTTCAACAACGGCCTGCCCAACGTCATTGCCGGCGACCTGCTGCTGCACGCCGCCGCGCGTGTATTGCGTGTGGGCACACGCAGCCGCGGAGCGTGGGAGGTGAGTCTGTAGCGGCGGGAGACGACGGTGAGCTTCGCGCGCCGACCGCGCCGTTCTCCTACAGGCCACCGCGCACACGCCCGACGCCGGTTGGCGAGCGATGGCGCGACGATCGCCTGCTGGCCGCACCAGTGGCCCAAAGGATCGTCATGAGCGACACCATCACCAGAGAGCATTTGCCGACCTCGTTCGGCACTTTCAAACCCACCGGGCACGTGATGATGGGCTTGCCCAGCATGGGCCAGGTCGAGTCACTGACCGCGGCCTTGCGCGAGGCGGGTTGGCAGGCCGGGGAGTTGGTGATCTTCACCCCACGCGAAAGCAACGCGGAGATGGACGCGCTGGTCGATGCCGCCAGCCCGCTTGCGGGCTTCGGCTACGAGATCACGCTGCAGCGCCGCTACATCGAGCTGGCGCGGCAAGGCTATGGCTGGTTGCTGGTGAAGGCCGAAGACACCGACACCGCCTCACGTGCAGCCGCCATCGCGCGCGAGCACGGCGCCACGTTGGCGGTGCACTACCGGTTGTTGGTGGTCGAAGAGTTGATCTGAGATGCCGGCCACGCACCAGGCCATCGGCGACGTCTCAGCCACCTCGACGCGCGCTGCGCAGGCGGGGCTCCAGTGCCGCTTGTAAAAACAACGCGTTGAACCACTCGACGTAGCCGGCATCGCTGGGGTGCGCCAATTCGACGGCGCGGTTGACTTTCCAAACGGCGCAACTGGACAGGGCCAGCAACGCGGCCGCGGCCAACGCGGTGTAAAGCGGCGCCCAGGATCGATTCTTCACCTGGCTGACGCTAACGTCCGTGGCACGCGGTG
>JANLYV010000121.1:0-4279 GCA_031365825.1 Rubrivivax sp. | reverse complement strand
GGCCCGCCGCCCACCGCGTGCGAGGCGCGCGACCTGAAGTACAGCCACGCGGCCCCGCCGGCCCCGGCCGCGACCACCGCGCCGGCCAACAGCTGCCTTCTTCTCAGCACGCCGATCTCCCCAGCGCCGCGCGAACCCGCTCGAGCCGCTGGCGAACTTCGTGCGCGACGCCCTGCGCAAAGGCCTGGGGCTGCAGGGCGCAGCGAAAGCCGTAGCTCGACACCGATGGCATCGACGTGTTGTCCTGGGGCTGGTTCATGACATGCCCCTCACGGCTTGGCCGGCGACTGCGGAAGACGATCGACCATCATCTCCATCATGGTCTGCATCATCTCCATGCGCTGCTCCATCATGGTCTGGCGCTGGGTCATGTCGATGGGTGGGCTCTTGGGGCCGGACATGCCGCCCATGCCCTTCATCATGCCCATGCCGCCCTGCATGGCCTTCATGTGCTCGGCCATCAACGCATTGCGTTCTTCGGGTGTCTTGGCGGCCATCATCTTGTCGTGCATCTCCTGCATGGCCGTCATCTGGCTGGCCATTCGCGCCATCTCTGGCGCGGTCTTGCCGGGCATGGATTTGGCGGTGGCGGCAGAGGCTGAACCCGCCGGGTGATGCGCCTTGTGCTGGTCATGTTGCGCGGCCCAGCTGGGGGCGCCTGAAGCGACGAGGGCGAGGGCGAGGCTGAGATGGTGAGCGAGCTTCATGGGGCACTCCTGCTGGTCCGGTTGGTGAACGGCGATAGGTGATAGATCAATGAATCGACTGGCACGGCCATGCGTCCGGTGCCGAGCACCGAGCGTTGGCGTTACGCTGGTTCAGTCCGCAGTCCGTACGTGAGCACGGATCCGAGACTGACGAAGAATGGGCGCCGACTGCGGAGCACGATGGCTCCGGATCGGGTCTCGGTGCGGCTATAGCGCCAGCCGCGAGTAGCGAACCCTGAGAGGCGGCCCGACCACGGGTATCGCCGAGTCATGCATTCGGCGTGACACCGAGATGACATGGGGTGATCCCGCCCACAAGGTCGCGACCAGAAGTGCCGGACCAGGGTCGGTGTGGTCAACGCCCGAGTTCGCACTGGGCAAGGTGTGCGTACCGTCATCACAGACTTTCAGGCACGACTTTCTGGTGTTGTCCGAGCCGTCATCGTGGCCGGCATGGGTACCCGCATGACCAGCCAACTCGGCAGGCGCATGGATCGTCATCGACGACGGCCCGTTCGGCGCCTTGGAATGCAGTTCGGGCGACTCCAGCAAGCAAGCATTCGCGACCCCTGAAGCCAGTGCAAACAGCCACACCAGCAGCACCACGAATGCGGTGTTGCGCTTGGCGCGGGTGTTAGAGAAGAGGTTCATGTTTGGCGCGAATTTCGAATAACTGATACTGCACGCGTGTCGCAACGAAGTCTTGATCCGCATCAAACGAAGCGGGTCGAACCACAAGTCCGGCTGATGACCGCACCGAGCTGTGCAGCAGGTGACGGGGGCGGCGCAGTACTCATGCCTGGAGGCTGAGCCATGAGCGGCTGGCGCGTCTGTTTGCTGCCGTACACATCAAGATCTCGATGGCCACATGGAGATTCCAGCGATCGAGGCCGCGGTGGATGACACGTCACTGGCACACGCGCATGGCAGCGAGTCATGCGGCGCCTGCGGCCCCGGCAGTCACTCCCAACCAAAGCGCCGGACGTAATAGCGCTTCATCACGGTGGTCAGCATGCAGTAGGCCAGCAGGATGCCCACGAGCCAGGGAAAGTACGCGAGCGGCAGCGCCTGCAGCTTGAAGTATTCGGCCAGCGGCCCCATCGGCAGAAAGACGCCCGCGGCCATGATCGCCAGCGTCATCACCATCAATGGTGGCGCAGCGCGGCTTTCGATGAAAGGGAGCTTCGGCGTGCGGATCATGTGCACGACCAACGTCTGCGTCAGCAGCCCCACGACGAACCAGCCCGACTGGAACAGACCCTGCTCGGCCACACTGTTCGCGCTGAACACCCACCACATCACGGCGAACGTGGCGATGTCGAACACCGAGCTGATCGGCCCGAAGAAGATCATGAAGCGGCCGATGCCGCCGGGGTTCCACTTCAGCGGATGGCTCACCAACTCGGCATCGACACTGTCGAACGGAATACCAGTCTGAGAAATATCGTAGAGCAGGTTCTGCGTCAGCAGCTGCAGCGGCAGCATCGGCAGGAAGGGCAGGAAGGCGCTCGCCACCAGCACCGAGAACACGTTGCCGAAGTTCGAGCTGGCCGTCATGCGGATGTACTTCAGCATGTTGCAGAAAGTGGTGCGGCCCTCGATCACACCGTCGTCGAGCACCATCAGGCTCTTTTCGAGCAGGATGATGTCGGCCGCTTCCTTTGCAATGTCCACCGCCGAATCCACCGAGATGCCGATGTCGGCGGCACGCAGCGCGGGTGCGTCGTTGATGCCGTCGCCCATGAAACCGACCACATGCCCATTGGTCCGCAGCGCGTGCACGATGCGCTCCTTGTGCAGCGGCGCGAGCTTGGCGAAGAGCTGGTGCTTCTCCACGGCAAGGGCCAGCGCTGCGTCGCTCATGGGTTCGATCTGCGAGCCCAGAAGCACCGGGCCTGCGGGCAGTCCGACGTGACGGCAGACGCTGGCGGTCACGAGTTCGTTGTCTCCGGTCAGCACCTTGACGCTGACGCCGTGCGCGGCCAGCGCCTGGAGTGCCGGCGCGGCCGACTCCTTGGGCGGGTCCAGGAAGGCGATGTAGCCGATGAGCGTCAATTGCGCCTCGTCGGCAACCGAATAGGTGGTCTGGCTGGGCGGCAGCTCCTTCATCGCCACCGCAACGACGCGCAGGCCTTCCCCGTTCAGCTCGCGCGTGAGCTGCTGCACGCGCGCCAGCATCGCGGCGTCGAGCGGCACCTCCTGTGGCTCGTGCTCGTTGCCGGAACGCACTCGAGTACACACCGACAGCACCTCTTCGACGGCGCCCTTGCAAATCAGCTCATGGTGTTCATCACGCTGCGACACCACCACCGACATGCGCCGACGCTCGAAGTCGAACGGGATCTCGTCGATCTTGCGGTAGTCCTGCTTCAGCTTCAACTCGGTGGCCAACTCCACGCGTTCGAGCACGGCGCGGTCAAGCAGATTCTTCAGCCCGGTCTGGTAGTAGCTGTTGAGAAAGGCGAAGTTGAGCACCTCGTCCGACGCCTTGCCGAAAACGTCGCACTTGCGTGCCATGGCGATCTTGTCCTGCGTCAGCGTGCCGGTCTTGTCGGTGCACAGCACGTCCATCGCGCCGAAGTTCTGGATCGCGTCCAGGCGCTTGACAACAACTTTCTTACGCGACAGCAGCACTGCGCCCTTGGCCAGGGTGGAGGTCACGATCATCGGCAACATCTCGGGCGTCAGCCCCACGGCCACCGACAGCGCGAATAAAAATGCCTCGGTCCAGTTGCCCTTGGTGAAGCCGTTGACCAACAGCACGATCGGCACCATCACCAACGCGAAGCGGATCAACAGCCAGCTCACGCTGTTGACGCCGGCCTGGAAGGCGTTGGGGCTGGCGTCCGTCGCCATCACCTTCGATGCCAGCGTGCCGAAGTAAGTGCGATGGCCCGTGGCGACCACCAAGGCGGTGGCCGAGCCGGAGACGACGTTGGTCCCCATGAAGACGAGGTTGCTTTGCTCGAGCGGCTCGTCGCTGTCGCCGCGGTGGTCGGCGAACTTCTCCACCGGCAACGACTCGCCGGTCATCGCCGCCTGGGCGATGAACAGATCTCTCGCCGTGAGCACCCGGCAATCGGCAGGAATCATGTCGCCCGCCGACAGCGCGACCAGGTCGCCTGGCGCCAGCTTGCGGATCGGCATGTCCAGGCGCGTGGGCTCGGCGCGCGTCTTGCCATCCTTCGTGCCGGGACCGCGCCGGATCACGGTGGCGGTATTGCTCACCATCGCCTTCAGCCCGTCTGCGGCGCGATGCGAACGGCCTTCCTGCACGAAGCGAATCAGGGTGCTCAAGCCCACCATCAAACCGATCACGACGGTGGCCTTGGCATCCGCGCTGAGGTACGAGACGACGGCCAAGACGGTCAGCAGCAGGTTGAACGGATTCTTGTAGCAATGCCACAGGTGCAGCCACCATGGCAGCGGACCCTCGTGCGCGACTTCGTTGGGGCCGCTGCGCTTCACACGCGCAGCTGCCTCACGCGCACTGAGGCCGTCTGCGTGGGAATCGAGTCGGGCGATGGCGGCGGCCGGATCGTCGCGCGCGACAAGCAGCAGGTCGCGCGCCA
>JANLYV010000117.1:0-4838 GCA_031365825.1 Rubrivivax sp. | reverse complement strand
CCGGGCGCACGCGGCCGCCTCGGCACGCGCGAGAAGGACGTCACGCTCGCCATCGCTCGGCGCCTGAAGGCCGCCATCGATCGCGAGCCCAACATGCGCGCGGTGCTGGTGCTCGATGGCGACTACTACATCCCGCTCGCGCAGCGCGTCGTCAAGTCGCGGCGCGTGCAGGAGGACCTGTTCGTCTCGGTCCATGCCGACGCGTGGGTGCGGCCCGACGCCCGCGGCTCCTCCGTGTTCGCGCTCTCGGAGCGCGGCGCCACCTCGGCCGCGGCGCGCCTGCTGGCGGCGCGCGAGAACGAGTCGGACCTGATCGGCGGCGTGAACCTCGGGGTGCGCGACCCGGTGCTCGCGCGCACGCTGCTGGATCTCTCGCTCACCGCCACGATCAACGACTCCCTCAAGCTGGGACGGGCGGTGCTCTCGGAGATCGGCGACGTGAACACCCTGCACAAGCACGCGGTGGAGCAGGCGGGCTTCGCCGTGCTCAAGGCGCCCGACATTCCGAGCATCCTGGTGGAGACGGCCTTCATCTCCAACCCCGAAGAAGAAGACAAGCTGCGCGACCCGGTATACCGGCGCCAGCTGGTCGATGCGCTGGCCAGCGGCATTCAGCGCTGGTTCGCGGCGCGGCCACCTTTGACGCGGCAGCGCCTGTCCTGATTCAGGTCTGCGCCGGCGCGCGGCCCGACTTCCACGCACCCCAGGCGACGAAGACGCCGGGCAACAGGATCATGACCCAGATGATCGTGCTCAGGTTGTCCTGCACCCAGTCCATGTTGCCGAACAGGTAGCCCGCAAGCGTGACGCTGCCCACCCACAGACTGCCGCCGAGCACGTCGTAGAAGGCGAACTTCTGCCGCGTCATCTGCGCCACGCCGGCAACGAACGGCGCGAAGGTGCGCAGGAAGGGCATGAAGCGCGCCGCCACCAAGGTGATGCCGCCGTAGCGCTCGTAGAACGCATGCGTGCGATCAAACGCCTTGCGGTTGAACCAGCGCGACTGCTCCCAGCGAAACACGCGCGGCCCGACGGCGCGGCCGATGGCGTAGTTGCTCTGGTTGCCCAGGATCGCCGCCAGCGTGAGCAGGCCGATCGACAAGGGCAGGCTCATCAGCTCGACACCGCACAAGGCACCGACGACGAAGAGCAGCGAGTCACCCGGCAGGAAGGGCATGACCACGACGCCGGTCTCGACGAAGATGATGAGGAAGAGCAACGCGTATACCCAGGCGTCGTAGGTCAGCACGAAAGTCTTCAGGTGCACGTCGACGTGCAGGATGAAGTCCAGGAGCTGCGCCGCGATGTCCATGGCGGGCATTATCCCGGCTGAAGCCAGGCACTCGGCGACACTAGCGCACCATGAACGCCGAGCTCGACAGCGCCACGCGCCGCCCCATCCGTGAACTCAGCGACGAACTGGTGAGCCAGATCGCCGCCGGCGAAGTGGTCGAGCGCCCGGCCTCGGTGGTGCGCGAGCTCGTCGACAACGCGCTCGATGCGCAGGCTGCCAATATCAGCGTGCGCTTGTCGGCGGGCGGCGTGCGTTCGATCGTCGTCGAAGACGACGGCACGGGCATCGCCGCCGACCAGCTGGTGCTTGCGCTCAAGCGCCACGCCACGAGCAAGATCGGCTCGCTCGCCGACCTGGAATCGGTGCAGACGATGGGCTTTCGCGGCGAGGCGCTTGCAGCCATCGCCTCGGTGTCCGAGATGAGCATCACCAGCCGCACCCACGCTGCGGCACATGCCTGGCGCGTCGACGCGCGCAGTGGCGAGTTGTTGGCCGCCGCGCGCGCGCCGGGCACAACCGTGGAAGTGCGCGAGCTCTTCTTCAGCACACCGGCGCGGCGCAAGTTCCTGAAGACCGACGCGACCGAATTGGCGCATGCGCTCGAGGCCGTGCGCCGCCACGCGCTGGCGCAGCCCGAGGTCGCCTTTGCGGTGTGGCACGAAGGCCGGCTCGTGGCGCAGTGGCGCGCGCAAGCGGGCACGGACGACGGCGCGGATGTGAACACGCCGAGGCTGGCCGATGTGCTGGGAGCCGACTTCATCGCCGCCAGCCGCCCGCTGCAAGCGCAGGCCGGGCCGCTGCGACTGGTGGGCCGCGTCGGCCAGCCCGAAGCGGCGCGCAGCCGCAGCGACATGCAGTACCTCTTCGTCAACGGCCGTTTTGTGCGCGACCGCCTCATCGCCCACGCCGTGCGCTCAGCCTACGAAGACCAGTTGCACGGCAGCCGCCAGCCGGCCTATGCCCTCTTCCTGCATATTGCGCCCGCGCTGGTGGACGTGAACGTGCACCCGACCAAGATCGAAGTGCGATTCCGTGATGGACGCGCGCTGCACAGCGCCGTGCGGCATGCGGTGGAAGATGCGCTTGCGGACTCGCGTGCACTTTCGCCAGCCGTTCCAGCCGTGTCGGCAGCGACTTCGGCAATGGAGGCCGTCGCGGCAACAGCGATGCCGGCCTTCGGTTATCGGCAGTCGAGCCTCGGCCTCCAGGACGCGGCTGTGCCCGTATCGATACCGTTAGCCGCGCCGACCACAGTGCCTTCGCACGTGGCCGAGCCGCGGCGCGCATGGCGCGACGACGGCACGCAGCCCTGGCCGCTGGGCCGCGCGCTGGCGCAACTCGGCGGCGCCTACGTGCTGGCCGAAAACGAACAGGGACTGGTCATCGTCGACATGCACGCGGCCCACGAGCGTGTCGTCTACGAGCGGCTGAAGGCGACGCAGGCCGCAGGCCGGCTGCCCTCACAGCCGCTCTTGCTGCCGCAGAGTTTTGCCGCCACCGCAGCCGAGATCGCCACGGCCGAGGCCGAGGTCGAGGCGCTGCTGTCGCTGGGGCTGGACGTGGCGCCGCTCTCGGCCACGACACTGGCCGTGCGCAGCCGCCCCGCCGCGTTGCCCGACGCCGATGTGCCCGAGCTCACGCGTTCGGTGCTGACTGAGCTGGCGCAGGTCGGCTCCACCCGCGTGGTCGAGCGCGCGCGCGATCAACTGCTGTCCACCATGGCCTGCCACGGCGCCGTGCGCGCGAACCGACGCTTGACCGCCGAAGAAATGAACGCACTCTTGCGCGAGATGGAGCGCACCGAGCGCGCCGACACCTGCAACCACGGCCGGCCCACCTGGCGCCAGGTGACGCTGAAGGAACTCGACGCGCTTTTCCTGCGCGGGCGCTGAGCTGCGCCTGGCTCCTACGAGTGGATGTAGCTTTCCAGCTGCGCGATCGTCATTTCATGGTCGGCAATGATGTCGTCCATCAGGTCACGGATCGAGATCATGCCCAGCACGGTGTTGCCGTCCACCACCGGCAAGTGCCGGATGCGCTTCTCGCGCATCAAGGCCATGCAGTCGCGCGTGCGCGTGCCCGGCGTCACCTTGATGACGTTGCGCGTCATGATGTCCGACACCAGCGTGTCTTTGGAGTTGCGGCTCTGCAGCGCCACCTTGCGCGTGTAGTCGCGCTCCGAGAACACGCCGACGAGATGGCCGCCGTCCATCACCATCAACGCCCCGACTTCGTAGTCGGCCAGGACCTTCAGCGCGTCGAACACGGTGTCTTGCGGGCGCAGGTGCCACAAGGTGCCATCGTGCTTCTTCAGGATTTCGGACACGGGCTTCATGGCAGTCCTTTCGATGGGGGCGGCGACGCCGATGCTAAGCCAGCGCCAGAGGTGTGACGGCCAGGTGTTCGCCGCTGCGGGCGGCCAGCGCGATCAGCTCCACCACCTGCAGCGTGCGCGCGGCATCGAGTGCGCTGACGCTGGGCCGGCAGGTACCGCAAATCACGTCGCAGAAGTGGGCCAGCTGGCGTGCCAGCGGGTCGGCCGGCTCGAGCCGCATTTGCCGGCGAGCACGCCGATGCGGGCCGCATGCGCCCGGCCGATGACCCCGGCCCCGGCAATCGCCAGGCGCACGGTTCTCGGGCTCGTCACGTCGTGGGCGCAGCCACTGCGGCGTGCGCGCCACCCAGAAAAAGCCGTTCGATGTTCGGGTCGTCGAGCAATTCGCTGGCGGCCTTGTGCAGCACCAGCCGCCCCGATTCGAGCGCAATGGCTTCGTCGGCCATCTTCAACGCACTCTTCACGTTCTGCTCGACCATGAGCACGGTCGTGCCCTGGTCGGCGAGCTTGCGCAGCAGGCGGAACACGTCCTGCACGACGATGGGGCTGAGGCCTATCGAGGGTTCGTCAATGAGCAGCACCTTGGGCCGCAATAGCAGTGCGCGGCCGACCTCGAGCTGCTTCTGCTCACCCCCCGAAAGCGATGACGCGGCGCTGTGCAGCCGCTCCTTCACGCGCGGGAAGAGGTCGAGGATCTCGGGGATGCGTTCGTGCGTGGTCTTCATGCCCAGCGTGATGCCACCGAGCTCGAGGTTCTCGAACACGCTGAGCTGGCCGAAGAGGTTGCGGCCCTGCGGCACGAAGGCGATGCCGTGTTCAGTGAGCAACTGCTTGGCGCTGCGGCCGGTGATGTCCTGGCCGTCCAGGCGCACCTGGCCGTGGCGCACTTTCAGCAGGCCGAAGAGCGTCTTCAGCACGGTGCTCTTGCCGGCGCCGTTGGGGCCTAGCAGCAGCGTGATCTTGCCGCGCCTGGCTTTGAGGCTGAGGTTGTTGAGGATCATGAACTCGCCGTAGCCGGCGAGCACATCCACGAACTCGATGGCGATGTCTTGGTCGTCGCGCACGCTAGTTTCCAAGGTAAGCGTCAAGCACCTGTTTGTTGGCGCGGATCTCGGCTGGTGTGCCGATGGCCATGACCTTGCCTTCAACCATCACCAGGATACGGTGGCACAGGTCCATCACGAAGTCCATGTTGTGTTCGATGACGAC
>JANLYV010000104.1:0-2079 GCA_031365825.1 Rubrivivax sp. | reverse complement strand
TCGCGCGCCTCGCGTAAAATCGCGTCTTGCCCATCACGAAGAAAACGCCATGAGCCGAGACCACGAGATCGTCGCCACGCTCGAGAAGGTGACGACCGCCACCATCACCACGCTCCTTCTCAAGAAGGGCCTGCGCAACGTGTGGATGCGCGGCACGCGGCCGCTGAACCCGGGACAGCCGCGCCTCGCCGGCAAGGCGTTCACGCTGCGCTTCGTGCCGGCGCGCGAAGACCTGGCCACGCCCGAGTCCTGGTCGTCGCCCATCTCCACCCGCGCCGCCATCGAGGCCATGCCGGCCGGCTGCATCACGGTGGTCGATTCGATGGGGGTGCAGGACGCCGGCATCTTCGGCGACATCCTGTGCGCGCGCATGGCCAAACGCGGCGTCGCCGCGCTCATCACCGACGGCGTGGTGCGCGACGTCGCCGGCGTGCTCGGCACCACGCTGCCGGTGTGGTGCCGCGGCGTGGCCGCGCCGCCTTCGGTGGCGGGCCTGACCTTCGTCGCCTGGCAACAGCCCATTGGCTGCGGCGGCGTCGCCGTCTTCCCAGGTGACGTGGTGGTGGTCGACGACGACGGCGCAGTCTTGATTCCCGCCGCGCTGCTGGACGAGATGCTGAACGTCGCGCCCGAACAGGAACGGCTCGAGAACTGGATCATGGCGCAGGTGCAGGCCGGCGCGGCGCTGCCGGGGCTGTACCCGCCTAACGCTGAAAATAAGGGGCGCTATGTCGAGGCCATGGCGGCCATGGCAGGCGCGGCCAAACCGACCTGAAGACTCACTGGCTGGCGGTGATGCCGCCGTCGACGTACAGGATCTGCCCGGTGACGAAGCCCGCGGCCGGGCTGCAGAAGAACAGCGCCGCGCCGGCCACGTCGTGCGGCTCGGCCACGCGGCCCAGCGGAATGCGCTGCAGCACCTGCCGGTGCGTCACCGGGTTGTCGAGCCAGTGGCGAGCCATCTCGCCGCGCACGACGGTGGGCGCCACCCCATTCACCGTGATGCCACGCGCCGCCAGCTCCATCGCATGCTGCTTCACCAGCATCACCAGTGCGCCTTTGCTCGCGCAGTAGGCGGAATAACCACGGTCGCGCAGGCCCAGCTGGGCGCGCACCGACAGCAGGTGCACCTGGCGGCCACCGCTGTGCTGGTGTCGCGCGGCAGCCTGGCCCATGAACATGGCAGCCTTCAGGTTCACCTGCATGACTTCGTCGAAGGCTTCTTCGGTGACCTCGGCCAGGCGTTCCTCGCGCTGGATGCCGATGCAATTGACCAGCAGGTCGAGCCGGCCGTAGTGCATCGCCACGCTGTCGATGGCGGTGCGGATGTGGCCGACGGCGTGGGCGTCCATCGCCACGCCGATGGCATCGTGGCCGGCGCCGCGCAGTGCCGCGGCCAGCGCCTGCGCCTTCGCCTCGCTGCGCCCGGTCACGGCCACGCGCGCCCCGGCTTGCGCCAGCGCCCAGGCGATGGCCGCACCGATGTCGCCGTAGCCGCCGGGCACGCAGGCGACGCGGCCGCGCAGGTCGAAGAGGTTTTGCAGCAAGGTGGTATCGGTCATGTGTCGAGCACGCTCTTCTTGCCGAACAGCCCGCGTGAGCGAAAGCTGACCACGGCGATGAACAAAAGGTACATCGACAGCAGCGACCACTCCGAGGCGTAAGCCCCGGTCAGGCCCACCACCATGCCGACCATCAGTCCGGCCAGCACGGCGCCCCACAGGCTGCCCACGCCGCCGAGCACGATGATGAGGAAGGCCGGCACCACGGCGTCCACACCCACCTGCGGGCGGATGCCCCAGATCGGCGCCATCACCACGCCGGCAATCGCCGCCAGGCCCACGCCCAGCGCAAAGACGTACAGCCGCAGCCTTGAGAGGTTGATGCCCAGCGCGCGCACCATTTCGCCGTCGTGCGCGCCCGCCTTGATGATCGCCCCGTAGGGCGTCTTCTCCAGGAACAGCCACAGCGCGATGATCATGAGGACCGCGAAGCCGCTCGCGAAGAACCGGTACTTTGAATAGATCAGGTCGCCCACCATGAAGGCGCCGGAAATTACCTCCGGCAGCGCCAGCTGCT
>JANLYV010000475.1:0-8273 GCA_031365825.1 Rubrivivax sp. | reverse complement strand
GCTCGCCGCAGCCTCGGCCGTGGCCCTGTCCGCCGCCGCGATGGCCCAGGGGCAAGCCCCAGGCGGCCCGCCCGGCGGCGGTCCTGGTCAGGGGCCTGGCCCGGGCGGTAAAGGGGATCGCCGGTGAAATGCCGCGTCGGGCACAGCTCGGTGTTGTTCTGGCCGCTGTACATCGGCGTGTTCTCGCTCGGCCGGTTGAGGTCGATCACGTAGCGGCTGTGCGTGGGCACGAGCAGGCTCGCACCGAGGTCCTTGGCGAAGCCATAAAGCCGGTCTAGGAACCAGTCGGTGTCTTCGACCGCAAGCGCGCGCGGCAGCAACTGCGCCTGCAGCACTTCGGGGATGAAGGTACCGACGTGGGGCAGGCTGATGAGCAGCGGCCGCGTGCCTTGGTGCAGGTTGCAGATGGCCGGATTCATGGTGTCTCCACGCCGCCGAAGAAGCGGCGGCGGCAAGGGTTGTGGCCGAAGCGATAGACCAGCTCGCGCGGATGCTCGGCGTCCCACACCACGAAGTCGGCGCGCTGGCCAGCCAGCAACTGGCCACGGTCGCTCAAGCCCAGCGCCCGTGCGGCGTGCACGGTGATGCCGGCGAAGGCTTCTTCAGGCGTCAGGCGAAACAGCGTACAGGCCATGTTGAGCATCAAAAGCAGCGAAAGCGCGGGGTTCGAACCGGGGTTGTGGTCACTGGCGATGGCGATGGGTACGCCGGCATCGCGCAAGGCTTGCACTGGCGGCAGTTTGATTTCGCGCAGGAAGTAGTAAGCACCCGGCAGCAGCACGGCCACGCTGCCCGCTGCCTTCATCGCTTGGACGCCATCAGGCGACAAATGTTCGAGGTGATCGCACGACAGCGCGCCATGGCGTGCAGCGAGCGCAGTGCCTTCGAGATTGCTCAGCTGTTCGGCATGCAACTTCACGGGCAGGCCCAGCGCACGCGCGGCGTGGAAGACACGTTCGGTCTGCGCCAGCGTGAAGCCTATGCCATCGCAAAACGCATCGACGGCATCGACCAGCCCGGCCGCGTGTTGCTGTGGCAGCCACTGGCACACGGCCTCGATGTAGTCGTCGGCGCGGCCTTCGAACTCGGGCGGCAGGGCATGCGCGCCGAGCGAGGTGGTGCGCACCGTCAGTGGCAACTCGCGGCCAAGCCGCCGCGCCACGGCGAGGCAGCGCGCTTCGTGCGCGGCACTCAGGCCGTAGCCCGACTTGACTTCGATCGTGGTCACGCCTTCGGCCATGAAGCAGCGCGCGCGTTGTGCCGCGCTGGCGAACAAGGTCTCGTCGCTGGCGGCGCGCGTGGCTGCGACGGTCGAGCGGATGCCGCCGCCGGCGCGCGCGATGGCTTCGTAGCTGGCGCCTTGCAAGCGCTGCTCAAACTCGGACGCGCGGTCACCGCCGTAGACCAGGTGCGTGTGGCAGTCGATCAATCCCGGGGTCACCAGCGCACCTCGCAGGTCGTGCTCCACCAGCTCGGTTTCACGTGGCAGCGCCTGCATCACGTCGCTGTCGGCGCCGACCCACAGCAGCTGCGCACCGCGCACCAGCATCGCGCCATCGTCGAGCCAGCCCCAAGGGGCCGGGCCGGCCATCGTGGCCAGGCGCGCGTGGCGAAAGAGCTGGAGGGCGGCACTCATGGCGCGAGTGTGAGCCACCAGGCGGCAGCGGATTCATGGCCACGGCGCCAGACCTGGTGTTCACGGCTGTCCGACCAGGCCAGCGTGGCCGCCGCCACCTGGTGCGTGACGCCGCTGATGTCGAGCGTTAGCGCCTCGGCGGCGTAAAGGCCGCGCCAGAGCGTGCTGCGCTTGAGTTCACTGCCCGGCACGGCGACGGCCATGGTGGCCTTGCCGGCACCACGCCGGCTCATCAGGTTCAGGTCGAACGTGCTGCCGTCAACAAGCGTGCACATCGGCGCGGCCTCGCCGGCGAAGTGCAGCGGCGGCTGGCCTGCAGCGAGCATCACCTGTTCATGCGCGAAGCGCAGTGTCACGCCACGTCCTTCGAGCACGGCGAACCAGCGCTCGACGCCGGGGAAGGCAGAGAACGCGCCATCGCGGGCTATGGTGGCGACGCTGATGCGTAGCAGCCAGTCGTCGGCCCGTGGCCAGGCCAGCAGCTCGTGCGTCAGACCACCGCCGTTGCGCCAGGCCTGTGGCTTGACATCGCGCACGGCCACGGTGTGCATCACGCCTCGCCTTCGATCAACTGCGGAAAGAGGGCATGCGCCATCGGCGCACCCGCCGGCAACTCGTCGGCCAGCCCGGGAAATGCCGGCGACGTTTTCCAGTGCCGCGGCGCATGGCGGATGTCGTCGCCGATGAAGCGCGCCGAGAACACACGGCGGCGCACATCACCATCGACCCCTGCCGACGCATGCAGCGCCAGCATGTGGAAGGCGACCACGTCGCCGGGTTCGAGCGCCCAGCCCAGGATGGGCCAGGTGTCGCGCGTTGCTTCGATGTCGGGTAGCTCGGCCAGGCTGCCTTCGGGGAACCAGCGTGCTTCGCGGCCCATGAAGGTACGCGGCATCAGCCACGGGCCTTGGTGCGTGCCGGCCACGAATTCGAGCGTCGAGTGCCGGCGCACCGGGTCGACCGGGATCCAGAAGCTGACGTTCTGGTGGCCGGCTATGTTGTAGTAGGGCTGATCCTGATGCCATGGCGTGCGCGCACGCGTGCCCGGCTCCTTGGTGAGCATGTGGTCGTGGTACAGGCGCACGCCGCGGCTTTTCATCAATCGCGCTGCGGCCGCTGCTAGCGCTGAAGTGAACAGCACCGCGCGGTAGTCGGCGTTGTGCTGCCAGTTGCAGAAGTCTTCGACGAAACGGCCCGGGTCTTCGGCGTTGCTGGCGACGATGGCGCGCGGGCTGGGTGCGGCCAGGTTGGCGTCGATACCGCGTCGCAGCTGCGCCACTTCGTCCGGCGTTAGCAGCTGGCGCAAACACACTGCGCCGTCGCGCTGCCAGGCCTGCACGAGCTCTGGCGTGACGACTTGCCCGGTGCGGCTCAAGGCTGGAACTCCCCTTGCAGCACATAACGCGAACCCGGATGCACCAGCCGCGCAATGGTGATCGGCGCCTCGCGCGTGAAGGTGCGGCGCACGACCACGAGGCAGGGGTCCATCGCGCCTGTGCCCAGCAGCGCGGCCTCCCGCGCGCTGGCGCGGCCGGCTTCGATGCTGTACTGCGCGCGCCACAGCTGTGTGGCCGTGAAGAGGTAGTGCGTGGGCGTGGTGCGAGTGAAGTCTTGTTCGAGGTAGCGTGGTGCCATCGCCGGATTGACGTAGCGGTCTTCGCACTGCAGCGGCACGCCGTTCTCGAAGTGCACGATGAGCGTGTGGAAGACGGTTTCGCCGGCCTTCACGCCCAGCTGCAGCGCCAGCGGGTTGCCGGCTTTTTCGGCACGCTGCAGATGCACCACGGCGTGATGCTGGTGGCCACGCGCTTCGATCTCTTCGTGCAGGTCGCGGATGGTCAGGCTGGACGAGACGCGGTGCAGCGGCGCGGCAAAGGTGCCCACACCCTGCGTGCGCTCGATCAGGCCTGAGGCCTGCAGCTCACGCAGCGCGCGATTCACGGTCATGCGGCTGACGCCGAAAAGGGCCACGAGCTCGGCCTCGGACGGCATCTGCACGCCTGCGGGCCAGCGGCCGGCGGCCAGCCCGGCCATCAGATGTTCCTTGATGCGCGCATAAGGTGCACGTGACGGCGCACGAGACGTATGACGGGAGGGCGTATCCGTGGAAACCATGGTGCGATGGTACTTGCCTAGTCTTGTCTAGACAAGTAGAGTGCAACCCTGACCTGCCGCCCGACCGTTCAACGCCCGAGGACAACCATGACCGACCTCTCCGCCGTCCACACCCAGCTTGCCACCGCCTCGCTGCCGCGCCCGGTGCGCGCGCCACGCGGCACCACGCTGCACTGCGCCAACTGGCTCATCGAAGCCGCGTACCGCATGCTGCAGAACAACCTCGACCCCGAGGTCGCCGAGAACCCCGACGCGCTGGTGGTCTACGGCGGCATCGGCAAGGCCGCGCGCAACTGGGCCTGTTTCGACGCCATGCTGGCCAGCCTGCGTGCGCTGAAGGAAGACGAGACGCTGCTGGTGCAAAGCG
Source organism: Rubrivivax sp. (assembly GCA_031365825.1). Taxonomy (GTDB): domain Bacteria; phylum Pseudomonadota; class Gammaproteobacteria; order Burkholderiales; family Burkholderiaceae_C; genus Rubrivivax. The sequence goes on along the minus strand of JANLYV010000475.1, from coordinate 4,155 downwards.
GCAAGCCGGTGGGCGTGTTCCGCACCCATGTCGATGCACCGCGCGTGCTGCTGGCCAATTCGAACCTCGTGCCCAAGTGGAGCAGCTGGGAACACTTCCACGAGCTCGACCGCAAGGGCCTGATGATGTACGGCCAGATGACCGCCGGCAGCTGGATCTACATCGGCAGCCAGGGCATCGTGCAGGGCACCTACGAGACCTTCGTCGAAGCCGGGCGGCAGCACTACGGCGGCAGCCTGGCGGGGCGCTGGTTTCTCACCGCCGGCCTGGGTGGCATGGGCGGCGCACAGCCGCTGGCGGCCACGTTTGCCGGGGCCTGCTCGCTCAACATCGAGTGCCAGCAAAGCCGCATCGACTTTCGCCTGCGCTCGCGCTACCTCGACGAGCAGGCGAGCGACCTCGACGACGCGCTGGCTCGAATCAGCCGCTACACGGCGCAGAAGAAAGCGGTGTCGATCGGCCTCTTGGGCAACGCGGCTGACCTGCTGCCCGAACTTGTCAAGCGCGCCAACGCCGGTGGTTTGAAGCCCGACCTGGTGACCGACCAGACCTCGGCCCACGACCTCGTGCACGGCTACCTGCCCAGTGGCTGGAGCGTCGAAGGCTGGCGTGCGGCACAGGCCGACGCCGCACAGCATGCTGCGTTGAAGGCCGCGGCCTCGCGCAGCTGTGTCGCCCATGTGCAGGCCATGCTCGACTTCCAGGCGATGGGCGTGCCCACCGTCGACTACGGCAACAACATCCGTCAGGTGGCTTTCGATGAAGGCCTTCAGCGCGCGTTCGCGTTCCCCGGCTTCGTGCCGGCCTACATCCGCCCGCTCTTCTGCCGCGGCAAGGGGCCGTTCCGCTGGGTCGCCTTGTCGGGCAACCCCGAGGACATCCGCAAGACCGACGCGAAGATGAAAGAGCTGTTCCCTGAAGACGCGCACCTGCACCGCTGGCTCGACATGGCGGGCGAGCGCATCGCCTTCCAGGGCCTGCCCGCGCGCATCTGCTGGATCGGCCTGGGCGAGCGCCACCGCGCCGGCCTGGCTTTCAATGAGATGGTGAAAAACGGCGAGCTCGAAGCCCCCATCGTCATCGGCCGCGACCACCTCGACAGCGGCTCGGTCGCCAGCCCGAACCGCGAGACCGAGGCCATGAAAGACGGCAGCGATGCCGTCAGCGACTGGCCACTCTTGAACGCGCTGCTCAATACCGCCGGTGGTGCCACCTGGGTCAGCCTGCACCATGGGGGCGGCGTCGGCATGGGCTACTCGCAGCATGCCGGTATGGTCATCGTCTGCGACGGCACCGAGGCCGCGGCCAAACGCATCGAACGCGTGCTGTGGAACGACCCCGCCACCGGCGTGATGCGCCACGCCGACGCCGGCTACGACGAGGCGGTGGCCTGCGCGCGCGAGCAGGGCCTGAATCTGCCGATGGTCTGAGCATGCAACTTCGACCCGGTCAACTCTCCCTCGACGAGCTGCAATCGCTGCACGCCGGTGTGCAGGCGCTAACCCTCGAAGAGAGCGCATGGCCGGCCGTCGACGCCAGCGCGGCGGTGGTGCAGGCCGCGGCCGCCGGCAGCGCGCCGGTGTACGGCGTCAACACCGGCTTCGGCAAGCTGGCAAGCACGCGCATCAGCGAGGCCGATCTGGCCAGGCTGCAGCTCAACCTCATCCGCTCGCACAGCGTCGGCGTGGGTGAGGCGTTGCCGCCGGCGGTGCTGCGGTTGATGCTGGCGCTGAAGGCTGCGAGCCTGGCGCGTGGGCACTCGGGTGTGCGGCGCGAGGTCATTCACGCGCTCATCGACGCCTACAACGCCGGCCTCGTACCTTTCGTGCCGAGTCAAGGGTCGGTCGGTGCCTCGGGTGACCTGGCGCCGCTGGCGCACATGACGCTGGCGCTGATGGGCGAAGGCGAATTCGTCGTCGACGGCCAGCGCCGTGCCGCTGCGGAAGTCTTGCAAGCGCACGGGCTCAAGCCGCTGGTGCTGCAGGCCAAGGAAGGCCTGGCCTTGATCAACGGCACACAGGTCTCCACCGCGCTGGCGCTGCACGCGCTCTTCAGCTTCGAGCCGGTGCTCGAGTCGGCATTGGTCATAGGCGCGCTGACGGTCGACGCCGCGCGTGGCAGCGACGGCCCCTTCGACCCGCGCATACACGCCCTGCGGGGCCAGCCGGGGCAGATCGACGTGGCGATGTACTACCGCGCGCTGCTTGCGGGCAGCAGCATCCGCAAAAGCCATCTCCACGGCCCCCAGGCCGGCGCTGCGCGCCGTCCGCCCCCCGAGGGGGGTGTCCAGCCCTGGCATAGCCATATGCTGGACGAAGGCGACGACCGCGTGCAGGACCCGTACTGCCTGCGCTGCCAGCCGCAGGTGGTGGGTGCTTGTCTAGACCAGCTTAGACATGCCGCGCTGGTGCTGATGCGCGAAGCCAATGCGGTGACCGACAACCCGTTGGTTTTTGCCGAGGACGGCGCCATGATCTCCGGCGGCAACTTCCACGCCGAACCGGTGGCGCTGGCGTGTGACGCGATGGCCAACGCCATCGCCGAGGTCGGCGCCATCGCCGAGCGCCGCATCGCCATGCTCATCGACAGCAGCGTGTCGCGCCTGCCGCCCTTCCTTTCCAGCGACGCCGGCCTGAACAGCGGTTTCATGATCGCCCACGTCACCGCCGCCTCGCTCGCCAGCGAAAACAAGTCGCTGGCGCACCCGGCCAGCGTGGATTCGCTGCCCACCAGCGCGAACCAGGAAGACCATGTCTCGATGGCCACCTTCGCGGCCAGGCGGTTGCTGCCGATGATCCAGAACGTGGCGCACATCCTGGCCATCGAATGGCTGGCCGCGGCCCAGGGCATCGACTTCCTGCGGCCGCTGCCGAGTTCGGCAGCGCTGGAATCCGCCCATGCGCTGCTGCGCGCGGTGTGCCCGACGATGATGACCGACCGCTACATCGCGCCCGACATCGAGGCCGCCACCACGCTGGTGGTCAGCGGCGGCCTGTCGCGACTGATGCGCGCGCTGCCTGGGCTGCCGCAGCTGTGGGTGGCGACTTGACGTTAGTAACGATCCTGGGCGACGACGCTGACCGTGATGTCGTGCGCCGGCAGCAGGTCGGCACCGGCATTGTTCACCAGCCGCAGCCGCACGCGGTATTCCCCGATGGGCACGTAGAGGTTGGCCTGCGTGGCGCCATTGCCAAGGTCAAAACTCTCCACCAGCTTGCCGCCTGCGGCGGCGTAGACCTCGAGCACGAAGTGCCCCGTCTTCGGCGCCGTGCCGCCACGTGCACTGACGCCCAGCCCGTCCACGCCGAGGTGCAGGTTGAAGGGGCTGGTAAGCCTTTCGCCGGCGCGCACGTTGGCGAAGTAGAGCTGCTCGGCGACGTTGGCAACCGCCGCGCGCGGCCGCGAGACTTCTTCCTGGTACCAGGCGTCGCAGCTGGTGTCGAAGCGCGCCGGGTCGACGGTCGGGCCGGCCACGACGTTGCGCGGCCCGCGCACACTGATGGCGATTTCGCGGCTGAAGACGAAGTAGGGCCGGTGCTCGTGGTCGGCGAAGAGCAGGCGCAAGGTGTGGCGGCCGGCGGGCAGGTCAAGCACCGTCGAGGTCTGGCCTTTGCCGAAGTGGCGGTGCGAGTTGTCGAAGGGCAGTTGCGCCGTGGTGCTGTTGGGCAGCGAACGGTCGATCAGGATGTGGTGGTGCCCGGTGCGGTCGACCTGCACGCCAGCCGGGGCCACGCCCATGCCGCGCACGGCGAATTCGACGAGGAAGGGCGAGCGCACTTCGTAGCCGTCGCGCAGGTTCGAAAAGTGCACGGCCGTGGGTTCGCGCAGGTCGACCTTGGTGCGGTCGCGCGTGTGCCGGGACCAGCAGCGTTGCTCCAGCGCGCCCCCTGGCAAGGATGCGGACGCGGAAGGGGTCCATGGCAACATCAGCACGCTGCAAAGTGCGAGCGCAGCGGCGGCGGCTCGGTCAAATGATTTCATGTGGCTCGGTTTCCCTCGAAAGGAACGGGCAGCGTTTTTTGTCGTGAACTAGGCGCACGTCGCCGCATCTGGAGATCATCAATGAAGTTGCAGTGCACCGTTTTGATACTGGCCGCGATTGTCGCGGCGAATGCCACGGCTCAGGACACCAAGGTGGCCTTGGGCATCTCCGGC
>JANLYV010000474.1:0-4624 GCA_031365825.1 Rubrivivax sp. | reverse complement strand
ACGCCTTGTGCACGCAGGAAGCCGGTGAGGTAGGCGGTGGACGGGTAGGGCGTGTTCAGCTGCGTCATCGGCGGGATGACGCAGAGCACACGCAGGCTGGATGCGATCATGCGGCTGGCTTCTTGGCGACACGCATTGTGCGTGTGCGCTAGGCAGGCCATCAAAGGAGCGATGCATGACGCTGGCCATCGTTGCCGCCATGCGCGAGGAGCTCGCCGCGCTGCTGCCGCTGCTGAGCGTCACCACGGTCGACGACATCGGCGGCCGGCGCTTTCACCGCGGCACCTTGGCCGGGCGCGAGGTCGTGCTCGTGCAGAGCGGCATCGGCAAGGTGGCCGCGGCGACGACCACGGCGCTGCTGCTGCAGCACTTCCGATCAAGCGCCGTGATCTTCACCGGCGTGGCGGGCGGCCTGGGGCGCGGCGTGAAGGTTGGCGACGTGGTGCTGGCGCGCACGCTGCTGCAGCACGACCTGGACGCCTCACCGATATTTCCGCGCTGGCAGGTGCCCGGCAGCGGCCGCAGCCACTTTCACACCGATGCGTCGATGACGGCGGCACTGCATCGCGGTGCGGCGATGGTGCTCGGGTTGGCGCACCCTGCGCTGGCTGCATTCGGCATCACGCAGCCGCGGCTGCATACCGGCTTGATCGTCAGTGGCGACCGCTTCGTCTCGACCACGGCGGAGTGCACGCAGCTGCAGCGGGATCTTCCCGACGCATTGGCAGTGGACATGGAAAGTGCTGCCGTGGCCCAGGTCTGCGCCGACTTCGCGCGGCCCCTGGCCGTGCTGCGCACCGTGTCGGACCGCGCCGACGACCAGGCCCATGTCGACTTCCCGCGTTTCCTGCGCGAAGTCGCGGCACCCTATGCGCGTGACATCCTGCTGGCTGCCAAAGTGAGCTGACAGCGCCTTGCGTCAACGCTGCTGCAGATAGGCCAGCGCGCCGCGCCCGGCGGCGCGCCCACTGGCCAGGCAGGCGTTGAGCAGGTAGCCCCCGGTGGGCGCTTCCCAGTCGAGCATTTCGCCGGCGCAAAACACTCCGGGCAGGGCGCGCAGCATGCCGTGTTCGTCGATGGCTTCGAAGCGCACGCCGCCGGCCGTGCTGATAGCCTCGGCGATGGGACGCGGCGCGTCCAGCGTCAGCGGCAGGGCCTTCAGCGCCATGGCGAGTTGAAGCGGATCTTGCAGCGCTTCGGCACCGCTTACTTCGTGCAATAGCGCGAGCTTCAGGCCCTGGATGCCGAGGCGGCTTTTGAGGTGTGTGGCCAGGCTGCGCGGACCGCGCGGCCGTTTGGTTTCGGCCACAACCTGCTCCGCGCTATGGTCGGGCAGCAGGTCGAGGTGCAGGCTGGCCGAACCGTCGCGAAGGATGGCCTCGCGCAATGGCGCAGCGAAGGCGTAGATCAGGCTGCCCTCGACGCCGGTGGCGGTGAGCACGAATTCGCCCTGCACGCGCCACGGCTGGCCTTGCACGTCGACGAAGGTGGCGGCCACGGGCTTGACGGGCTGGCCGGCGAAGCGCTCGGCGAGGTAGGGGCTCCAGCCGGCGCGAACGTCGAAGCCGCAGTTGGCGGGCTTCAGCGGCGCGATGTCGACGCCGCGCGCTTGCAAGAGCGGCACCCAGGTGCCGTCGCTACCCAGACGCGGCCAGCTGGCGCCACCCAGGGCCAACACGCACGCGTCGGCCTGGTGCAGCGTCCCACCCGCCGGGCCGGTGAGAAGCAGCCGGCCGTCGTCGGCCCAGCCCAGCCAGCGGTGGCGGGTGTGGAAAACGACGCCGACGGCGCGCAGCCGGTGCAGCCAGGCACGCAGCAGCGGCGCGGCTTTCATGTCGCTCGGGAAGACGCGGCCCGAGCTGCCGACGAACGTGCTAACACCCAAGCTAAGGGCCCAGTCGCGCAGCGCGTGGGGGTCGAATTCGCGCAGCCAGGGGGTGATCGCGGCTTCGGATTCGGCGTAGCGGGCGAGGAAGGGCGCGAGATCTTCGGAGTGCGTGAGGTTCAGGCCACCGCGCCCGGCCAGCAGCAGCTTGCGACCGACCGAGGGCATGGCATCGAAGAGTTCGACATGGACGCCGCCTTGCGCCAGCACTTCAGCGGCCATCAATCCGGCCGGGCCGCCGCCGATGACGGCCACGCGTCGGGAGGTGCTCACCACGAGGAACTCAGGCGCCGCGCCGGCGCGCCTGCTCGAGATGCTCGCAGGCCGGGTCGTCGCAATGTTCGCAGCGCCAGATTGCAGCGGCGGCTTCGCCGTTGCGCTCGTCCAGCCGCATGAAGAGGCCGCGCGCGCCTTCGGACGGCGAGGCAGTCAGCTTGCGCAGCAGCGGCGCGAGCGCGTCGAGGGCCGCTTCCACGCGCTGCTCGCCCAGCCCGCACACCACCGACCAGGGCAGGTCATGCGCCACCAGCGTCTCGCGCAACAGCGCATCGATGGGTGCGCGCACATGGGCACCGTCGCGCTGCAGCCCATCGGCGACCCAGGGCAGGTCCAGCGCCAGCAAGAGTGTGGTGGCGCAGCGCCGCTGCCACGTGATGGTCGTGGGCATCAGGCTGGCGTCGTCGAAGAGGTGGCGGCTGTACAGCGCCACCATCAGCGGCGTGGTGTCGCACAGCACGATGTGATGCGTGGCGGCGGCGGCCTCGATCGCGGCCTGGTGCGCGGTGGCGATGCCGGCCTGCTCGTCTTGCCGCGGCGTGCGGCCATGCGCGTCACACCAGGTGCGCAGGGTCTCGGGCACCCAGGTGCAGCGCAACGCTGTGAGCTGCGCGATGCGCGGCACCAGCGCCTGGGCCAGCACGGTCTTGCCGGTGCTTTCCGCGCCGAGGATGGCGATGACCAGCGCGCCGCCGTCGTTCATGCCATCGCCGCCTCAAGCGCGCGACGCTGCCACGCCCGCCAGCCCCAGAGCGACAGGGCCGCAAACAAGGCGTACAGGATGACCGTTAGCCACAATCCCTTGTAGACGAAGAGCCCGACGCTGAAGATGTTGACGGCCAGCCAGGTGGGCCAGTTCTCGACCAGCTTGCGCCCCAGCAAGAGTTGCCCGGTGACACTGCCGACGGTGGGCAGCGCGTCGAGCCAGGGCACGTCGCTGTCGGTCACGCGCATCAAGAACAGGGCAAGCAAGGGCCAGGCCGCCAGCGTGGCCAGCACCACCAGCCAGCGGCCGCGCGGCGCCAGCGCGTGCACGGTCAAGGCGCTGCCGTCGCCGGCGGTGCCACGCAACCATTGCCACCAGCCCCAGAACGACATCAGCACGAAGTAGATCTGCAGCGAGGCTTCGCCGTAGAGCTTGCTGTCGGCAAAGAGCAGCGCGTAGAGCAGCGAGCTGACGATGGCCAGCGGCCAGCCGATCGGATTGACGCGCAGGTTGGCCAGCACCATGGCGACGCTGAGCACGAAGGCGAGAAGTTCGAGCCAGGTGACGGGGCTGGCGAGCAGGGTGAAGGCGGGTGCCAGGATCGGCCGCATGGCCGCCAGCAGGGGTTCGAGCCAGACCATGGCGCGGTTCAGCGCCGCCGCGTGTACTGCACCAGGACCTCGTGCTCGCGCACCATGCCGAGTTCGCGCCGCGCTGTTTCTTCCACCATCTCCAGGCCTTCGCGCAGGTCACCCACTTCGGCCGCCAGCCGTGCGTTGCGCTGGCGCGCGGCCTCGTTCGTGGCGAGCTGCTCGCGCAGCTGCGCCTGCAGGCCGTGAACGTAGGGCAGGCTGCCCTTGCCGAACAGGATGCTGCCCACGGCCAGGCTGATCAGCACGACGAGGCCAGCCGTGGTGAGCGTGCTCGGGCTGGCCAGTCGCATGCGTGCTTCGGGCGTTAGCGCAGGTTGTAGAAGGCTGCGCGGCCGGCGTAGCGCGCCACGTCGCCCAAGTCTTCTTCGATGCGCAGCAGCTGGTTGTACTTGGCCATGCGGTCGCTGCGGCTCAAGGAACCGGTCTTGATCTGGCCGGCGTTGGTGCCCACGGCGATGTCGGCAATGGTGGTGTCTTCGGTCTCACCGCTGCGGTGGCTGATGACGCTGGTCCAGCCGGCACGCTTGGCCATCTCGATCGCGGCGAAGGTTTCGCTGAGCGTGCCGATCTGGTTGATCTTGATCAGGATCGAATTGGCCACGCCTTGGTCGATGCCGCGCTGCAGGATGCTGGTGTTGGTGACGAAGAGGTCGTCGCCGACGAGTTGCACTTTCTTGCCCAGACGCTCGGCCAGGTGCTTCCAGCCCTCCCAGTCGCCTTCGTGCATGCCGTCTTCGATGCTGATGATGGGGTACTTGTCGACCCAGGTGGACAAGATGTCGGTCCAGGCCGGTGCGGTGAGCTTCAGGCCGCCTTCGCCTTCCAGCACATACAGGCCGTCCTTGTAGAACTCGCTGGCGGCGCAGTCCAGACCGATGGCGATTTGCTCGCCGGGGGTGTAGCCGGCCTTCTCAATGGCCTCCAGGATCAGCTGGATCGCTGCCTCGTGGTTTTGCAAGTTAGGCGCGAAGCCGCCTTCGTCACCCACCGAGGTGCTCATGCCCCGCGCGTCGATGATCTTTTTGAGGGCATGGAAGACCTCGGCGCCGTAGCGCACGGCTTCACGAAAACTGGGGGCGCCCACCGGGATGATCATCAGCTCTT
>JANLYV010000057.1:0-1747 GCA_031365825.1 Rubrivivax sp. | reverse complement strand
CGGGCTGCATGAGTCTTGCCCTTGTCCTCGGGGTTGATGAACCCGATAGGCCGCTTGGGCGGATCGGGCGGCGTCATGAGTTCGCGCAGCGCGTCGAAGACCTGCTTGAGCTGGTTGCGGGTGTTGCGGCTGAAGGTGTCGTGGTTCATCGCCAGCGCCTCGGTCTTCTGCTCCAGGTCATCGAGCCGCTTGGCCAGTTCGCGGTGGCTGCCGACCAGCTCGCGCAGCTTGACGAAGGCGCGCACCACGTACACCGAGACTTCAACGGCCCTGGGCGTGTTGAGCACGGTGGCGGCCATGATGGCGCCGTGCTCGGTGAACGCCAGCGGCAGCTTCCTTCGGCCGCCCCAACTTGATGTCGCAAATTGCGACTTCAAGTTGGCGAACTCCTCGGGGCTCAGTTCGAAGATGAAGTCTTCCGGAAACCTCGCCTTATTCCTTCGCACCTGCTCGTTAAGCCGCCTCGTCTCCACGCCGTAGAGCGCGGCCAGGTCAGAGTCGATCAAGACCTTCTGCTCGCGCAGCACGACGATGCGCTGGGTGATGGCCTCCAGCGGCAGCAATGGCGCCGTGCTCATCGAGCGCTGGCCTCGGCTAGCACCGTCTTGATCATGCGGGCGACGAACTGCTGCTGCGACTTGGGCAGTTGCGCCACCGCCTCGATCTGCTGCTGCCACTGAGGGGCAGGCCCGCGCTTGCCGCCAGCGCCGCGCGCGGCCTTGGCCTGGGTGCCAAACAACTCATCGAGCGATACCGAGAGCGTCGTGGCCACGGTGGGCAGCGCCGACACCGGCAGCCGCCTGCGGCCGACCTCGTAGGACTGCAGCGTCTGCTGCGACACGCCCAGGGCTTCGGCCAGCTGCACCTGCGTGATGTTGTTGGCGCGGCGCAGCGAGGCGATGCGCTCGCCCAGGCCCACAAAAAACGTCCTCTCTTCGCTGCTGATGGTCATGGCGGCTGTTGGTTCGAGCAAGTGAACAGCCATGAAGGTAACCCCCGGTCTGACGAAACGGTGTTCAGTGTACTTCGATACGAAGTACACTGAAACGAAGTTATTTCTTCAGCCGCCTGTTTGCCGCAATTCCCCTGCGCGGCAGTCGGACAACCCCAGGAGCCGAGCGCCATGGCACGCATCCCCGAAGCAGAGATCGAGCGGCTAAAGGAAGGCGTGCCGGTGCAGCGCCTGGTCGAGGCCTCGGGCATCGAGCTGAAGAAGGGCGGCAAGGACATGCTGGGCCGCTGCCCGTTCCACGAGGACGCGACGGCCAGCCTGGTGGTGACGCCGGGCAAGAACCTGTGGCACTGCTTCGGGTGTGGCATCGGCGGCGGGCCGATTGACTGGGTGATGAAGCGCCAGGGCGTGAGCTTCCGACATGCCGTCGAACTGCTGCGCGCCGATGCTGGTCTGGCCGAGCTGGGCACAACCCGGCGCGCGAAGCTGCCTGCGCCCGTGGCGCTGGATGCCGGCGAGCAGGAGTTGCTCGATCAGGTCATCGGCTACTACCACGAGACCTTGCTCGCATCGCCCGAGGCGATGGCCTACCTGGAGCGGCGCGGCATCGCCAGCCGCGAGCTGATCGAGCAGCACCGCCTGGGCTTCGCTAACCGCACCTTGGGCCTGCGACTGCCAGCCACGGCGATCAAGGCCGGCGCCGAGGTGCGTGGGCGGCTGCAGAAGATCGGCCTCATCCGCGAGTCCGGGCACGAGCACTTCAACGGGTCGTTGGTGGTGCCGATCTTCGATGCT
>JANLYV010000040.1:0-6878 GCA_031365825.1 Rubrivivax sp. | reverse complement strand
GTGCTGGCGGCGCTCGCGCAGGTGCAGCGCTGGTGGTCGGGGATCAACGACGCCGTGCAGGTCAGGACGCCCGACCCGCTGTTCGACGCGCTGGTGAACCGCTGGCTGCTGTACCAGACGGTGTCGTGCCGGCTCTGGGCGCGCGCCGGCTTCTACCAGCCTGGCGGCGCCTACGGCTTCCGCGACCAGTTGCAGGACGCGATGGCGCTGGCCTGGGCCGCGCCGCAGATGTTGCGCGCGCAGATCCTGCTCTGCGCCTCGCGCCAGTTTGCGCAAGGCGACGTGCAACACTGGTGGCACCCACCCGCCGGTGCCGGTGTGCGCACGCATTTTTCCGACGACCTGCTGTGGCTGCCGCACGCCTGCCTGCACTACCTGCAGGCCACCGCCGACACCGCGCTGATGGACGAGCCGGTGGCCTTTCTCGAAGGCCAGGACATCCCCGCCGACGCCGAAGACGCCTACTTCACACCCACCACCGGCACCGACGCCGCCAGCGTCTACGAGCATGGCGCGCGCGCCATCGACCGCAGCCTGCGCACCGGCGCCCATGGCCTGCCGTTGATGGGCAGCGGCGACTGGAACGACGGCATGAACCGCGTCGGCCATCAGGGGCGCGGCGAGTCGGTCTGGCTGGCCTTCTTCCTGTGCCCGTTGGTGGAACGTTATGCCCCGCTGGCGCAAGCCAGGGGCGAGCAAGCCCGTGCCGCACGCTGGCTGCACGCGGCCGAGGGCTGGAAGGCGGCACTGACCGGTGCAGCCTGGGACGGCCAGTGGTTCAAGCGCGCTTTTTTCGACGACGGCCAGCCGCTGGGCTCACACGTCAACCCCGAGGCCCGCATCGACCTCATCGCCCAGGCCTGGAGCGTGCTCAGCGGTGCCATGCCGGTGGCCAGCCAAAGGCTCGCACTCGAGGCCGTGCAAGCGCATCTGGTGGATGCCGAAGCCGGCCTCGTGCGCCTGCTCGACCCGCCGCTGGCACAGTCGCAGCCCAGCGCTGGCTACATCCAGGCCTACCCGCCTGGCGTGCGCGAAAACGGCGGCCAGTATTCGCACGGTGCGGTGTGGGCGGTGATGGCGCAGGCGGCCTATGCCAGTGCGCATGCCGATGGCGATGCCAACGACGCGCTGCAGCGGGCCGATACCGCCTACCGCTGGTTCACGTTCGTCAGCCCCGCGCACCGCGCCGCGCATGCCACGCACGGGCCGCGCTATGGCATCGAACCCTACGTCGTGGCGGGCGACGTCTACAGCCAGCCGCCTTACGTCGGCCGCGGTGGCTGGAGTTGGTACACAGGCGCGGCAGCGTGGCTGCACCGTGCGGCGATCGAATCGATTTTCGGCCTGAAGCTCTCGGCCGACGAATTGCACTTCGAGCCCTGCCTGCCCTCGCATTGGCCGCAGGCCGAGCTGGTGCTTCGGCGCGATGAGCGCAGCATGCGCTTCGTTTTTGCGCGGCCGCAGGCGTTGGTTTCGGTGGTGGCTTCGGTGCCTTCGGATGCCGGGCGTCTTGCCGTTGGGCAGGTGTTGCGCTGGCGTGATTTGGCACCGCTTAGTTGTTTTGTTATTGCGTTGCCTGGTTGATAAGTGGCGGGAGCAAAGCCGGTCGCCCGTCAGCCTCGGCCCGCGCGGTGCTGTCCTACAGCCTCCGACGCCGCCAGCCGATGTTCGCGGCACCAAGCGCTTTCTACATTGCCAGGACCGGGCGCAACCCACTCACCAGGACACCACCATGACCGTGCACAGAACCATCCGCGAAATCAAGCCGCAGCCGACGACGGCCGAGGGCGACACCAGCAAGTTGGCACCCATGGTGCTGAACGAGGCCGCCCTCGAAGCTGCGCGCAAGAGCCTGGACAGCGGTGTGGCCACGCCGGGCGATGGCCCTTGGCGCGACAGTCTGATCAAGCTGCTCAACGGTGCACTGGCCACCGAACTGGTGTGCGTGCTGCGCTACAAGCGCCATCACTTCACGGCCGCCGGCTTGGCGTCGCCGAAGATTGCCGAAGAATTTCTGGTGCATGCCAACGAAGAAGCTGCGCATGCTGACCGGCTGGCCAAACGCATCGTGCAGCTCGGTGGCGAGCCCGACTTTGCGCCCGATACGTTGACCCAGCGCAGCCATGCGGCGTATGACGATTCGTCTGACCTGAAGGCCATGATCCGCGCCAACCTCATTGCCGAGCGCGTGGCGATCGAGAGCTACGGCCAGATGATTTCTCTGGTGGGCAGCCGCGACCCGACGACGCGTCGCCTGCTCGAAGACATCCTCGGCGATGAACAGGAACATGCCGACGAGCTGGAGGACTGGCTCGCCTGATGGACTTCGTTTACCGCACGAAGCGGTAGCCGATACCGGCTTCGGTGATGAGGTGCGCCGGCATCGACGGGTCGGCCTCGACCTTCTTGCGCAGGTTGGCCATGTGCACGCGCACGTAATGCGTGTCCTGCGCATGGCCCGGCCCCCACACGGCTTTGAGCAGTTGCTGATGCGTGACCACGCGGTCGGTCTGCGCCGCCAGGTGCGTCAGCAGCTTGTATTCGATCGGTGTCAGGTGCAGCGGCTCGCCCGCTCGTTGCACCACGCGGCGCACCAGGTCGACATGCATGTTGCCGAACGTGATGGTGGTCTCGCCGCTGGGTGTTTGCTGCTGATGGCGGCGTAGCTGCGCGCGCACACGCGCCAGCAATTCGCCGGCACCGAAAGGCTTGGCCAGGTAGTCGTCGGCACCGGCATCCAGCGCGGCGATCTTGTGGGCTTCGGCACTGCGCGCCGAGAGCACGATCACCGGCACCGCCGACCAGCCGCGCAGCTCGCGGATGAGGTCGACACCGTCACCGTCGGGCAGGCCCAGGTCGAGCACGATCAAATCCGGGCGGCGCGTGGCGGCTTCGATCAGGCCACGCTGGCGGCTGTCGGCGTCGAACACCTCGTGGCCCTGCGCTTCGAGGATGAGCCGCACCACGCGGCGGATCTCGGCCTCGTCTTCGACGATCAGCACGCGCGCGGCAAGCTCGGTCATGGGCCCCCGCGCGCCATCGCAGATTCGTGCATGTCGGCGCCATCGTCCTGCGGCGGGTCGCCTTGCGGCAGCGTGATGGTGAAGCGCGCGCCGAGCACACGTGCGCCGTCGCGGCGGTTCTCGCCGTGGATCGTGCCGCCGTGCACCTGCACGATGGCGCGGCAGATCGCCAGCCCCAGGCCGACACCCGGCGTGGCGCCCTCACGCACGCCGCGCTCGAACTTCTCGAACAACAATTCTTCGCGACCCTTGGGCAGCCCCGGGCCATCGTCGTCGACGGTGATGACGACGTTGTCGGCCTGCGTCGCCGCGGTGATGCGAATGGCACTGCCGGGCGGCGTGAACTTGGCGGCGTTCTCCAGCAGGTTGGCGAGCACGCGCTCAAACAGCACGGTGTCCAGGTCGAGCAGCGGCAGCTCGTCGGCGAGCTTCACGCTGATGGGGCGGCCGGCCAGCACGGCGCTGTTTGACGCCAGCGCGCTGCCCACCACTTCTTCCAGCGGCTGCCAGGCGCGGTGCAGCTTCACCGCGCCGGCTTCGAGCCGCGCCATGTCGAGCAGGTTGTTGACGAGCGCGTTCATGCGCAGCGCACTCTGGCGGATGGCCACGGCGATGTCGAGCTGCGCGCCGCTGGGCGGCGGCTGGCTCAGGCCCAGCGTGTCGGCCAGGCCCACCAGCGCTGCCAGCGGCGTGCGCAGGTCGTGCGAGATGGCCGACAGGAGCGAATTGCGCAGCCGCTCGGATTCGATCTGCACCGTGCTCTTCTGCGCCACGTCGATGTAGTGAATGCGTTCGAGCGAGATCGCCAGCAGCGAGGCGCAGGTGTCGAGCAACTGGCGCTGGTCGGGGCCGAGCACGCGTGCGTCGGCGGTCTCGACGGCGAGCACACCGCGCAGGCGCATCGGCGCTTTCAGCGGCAACACCAGGCAGGCGCTGGCGGGCAGCGTGTCGGTGCCGCGGCCGGCAGCCTGGGCGTGGTCGAAGGCCCATTGCGCCACCCCCATGTCGACCATCGCGCCGCCATCGGGCAGGACCTGCAGCCGCTCGGCGTCGTCGGCCACCAGCAGCGCCGACTTGGCGCTGAACTCAGCCGCGAGGAAGCGCGCGCCAATCTCAGCGACTTGTTCGGCCAGCAGCGCTGCCGAGAGGTCGCGGGCCATCTCGTACAAGCTGCGCACACGGCGTTCGCGCTGCGTCGCCGACTCGGCCTGTGCCTTCAGGCCAGCCGTTAGCTGGCCGACCACCAGCGCCACCACCAGCATCACCACCAGCGTCACCAGGTACTGCACGTCGCTCACTGCGAACGAAAAACGCGGCGGCACGAAGAAGAAATCGAAGAGGCCCACACCCAGCAGCGCGGCCACCACCGCCGGCCCACGGCCGAAGCGCAGCGCCACGCCGACGACGGCCAGCAGGAAGAGCATGACGATGTTGGTCAGCTCCAGCACGTCCACCAGCGGTGTCGACAAGAGCGCGGTGAGCGCGCAGGCGCTGACGGCGACGGCGTAGCCCTGCCACGGCCATGCCGTCATGCCGGCCGCGCCGTGGGCCGCGGTGTCGCCCGCGACGGCAAGCCGGTGCACACGGCTCGACGCCGGCAGCGCCACCTGCAGCACGTCGAGCTCGTCGGCCAGCGCGGCGATGCGGTCGGCGAGCGAACGCTGCCAGGGCCAGCGGCTGTCGTGCCGGCCCACCACCAGGTGCACCAGGTTGTGTTCGCGTGCATAGCGCACCAGCGCGGTGGCAGCATCGGGCGCGGTAGGGCTGGCCGTGCTGGCGCCGAGTTCGTGCGCCAGTTTCAGCACACGCAGCGCGTGCTGGCGGCGTGCATCGGGCAGGCGCTGCAGGGCCGGTGTCTCGACGTGCACCGCGTGCCACGGCACATCGAGCTGCGCCGCCAGCCGTGCGCAGGTGCGCACCACCTTTTCGCCATGCTCGCCGGGGCCGACGCAGGCCAGCAGCGCCTCGCGGTTGGGCCACACCGTCTGCACGGCGCTCTGGCGGCGGTAGGCCTGCATCTCGTCGTCGACACGGTCGGCCGTGCGGCGCAAGGCCAGCTCGCGCAGCGCGAGCAGGTTGCCCTTGCGAAAGAAGTTGGCCACCGCGCGCTCGGCTTGCTGGGGCAGGTAGACCTTGCCCGCCTTCAGCCGCGCCAGCAGTTCGTCGGGCGGCAGATCGACGACGATGACTTCATCGGCCTCGTCGAACATCCGGTCGGGCACCGTCTCCCAGACGCGGATGCCGGTGATGCCGCTGACGATGTCGTTCAGGCTCTCCAGGTGCTGCACGTTCATCGTCGACCAGACGGCTATGCCGGCGGCCAGCAGCTCTTGTGTGTCCTGCCAGCGCTTGGGGTGGCGCGAGCCGGGCGCGTTGCTGTGCGCAAGCTCATCCAGCAGCACGAGTGCGCCTTTGTGCTCGGCGCCGAAGGCCAGCGCGGCGTCGAGGTCGAATTCCTGCAGCACACGCTCGCGGTGCGGCACGGCCTTGAGCGGCAGGCGTGGCAGGTCGCGCAACATCGCTTCGGTGTCGGCGCGGCCATGCGTTTCCACCAGGCCGATGATCAGCGGCGTGCCTTGCACACGCGCGGCCTGCGCCGCGGCGAGCATGGCGTAGGTCTTGCCCACACCGGCCGACGCGCCGAAGAAGATCTTCAGCCGGCCGCGGCGCGCACGCGCCTCGTCGCTTTGCACACGCTGCAGCAGCGCGTCAGGGTCGGGCCGCTCGTCACCGCGGTTCACCACTACAACCAGCCGGCGCGCCGGAAGCGCCAGTAAAGGATGAGCCCGGCACTGGCGATGATGCCCAGCGCCATCGGGTAGCCGTAGGCCCACTTCAGCTCGGGCATACCCTCGAAGTTCATGCCCCAGATGCCGGCCAGCGCCGTCGACACGCCGAAGATCGCGGCCCAGGCGGCGAGGCGCTTGGTGGTCTCGGACTCTTCGATCGTCACCATCGACAGGTTGACCTGGATTGCGGTGCCAATGGTTTCGCGCACGGCGTCGATGGCGGCGTTGATGCGAGCCAGGTGGTCGTGCACGTCGCGAAAGTATTCCTGCGAGTTGATGCACACCAAAGGCACACGGCCACCGTAGAGTTTGCCGACCACTTCGACCATCGGCGCCACCGCATGGCGCAGCACCGTGGCGCGGTGCTTCAGCGCATACAGCCGCTGGATGTTCCCGCGCGCCGAGCCGGGCTCGAAGATCTGCGCTTCGATGTCTTCGAGCTCGGTCTCGATGGCGTCCAACAGCGGAAAGTAGCGGTCTACGACGGCGTCCATCAGCGCATAAAAAACGAAGCCCGCGCCCTGGCGCAGCAAGTGCGGTTCACGCTCGGCCCGTTCGCGCACGCCCAGGAAGTGCTGCTTGCTGCCGCTGCGCGCCGAGAGCACGAAGTTCGGGCCGACGAAGATGGCCACCTCGCCGGACTGCAACTTTCCCTGGTCCATTTCCAACAGGGTCATGACGACGAAGACGGTGTCGCCGTACTCCTCGATCTTGGGCCGCTGATGGCCGTGGCGCGCGTCTTCCACCGCCAGCTCGTGCAGGCCGAACTCCTCCTGCATCTGGCGCAACTCGGCATCGTTCGGGTCGCGCAGTGCGACCCAGACAAAGCAGTCGGGCCTGACCAGCCAGTCGCTGATGTCTTCGACGGGGATGTCGGCGAGCTTGCGGCCTTCCTGGTAGACAACACAGTTGATCAGCATGTCGGCTTGGGGGCTTCGTGAAACGGCCGGCATCTTCCCATGCCCGTGCGCGGCTCAGCGCCTGGTCGCTTCGTCCAGTGCCATGTTCAGCCGCAGCACGTTGACGGTGGGCTCGCCGAGGAAACCGAGCAGCGGCCACTGGCGCT
>JANLYV010000470.1:0-3183 GCA_031365825.1 Rubrivivax sp. | reverse complement strand
AGCGCGACCGGCCCCGCCGGCGCGGTGAAGGCGGCCATGCCGGCGACGCTGCCGCCGCAGCTGGCCAGCCTGGCCAGCGCCGCGCCGACCTCGGGCGCGTGGAGCTGGGAGATCAAGCTCGACGGTTACCGCCTGATGGCGCGCGTCGAAGACGGCGAGGTACGGCTGATCACCCGCGGCGGCCACGACTGGTCGAAGAAGATGCCGGCGCTGGTGAAAGCACTGCAGACGCTGAGGCTGAAGACCGCCTGGCTCGACGGCGAGATCGTCGCGATGGGCAAGAACGGCACGCCGGAATTCAACGCGCTGCAGAACGCGTTCGACCGCGCGCGCACCGAAGCCATAGCCTACTTCCTCTTCGACCTGCCCTACTTCGAAGGCCACGACCTGCGCGCGACGCCGCTGGTGCAGCGGCGGCAGTTGCTGAAGCAGCTGCTGGCCGAGCATCCGCACGAGCACCTGCGCTTCAGTGCCGACTTCGATGCCGACGCCGCGTCCATCCTCGAGTCGACGCGGCGCATGGGGCTCGAAGGCGTGATCGCCAAGCGCAAGGACGCACCCTACGAATCGCGTCGCACCGAAACCTGGCTGAAGCTGAAGAACAAGCTGCGGCAGGAGTTCGTGGTTGCCGGCTACACCGACCGCTCCAGCGGCGAGGCCGAGATCGGCAGCTTGCTGGTCGGTGTGCACGACGAAGCCGGGCAGCTCGTCTACGTCGGCAACGTCGGCACCGGCTGGAACGCGGCGACCGCGGCCGAACTGAAGAAGCGACTCAAGAAGGTCGAGGTCGCCGCGTCGCCCTTCGGCACGAAGCCGCTGCACCAGCACCGCTGGGCGGTGCGCGATCCGGCCGCGCAGCATTTCGTCAAGCCCACGCTGGTGGCCGAAGTCGAGTTCTCGGACTGGACGCCCGACAGCCAGATCCGGCACGCCAAGTACCTGGGCCTGCGCATCGACAAGGATGCGAAGACCGTGCGGCGCGAAAGCGCGGTGATGCCGCAGGGCCCGGCGCTGGTGCGTGCGGGCAGCAGCATCGTCGGCGGCATCAAGGTCAGCCACCCCGAACGCATCATCGACGCCAGCACCGGCATCACCAAGCTCGAGCTGGTGCGCTACTACGAGTCGGTTGCCGACTGGATGCTGCCGCACCTGAAGGGCCGACCGTGCTCGCTGGTGCGCGGGCCCAACGGCGTGGGCGGCGAGTTGTTCTTCCAGAAGCACATCGAGTCGCTGCAGATCAGCGGCATCAAGTCGCTCGACGCCGCGCTGTGGCCCGGGCATGCCCCGCTGCTGGAAGTGCCCACAGTGAAGGCCCTGATCGGCGCGGCGCAGATGAACGGGATCGAGTTCCACACCTGGAACGCACTCGTGAAGAAGATCGACCAACCCGACCGGGTGATCTTTGATCTGGACCCCGGTGAAGGCGAACGCTGGGAGCGTGTTCAGGAAGCCGCGACGCTGGTGCGCGGCATGCTGCAGGAACTGGGGCTGCAGAGCTGGCTGAAGACCAGCGGTGGCAAGGGCCTGCACGTGGTCGTTCCGCTGACGCCGCGCGACGACTGGGACACGGTGAAGGCTTTCGCGCAGGCCGCGGTGCAGCACCTGGCGCAGGTCATCCCGCAGCGCTTCACCGCCAAGATGGGCGCGGCCAATCGTGTCGGCAAGCTCTTTGTCGACTACCTGCGCAACAACCACGGCGCGACCACGGCGGCCGCGTATTCGGCGCGTTCACGGCCCGGGCTGGGGGTGTCGATGCCGCTCGCTTGGGACGACCTGGCCGCGCTGAAGCGCAGCGACCAATGGACGGTGCGCACGGCACGCGAGCACTTGTCGTTCCAGACCGCCGACCCCTGGAAGGACTATTGGACGCACAAGCAGACGCTGACGGCCGGGCTCAAGACGCTTGGAGTTTCAGCAGCGCCGCCGCGTAGCCGGGCGCGGTCGGTTCGTGCATGAAGTACACGTGCACCTGCTGCCACTGCGTCGCTGCCAGCCGCGCGGCCCAAGCTGCCAGATCGGCGTCGCTGTAGTTCTCCAGCCGCAGCCGCACGTAGCCCCAGGGCGCCGTTTCCACCAGCGGCGGCGCAGCGATGTCTTCGCGCTCTGACAGGCACAACGCCGCGCCAGCAGTCTTCAGCAGCGCATAGACGTCGTCGTCGAACCAGCTGTCATGGCGGAATTCGAAGGCCGCCAGATGGCCTTCGGGCAACAGCTGCAGAAAGGCTTGCAGACGCGCCGTGTCCTTCTTCAGGAACGGCGGCAGCTGGAACAGCACCGGCCCGCGCTTGGCGCCCAACGCAGCCAGGTTCTTGTAGAGATAGGCCACCGCCTCGGCCGCCGCGTCCGCATCCAGTCGCGCGCCGTGCGTGATGCGCTTGGACGCCTTGATCGAGAAGCGAAACGCCTCGGGCGTGGCCTGCGCCCAGCGCTCCAGCACGTCGGCCTTGGGCATCCGGTAGAAGGTGTTGTTGATCTCCACCGAGGGCAGGCGCTCTGCGTACCACGCGAGCATGGCCTCGGCTTGAATCTTCTCGGGATAGAAGCCACCTATCCATTCCTTGAAGGCGTAGCCGCTGGCGCCGGCCCAGAGCTTGAGGGTCCCCATCGTTTTCGTGTGAGGTCGCAGTGCCGCGATTCAGAAGGACTTGTCGTAGTCCTTCAGCGATTCTTTGATGGCAGCCACCGCAGCGGCGCGGGCCGGATCGGTCGGCTTGGCCTTTGCCGTCTTGTCGTAGTCCACGAACGCCTTGGTCGCTTTGCTGCTCTTTTTACCCCACGCGCGGAAGGCGTCGGCGTCGCCCTTGCTCTTCTTCAGCATCTCGTCGTAGTCCTTGTACGCCGGCGGCTTGGCCGGACCTTTTGGGTTTTCCGCGTTCCACTTCTTGAACGCGGCGTCAGGCACGATGTTGCGCTCGCTCGTCGACCAGCCATTCAGCAACGAGAGGAAGTTGCGGTAGTCCTCCAGCTCGGACGGGACACGCGTGCTGCCTTGCCTGAAAGTGGCATTGCCCACCTGGACATCGAGGCGGAACTCCGACTTGGTGAGCACGAGTTCGAACATGACCGCATGCGTCTTGGCTTTGACCAGATGGCTGAACAGGTCCTCGACATCGGGCTTTTGCAGCTTGATGCCGCCGAGGCCTTCGAGGTCGGACTTGACCTCGTCCCAGCGCTTGGCGATGC
>JANLYV010000011.1:0-2779 GCA_031365825.1 Rubrivivax sp. | reverse complement strand
TCGAGGAGGCGATCCGCGTCTCGCGGCGAATTGCCGCCGAGCAGTTGTCCATCCCTCTGAACGCCCAGTTCGACGGCCGGCTGATCATGGTGCGCACACCGTCCGGGCGCGAGGCTCGTATCGGAAAGATGGACGTCTACGTCATCGGCCCGTTCGCCGAGGATCTGTCAAACCTCGTGACCGAGTGGGACAAGTGGTTGCGCGAGCACAAGGAGAGACTGGCCAAGCTGCGCGCCAAAGCGGCCAGCGACGCCGATGCGATCGGCAACGCCGCAGCGGGCGTGTCCGCTGCGCTCGACATTGCCCTCAAGGATTTGGGCGACCGCACGAAGGTGACCGCACCGAACCTTGCCTCGCTGATGCTTCTGGTCGAGGAGGAAGGCAAGACGGTACTGCTCACGGGTGACGGCCATGCCGACGACATCCTCGCGGGACTGGGGTCGCAGGGACGACTCGACGCGCAAGGCAACATCCACGTCGACGTGCTCAAGGTGCAGCATCACGGGTCCGAGCACAACATAACCGACGAGTTCTGCCGTCGAGTCGGCGCGGATCAGTACATTTTCTGCGGCAATGGCAAGCACGAGAACCCTGACCTGGATGCGCTTGACATGCTGCTTCGAGTGCAGCGGGAGAAACGGCCGGGTCAGAAGGTCAAACTCTGGTTCAACTGTGCGTCAGCGCAGGCGCCGGCTGGCACGCCGCGCCAGCACATGCGCGTGGTGGAGAAGCTGGTCGCGAAACACGCAGGGGCGGCAGGAAGCAAGATCGCTGCGAGGTTCCTGACGGGATCGAGTTTTGATGTCACCGTATAGAGGTCGGTCCGCAACTGAGCGTCACGATCTACAACCTGCCTGAGACGCCACATGAAGCTGCCGCCGCTGCTGAATCTCCTACGAGGCGGGAGTTGTGCCGCTCAGTTCGGCAGGCCATACTTTGTGGCTCGCCGGCCATTGCTGTATTGCATCCATCGCGATGGACTTCCACACGGCGTCGATGTTGAACGACGGCATCACGGCAGCCAGTTCCGCAGCGTGACCAGCCGTTAACGACCCTGAAGGGACATCCGCTGTCGTGATCGGGTCGCCGCAAAGCTGCCGGTCAGACCCGCGCCCGGGCCCCGTTGCAAGCCTCACGGAGGACGGCACACATCGGCAGGCAGCCCTCGGAGCGATAGAGCCGAGGAGCACGGCTTGAGACCGTGCGGGCTCACCAACACTGGAGCCCACTGTGCACGCCACCGGCCGGCCGAGTCCGGGCAGGAACTGTCCTGAGGACGAGTCGTGCCTGGCGCGGGACCGGGGTCTTTAGCCCGGTGCGGCCAGCAGGGCTGAGTTCGACGCGTCCCTCGAGTGCGGCATGCTGGCGCACGGCTTGGTGCACTGACGGGGCAAGGTGCGCCGTCAACCATCCTTGATGTCCTGGATCTCCGCGAACTTGTTGAGCACACTGGTGGCAAGCCTCAGCACGGCCGCGGCGGTGGCGCGCTGCACGGTCAGTTCCACGGCCTTCTTGGACAGGGCCATGATTTCCGCGACCAGCGCCGGCGAAGGCGGCTGCATCGTCGCGCGTCCGGAGTGGAATGCTATGTTGGCTCGCACCAGGTCCGCGCGCTGCGATTCAAGCTCCTCGCGCTTGAGCACGAGCTGATCACGCACGACGGACGAGTCCTCCAACTCTTCCATAATTGCGAGGGTTTCGATCGACTCGTCGATGGTTCGCCGCGTTTCCCGGTAGGCCTTTTCGTACCGGGTCAGCTCGGCCTCGGAGGCGCTCTCGGCGCTGTCAATCGGGTCGTCAGGCACGGGGTGTTCTCCTCAAGGGGTCATGGGGTGCCGGCAGGCGCGGATGCACCGCCCGCGGGCTCGGGTGCAGCGTCCTTCAGCTTGTCGATGCCGGTCTTGATTTCCTTGGCATAGGCCGTCGCCAGTTGCAGCCACTCCTGGGGCGTGAGTTCCTGGGCCAGTACCTCGAAGCCCTTCTTTGCCGCCGCCAGCTTGTCGGCGGGCACCTGCGGCAGCTTGGACGCATCCAGCGCAAACTTCTTCTCCTGCGCGCCGGCCTCCTCGTTCGCCTGCTCGCGCAGGCGCTTGCGCTCGTCGTCGAGCTTGCGGATCCTCTGGGCCGTCTTGTCGTTTTGCGGCATGCCCGCCTCGCCGTCTAGAAAGGCGTCGAATTCATGCTGGCCGGCATTGCGCGCTTCGCGTTGCGCTTCGGCGCGCATCAGCTGCATGCGTGCCGTGAGCTGGGCAGTCGTGGTCGCGAGATAGTCGCGAAGCGCCACTTCGGACAAGGCCACCGTCGCCGAGCCCTGGCCTGCGAGGCCCAGGATGGGCTTGGGCGTGGCACACCCGGCCAGCAGCAGCGCCAACGCAAACGGCACCCACCGGGCCGGCACGCAACGACACGTCCTGCTCATTTCGCCACCCCCGCACCAATTGCCACCAAGCCCAGTGCCTTGAAGAACTCCGCCAGATCGGCTTGCTTTATGCCCGTCGCGTGATAGTCAGACAGCACCGTGGCGATGGTGTCGGCCAGCGCGTCCCACTGCGCGGCCGCGTATTTGGATTGGGACAGCCCTTCCTCATGCTTTGCCGCCAGGGCGCGCCGGTCCCACACATCGGCCTCCATGCGAAAGTGAACCGCCCCGGATTTTGAGGAGGCTCCTTCGATTGAGAATGGAGCCATGATGAGGAAGTCCCCGAAGTTTTCCCCCGAAGTGCAGGAGCGTGCGGTGCGCATGGTCTTCGACGCCAAGGACCAGTATCCATCGCAGTGG
>JANLYV010000602.1:0-3343 GCA_031365825.1 Rubrivivax sp. | reverse complement strand
CGGCGCGCGGGGCTATGCTTGCCAGCATGAAGATCCTTGCACGATGGTTGTTGCTGGCGGCGGCACTGCTGCTGGTGACGGCGCTGTACCCGGCCGTGTCGGTGAAGAGCTTTGGCACGGCGATGCTCGCGGCCTTTGTGCTGGGCCTGCTCAATACCTTGGTGCGGCCGGTGCTGGTGCTGCTCACGCTGCCGGTGACCGTCGTCACGCTGGGCCTCTTTCTCTTCGTCATCAACGCGCTGATGTTCTTGGCCGCAGCTTCGATGCTGGACGGCTTCAACGTCACCGGCTTTGGCGCGGCACTCATCGGCTCCTTGATCTACAGCCTGTGCGGGCTGGTCATCGACGCCGCGGTGGAACGCATCTTCACCCGCTCGCCGGCCTGATTGCGCGCGCCTGGGCTGGTGGTCGCCGGCAAACCCGGCCGCACATGCACGACGATGGTGTCGAGCACCTGCCGCTGCGCATCGCGCACCTCCAGTCGATGCCGCCCCGGCGACAACGGCCACCAGACTTGCGTGCCCTGCCCCAGCACCACGCCATTGGCCGTCCACGTGCCCACCGGCCCGGTCAGGCGCACACGCTGCGCGGCCAGCGGGATGTCCGGGTCCAGCGCCAGGACACTGCCGTCCTGCAAGGGGCCGATGGCAAACGCGGCGCTCGTGGCGCGCCTGACCGCGCGCGCCGGCGCCAGCACCATCGCCGGTGGCAGCGTTCGCGGCGCAGCCGCAGGCAGGGCTTGCACGATGCGCCGCCACACTGGCGCGGCCCCGATCACGCCGCTCACGCCGTGCATGGGTGCGCCCGCCGCGTTGCCGACCCACACCGCGATGGTGAGGCCGTCGGTATAGCCCACGCACCAGTTGTCGCGCATGTCTTTGCTCGTGCCGGTCTTGACTGCGGCATGGGCGCGAGTCACCAACGGGCTGTCGAAGCCGAAACTGCTGGCGCGTGCGGCGCTGTCGCTGAGCATGGCGGTGACGCTGCGCGCGATCTCGGCGTCGACCACGCGCCGCGCCGGTGCCACACCATGCGTCGCCAGCTTGACCGGCTGCCACAGCCCGTCGTTGGCGAGCGCGCGGTAGGCGTTGGCCAGGTCGAGCAGCGTGACCTCGGCGCTGCCCAGCGCCAGCGCGTGGCCGTGGAAGCCGGCGTTTTCGCGCAGGCGCAGCCCGGCGCGGTTCAAGGCGTCGAACACCGCATCGGGCCCGAGCATGGCAGCCACGCGCACCGCCGGCACATTCAGGCTGGACGCTAACGCTTCACTTGTGCTGACCCAGCCGCGCCACTGATGGTCGAAGTTCTGCGGCTGGTAGACGTCCTGGCCCGCGCTCAGCTGCAAGGGCTCGTCACGCAGCAGGCTGGTTGGCGTGATGAGGCGGCGCTGCAAGGCTTCGGCATAGATGAAGGGCTTGAGCGTCGAGCCGGGCTGGCGCCGCGCCAGCACGGCGTCGACCTCCGACGCACCCGCCGCGCCGACCCAGGCGCGAACTTCGCCGCTGCGGTTGTCGAGCACCAGCACGGCACCGTCGTCGACCTCGCGCCCGCGCAGCTCGGCCAGCTGCTGGCGCAGTGTGGCCAGGGCCAGGCGTTGCAGGCCCGCATCCAGCGTGGTGCGTGTGCTGCCGCCCCGCTGCAGCCAATAACGCGCAAAATGAGGGGCGACGTTTTCAGCCGAGGCGAGCGACGGCCGCCGCACCAATGCTTGCGCCACGTGCGTGGCCACGCCCTGGCAGGACAGGTGCCGCGCCGACATCAGTGCGCAGGCGCGGCGCGCCACATCGGCCTCGGCGGCGTTGGGTGCGCGCACCAGCGCCACCAGCAACGCAGCGTCGAGTGTGTCGACGCCCGACGCATGTTTGCCCAGCAGCTGCTGCGCCGCGGCCGGCATGCCCATCAGCTCACCGCGCAAAGGCACGAGGTTCAGGTAGGCCTCGAGGATCTGCGCCTTGCTCCAGCGCGCGTCGAGTTGCGCCGCCAACGCCATCTGCGAGACCTTCTGCACCACGCTGCGCCCGGCCGCCGGCCGCGCCAGCGAGGGTTCCAGCAGCCCGGCCAGCTGCATCGTCAGCGTCGACGCACCTCGGGTACGCGTATTCCAGGCGTTAGCCCAGGCGCTGGCCGCCAGCGCCGACCAGTCCACACCGCTGTGCACCCAGAAGCGCTGGTCCTCGCTGAAGACCAACGCCTCGCGCAGCGCCGGCGACAACTCGTGCAGCGCCACCCAGGGCAGGCGGCGCACCTGGGCGTCGATGCGCACGGTCTGCAGTGGCTCGCCGTGGCGGTCGAGCAGCGTGATGTCGGACGGTTTGTGCGCGGCGCGCACGCTTTGGAAGTCGGGGATCGCAGCCTGGGCGCTTGTGCCAAGGACGACGCCGGCGGCGATCAGCCACCGCGTCAGCATGCGCCTCATGGCCGCACCTCGATCACCTCGCCCGGCCGCTCACCGAAAGTCTCGGGCGCGTACATCGCCTCGACACGTGCGCCCGGCAAGGCGAAGCGTCCGGCGCTGTTCAGGCGCATCGTGTACTCGACCACGTGGCGGCCGCGCGGCAGCCACTCGAAGTAGGCGCGGTAGGCTTCGAGCGCGCGCTCTTCGAAGGCCAGCCAGCCGCTGCCTTCGCGGCGCTCACCACGCACCGCCATGGCTGAATCGCGGCCCAGGCCACCGCCCAGCGGCGCGGCGCCTGCGGGCAGCGGGTCGTTGACGACGACCCAGGCCATGTCGGCGCCGGCCTCGATCTCGAGCCGCACACGCACGATGTCACCGCGCGTCCACACGTCCGGCGTCTTGCGCTCGACGGCAGCCAGGCTGCGCGTGATGCGGTAGCCGGCTTCGAGCGGCACCTTGATCGGCACCGCAGCCAAAGCCTGCACCGTGATCCATGGGCGGCCGCTACCTTCGTGCGTGACTGAGAGCGGTGTCGGCGCGGCCGGCCAGGGCAGCGTCAGCGTCGCTGGATCGTTGGCCGGTGGCCATGTCACCACGCTCGCGGCTGTGCCCCATTGAAGCCGCGTGCGCCCGGCCACAGTCACGGCTTCGAACTTCGCCGCGAATTTCTCCAGCGCCAGCACGCTCCACAGGTTGGCCGTGGTCGTGGCCCAGGCGCCAGCCTTCTGCCGCGCGAGATGGCCGCTCACCAGCTTGGGCACCTCGTCCTTCCACTCGGGCGCGGCCAGCGCCGCGAGCAACAGGCGCGCCGCATTGCCGTCGGGGCTTTCCATCAGCCACCACCAGCCGTCGCTGTCTTCGGTGGACAGGCGCAGCGTCGTGCCGCCCACCGTCAGGCGCGAGCGCAGCAGCGCCTGCACCTGTGCCAGCCGTGCCGCGCGATCTGCGATG
>JANLYV010000564.1:0-11881 GCA_031365825.1 Rubrivivax sp. | reverse complement strand
TTCTTCAAGGACAACCTCGACGCGCGCGGTCTCTTCAAGCCGGCAGCGGTGCTGCGCGAGGCGTTCGACGCCTTCGGCACGCCGGCGGCCGAAGTCGTGCACCAGTGCGGCTCGGGCGTCACCGCCTGCCATAACTTGCTGGCGATGGCGCATGCAGGGCTCGAAGGCTCGGCGCTGTATCCGGGCTCGTGGAGCGAGTGGTGCAGCGACCCGGCGCGGCCGGTGGCGCGCGGCTAGTTTCGAGCTACCCTTGCCGGCTTGACCTCGATCAAGCCACGGCGCAAGCTTCGCGCGACACTGCCGTCATCACCAGCCGATAGGAGTCCAGCATGTACCAGCGCATCCTCGTTCCCACCGATGGCTCTGACATCACGCAAAAGGCGGTGCAGGCCGGCATCGGCATGGCCAAGCTCACCGGCGCCAAGCTCCTGACGCTGGCGGTGAAGGAGCCCTTCCCCTACAGCGCCATCTCCGAAATGCAGCCCGTGCCGCCGCAGGATTTCTTCGACGCACAAGATCGCATTGCCAACGCGCGCGTCAAGGCCGTGGTCGACACCGCCGCCGCCGCGGGCCTGGCCTGCAGCGGCCACACGGTCGAGGCGCTGCACCCCTGGGAAGCCATCATCGACCATGCCAAGAGCCAGGACTGCGACCTCATCGTGATGGCCTCGCATGGCCGGCGCGGGCTCAACGCCATCTTGCTCGGCAGCGAGACCTCGCGTGTGCTCACGCACACCACGTTGCCCGTGCTGGTGGTGCGTTAGCAGCCGCGCGGGCGCGGGCGCTCAGTGGCCCTGCGCGTGCAGCAGCCTGGCGGCGAAGACCACGATCGCCAGCCCGGCGCCGAGCCAGGCCACCTGCGCCAGCGTCTCGCGCCATGACAGGCGCTGCTGCAACTGCGGCAACAGGTCGGCCACGGCGATGTAGATGAAGCTGCTCGACGCCAGCACCAGCAGGTAGGGAAACAGCGCTTGCCAGGGCCCGACGACGAAGTAGCCGAGTACCCCGCCGAGCACGGCCGCCAGGCCCGACAAGGCGTTGAACAGCAGCGCTTTGCGCCGCGAGAAACCGGCGTTGAGCAGCACGATGTAGTCGCCGGCTTCCTGCGGCACTTCGTGCGCGACGATGGCCAGCGCGGTGACGATGCCCAGCTGCGTGTCGGCCAGAAAAGCCGCGGCGATGATCACGCCGTCGCAGAAGTTGTGGATGCCGTCGCCCACCAGCACGCTCAAGCCGCCGCGCCCGGCCTGCTGTGTGTCGAAGTGATGGTGATGGTCGTGGCCGTCGCCTTCGTGGTGGTGCACGTGGCGGTAGAGCTCGGCCTTCTCAAGCATCCAGAAAAAGAGCAGCCCGGCGAGCAGCGTGGCGAAGAGCTTGTGTGCGTCCCCACCATGTTCGAAGGCTTCAGGCAGCACCTGCAACAGCGACGTACCGAGCAGGATGCCGGCCGACAGGCTGACCAGGCTCTTGACCACGCGCCCGAGCAACGACACGGTCAGCAGCGCCGCCACCAGCACCGACAGCACGCCGCCGGCCAGGGTGGCCAGCACGATGTACAGCAGCGTCATGGTGTGGCGAGTGACCTACGCCACGCCGTTGGCGCGAAACCACGCCAGGCAACGTTGCCAGCCGTCTTCGGCGGCGTCCTTGCGAAAGCTTGGCCGGTAGTCGGCATGGAAGGCGTGGGGCGCACCGGGGTAAACCACGAACTCGCTGCGGCGTGCCGCGGCGCTGCCCGAGTCCAGCGCCTGCTTCATCTGCTCGACGTTTTCCGGCGGTATGCCGGGGTCGCTGCCACCATACAGGCCGAGCACCGGTGCCTTCATCTCGGACGTTAGCTCGACCGGGTGCCTCGGTGTCAGCGCACTGCGGCTGCCCACCAGCCGCCCGTACCAGGCGACACCGGCCTTGACGGCGGGGTTGTGCGCGGCATAGAGCCAGGTGATGCGCCCGCCCCAGCAGAAACCGGTGATGCCCAGCCGGCCGGCGTCCGCGCCCTGGCCACGCGCCCAGGCAGCGCAGGCGTCGAGGTCGGCCAACACCTGCGTATCGGGCACCTTGTTGATGACCTCGGCCACGAGCTTGGCCATCTCACCGTAGGCGCTGGCGTCGCCCTGGCGCACGAAGAGTTCCGGTGCGATGGCGAAGCAGCCGGCCTTGGCCAGACGCCGCGCCACGTCAGCAATGTACTCATGCACGCCGAAGATCTCGCTCACCACCAGCACCAGCGGCGCGCCAGCCTTGTTCGCCGGCGCCGCGCGGTAGGCCGGCATCTTGAACCCGTCCACGGGGATGGTGACCTCGCCCACGAGCAGGCCATCGCTGTCGGTCCTGACTTGCGTCTGCGCACACACCGGCATGACCGCGGCCGCGAATCCGCTGCCGACCGAGGCGCGAACGAAATCGCGACGCTTCAGGCCGGGCAAGTTGGCCGGCACCAGCGTGTCGAAATCGTCCATGCGCATCCAGGGCCTTCGCGGTTGGGAGAGCGGCAATTGTAGGAAGGGCCCGGCACGGCCACGTCACTCCATGAGCCGCAGGGCCGTTCCCAAGGCGAGTACCGCAGTGCGCAGCACGGAGGTTGCCCGATGAGCCTTGGGCACAATGGCTCGATGACCGATCCGAACATGGGTGCCATGGCCGCTGTGGACATGGGCTCCAACAGTTTCCGCCTCGAAATAGCGCAGCTGGAGCGCGGCCGCTACAAACGCATCGAGTACTTCAAGCAGACCGTGCGCCTGGGTGGTGGCCTCGACGCCGACGGCCTGCTCACCGAAGAAGCGGCGCAGCGTGGCCTGGCCTGCCTGCGCAGCTTTTCCTCGCAACTGGCTGGCTTTGCGCCGACGCGCGTGCGCGCGGTGGCGACGCAGACCTTGCGCGAAGCACGCAACCGCAATGCCTTCCTGTTGCGCGCGCAGCAGGCGCTGGGATTCCCGATCGAGGTCATCTCGGGCCGCGAGGAAGCCCGGCTCATCTACGCCGGCGTGGCCTACCTGCAGCCGTCACCAGAGCGGCGCCTGGTGATCGACATCGGTGGGCGTTCGACTGAGATGATCCTAGGCGTTGGTGCCACACCCTTGCAAGCCGAATCCTTCGGCGTGGGCTGCGTCAGCCTGACGCAGCGCTTCTTCCCGCAGGGGCGCCTCACCGACAGCGCCTTTCGCGACGCCCAGGTGGCCGCCGGTGCCGAGCTCGAAGAGGCCTTGCGGCCGTTCGCGCGCGAACATTGGCAGCACGCGCTGGGCTCGTCGGGCACGGCGGGTGCCGTGGCCCAGATACTGCAGGCCGCAGGCCTAGGCCGCGGCAGCATCACGCCCGAGGGGCTGCGCTGGTGCATCGAGCGCTGCATCGCTGCCGGGCACATCGACGCCATTTCATTGCCTGGGCTCAAACCCGAGCGCCATGCCGTGCTGCCGGGTGGCCTGGCCCTCCTGTACACCTTGATGGCCAACTTCCGGATCGAGGTGATGTACCCGGCACGTGGCGCGCTGCGCCAGGGCGTGATCGTCGAGCTGCATGCGCGGCTGGCGGCCTTGGGCCACGACACGTCACGCGACATGCCGCGTGACGTGCGCGACGCTTCGGTGCAAGAGCTGCAGCAGCGCTTCGATGTCGATGCCGGCCAGGCCGGCCGTGTGGGTGAGATCGCCCTGACCTTGTTCGACCAGGCCGTGCCCGACGCCGACAGCGAGTCGCGGCGCGAGCTCGGCTGGGCCTGCGCGCTGCACGAAACCGGGCTGATGGTGTCGCACCACGACCACCATCGCCACAGCGCCTACCTGCTGGCGCATGTCGACGCACCGGGTTTTTCGCAGAGCCAGCAGCGGCGCATCGCCGAGCTGGTGCTGGGGCAGCGTGGCGGGCTGCGCAAGGTCGAGGCGCCCCTGGTCAATGAAATGTTCGCCTGGCAGGTGCTGTGCCTGCGCCTGGCCGTGATCAAGTGCCACGCCCGCGGCAGCGCCGACCGACGCGCGCTGACCGTGCGCGCCAAAGGCCGTGAGGCGAGCCTGAGCTTCAGCGCGGCCTGGGCCGAGACGCATCCGCGCACGCTCTTCCTGCTGCGCGAAGAGCTCGCCAACTGGGCGCGCAGCGGACCCTTGAAACTGGTGCTGCCTGGCTGAGGTCCGGGCGCGTCAGATCAGGTCGGGCGACATCACCGTGTGCAGCACGATCTGACGCTCGCCGTCGCGCTCACGCGTGCGCAGCCACCACACGCCCGCCTTGCGCATCGGCCAGGCGCTGGGCTGGCCGGCAAGCAGGTAGGCCGCCACCAGGCCCAGCGTGGGCTGGTGGCCGATGACCAGCGCACCCTCGCGCGCGTCGGGCCAGCGCGCCGCCTGCAGCAGGGCGTCCACCGTGCCATCGGGCGCGAGCTCGGGCACGGTCTTGAACTTTCGGTCGAGGTGCTGCGCCGTCTGTTGCGCACGTCGCGCCGGGCTGGCCAGTACGCGCACGCTGGCCGGCAGCTGGCGGTTGAGCCAGTCGCCCATGCGCTGCGCCTGGCGTTCACCCTTGGGCGTGAGCGGGCGTTCGAGATCGTCGCCCTGGCCCAGATCGAAGGCCTCGGCGTGGCGCCACAGGATCAGGTCCATGACGTGCCCGGGGCATAGCGCTGCATCAATGCCTGTTGTGCGCTCACACCCTGTGCGGCGACGCGCGCGTAGTGCCCTTGCGCGTCCTGTGTCCAGGCGTCGCACTGGTCGTGCAGGTAGGGCACCAGGCCCTCGTCGATGATGCGCTGGCGCAGCCGCGCGTCAGACACGGGCCAGGCCAGCTCGATGCGGCCGAACATGTTGCGGCTCATCCAGTCGGCACTGCTGAGGTACAGCACCTCATCGTCGTCGCTCTCACCCCAGCGGAAGTACATCACGCGCGAGTGTTCGAGAAAACGCCCGACGACCGAACGCACGCGGATGTGCTCGCTGTAGCCGGGCACGCCCGGGGGAAGCATGCAGGCACCACGCACGATGAGGTCGATGCTGGCGCCGGCTCGGCTGGCTTCGGTCAGGGCCTGGATCAGTGCCGGGTCGGTGAGCGCGTTGACCTTGATGACGACGCGTGCCGGCCGGCCGGCACGCGCCGCCTCGGCCACCTGCGCCAGGTGGCGCAGCAAACGCCGGTGCAACACGAAGGGCGCCGTGATCAACTGGTGCGGCGGCTTCACGCGTGCCTGGCTGGCCAGCTGCAGGAACACGGCGTCGGCGTCGGCCGCCAGCGCTGGGTTGGCGCTGAAGTAGCCCATGTCGGTGTACAGCCGCGCCGTGCGCGGGTTGTAGTTGCCACTGGACAAATGCAGATAACGTTTGAGCTGACCTGACTCACGGCGCGTCACCAGCAGCATCTTGGCGTGGGTCTTGAGGCCGACGATGCCGTACACCACCTGCGCGCCCACGGCTTCGAGCCGCTCGGCCCAGTTGATGTTGGCTTCTTCATCGAAGCGCGCGGTGAGCTCCACCACGGCCATGACTTCCTTGCCGCGCCGCGCGGCTTCGAGCAAGAGGTCCATCAATACCGACTCGGCGCCGATGCGGTAGATGGTCTGCTTGATGGCCAGCACCTCGGGGTCGTCCACCGCTTCGCGCATGAAGCGCAGCACCGGCTCGAAGCTCTCGAACGGGTGGTGCAGCAGCACATCACCCTGTTGCAGGCGTTGCATGATGGGCATGTCGCGCGGCAACTGCGCATCGGGCCAGGCCGGCTCGAACGCTGGGAAACGCAGTGCGCTCGCCTGCGCCAGATCGATCAGCGCGTTCATGCGTACCAGGTTCACCGGGCCGTTGACGCGGTACAGCGCAATGGCCGGCAGGTTGAACTGCGCCAGCAGGAAGCGCCACAGGTCTTCGGGGCAGGTGTTCACCACTTCGAGCCGGATGGCGCGGCCGAAGGGCCGTGTGCTCAAGCCCTTGCGCAGCGCCTGGCGCAGGTTGGTGACGTCGTCGGTGTCGACTTCGAGGTCGGAGTCGCGCGTCACGCGGAACTGCGAGAAGGCCTGCACCTCGCGCCCGGGGAAGAGCTCGCCCAGGTGGGCACGTATCACACTCGTCAGCAACACGAAACCCTGCTGGCCGTCGCAGATGGCGTCGGGCAGGCGCATCACGCGCGGCAGCACGCGCGGCACCTTGACGATGGCGATCGGGTTGGCGCGGCCGAAGGCGTCGCGGCCACTGAGCTGGGCAATGAAGTTAAGCGACTTGTTGGCCACCTGCGGAAACGGGTGCGAAGGGTCCAGCCCCACCGGCACCAAGAGCGGCCGCACCTGGCTCTCGAAGAATTCGGTCACCCACTGGCGCTGCGCCGGCGTGCGCTCGGCGTGGTTCAGCACCTTGATGCCGTGGCGCTGCAGCGCCGGCATCACCTGGTCGTTGAAGACCGCGTACTGCTCGTTGATGAGCTCATGCGCGGCCTCGGCAATGCTCGTCAGCTGCTCGCTGTGGGCCGCGCCGCGCGGGCGCTGCGAAGCTTCAATGTAGGTGGTGATGTGCTCGGCCAGCCGGATCTCGAAAAACTCGTCGAGGTTCGACGAGACGATGGTGACGTAGCGCAGCTGCTCGAGCAAAGGCACGTCGGCACGCCGCGCCTGGGCCAGCACACGATGGTTGAATTGCAGGATGGCGCGCTCGCGGTTGAGCAGCGCCTGGTGCGGCGGGTCGGCCATGCGCGCGAGTCTAGGCGCGACATAAGTCGGTGCCATGACGGCCCTCACAGGCTCAGCTGCGCTCCTTCCAGCCCGAGCGCCACGCGCGCCTGGTACTCGCGGTCGAGCATGCTCATCACCACCAGCGAGTCGTAACCGTCGGCGCCGGCGATCGTGACGCGCACACTTTCGCGCAGCCGGCCTTCTTCGACAAAACCTTCGCTGGCGTACAGCGCCAGCGCGCGTGTGTTGAGCGACTTCACATCGAGCCAGAAGCGGTGCGCCTTCAGGTCGCGGTAGGCCATCTGCTTGAGCTGGCGCACGCAGCGCCGGCCTATGCCCTGGCCCTTGGTCTGCAGCACCAGACGCTTGAGCTCAACGCTGCGCTGCGGGTTGCGGCAACCTTGCAAGATGACGAAGCCGCTGCGTTCACCAGCCGCGCCGGCTTCGACGATGAAGTGGCGGAAGTCGGGGAAGCGCACCGCGCCTTCGTGCTGCGTGCGCTCCCAGGGTGTGATGAAAGGCAGGTTGTGCGCGTCGGTCTCGACCGAGAGCACGAAATCCAGGTCCGACAGCATCGTCGGGCGCAGGCGCAGCGGCGGCACTGCAGCGATGGCGGCGTGTTCAGACATCGATGTCGACCGCGTCGCCGTGCAGTTCCATCAGTTCGCGCCGCGCCTGCGCCTCGCCTTTGCCCATGAGCTTGGTCAAGGACTTGACCGTGCCGTCGAAGCCGTGCACACCGTAGGCCACGGGCAGCAGGCGGCGCGTCTCGGGGTTGAGCGTCGTCTCCCACAGCTGCTCGGCGTTCATCTCGCCCAGGCCTTTGAAGCGGCCGATGCTCCAGCTGTTTTCGCGTGCGCCTTCCTTGCGCAATTTGTCCAGCGTGGCTTCGAGTTCGCCGTCGTCCAGCGCGTAGATCTTCGCCGCGGGGCGGCGGCCGCGCGCGGGCGCATCGACGCGGTACAGCGGCGGCTTGGCGATGTAGAGATGGCCACGTTCGATGAGCTTGGGGAAGTGGCGGAAAAAGAGGGTCAGCAGCAGGACCTGGATGTGCGAGCCGTCAACATCGGCGTCCGACAGGATGCAGACGCGGCCGTAGCGCAGGCCGCTGAAGTCGGGTTCGTCGTTCGGGCCGTGCGGGTCGACGCCGACGGCCACGGCGATGTCGTGGATCTCGTTGTTGGCGAAGAGCCGGTCGCGCTCCACCTCCCACGCGTTGAGCACCTTGCCGCGTAGCGGCAGCACCGCCTGTGTCTCCTTGTTGCGGCCCATCTTGGCGCTGCCGCCGGCCGAGTCGCCTTCGACCAGGAAGAGTTCGTTGAAGAGCAGGTCGCGCGATTCGCAGTCGGTCAGCTTGCCCGGCAGCACGGCCACGCCCGAGCCCTTGCGCTTCTCGACTCGCTGCGACGCACGCTGGCGCGCCTGGGCCTGGCGGATCACCAGATCGGCCAGCTTCTTGCCCATCTCGACATGCTGGTTGAGCCACAGCTCCAGCGCCGGCCTGGTGTAGGTCGAGACCAGGCGCAGCGCGTCGCGGCTGTTCAAGCGCTCCTTGATCTGGCCCTGGAACTGCGGGTCCAGCACCTTGGCCGAGAGCACGAAGCTGGCACGCGAGAAGACGTCGTCGGGCATCAGCTTCACGCCCTTGGGCAGCAGCGAATGCAGCTCGATGAAACCCTTGATGGCGGCGAACAGGCCGTCCTTCAAACCCGACTCGTGCGTACCGCCGGCCACGGTCGGAATCAGATTGACATAACTTTCACGTTGAGTGGCGCCGTCGTCGGTGAAGGCCACGCACCAGGCCGCGCCTTCGCCTTCGGCAAAGTTCTCGGTCTCGTTGGCAGTGGCGAACTGTTCACCCTCGAAGAGAGGGATCACCGGGTCGGCGTTGAGGCCCTGCATCAGGTAGTCGCGCAGCCCGCCCTGGTAGTGCCAGGTCTGCGTCTCGCCCGATTTTTCATGCGTCAAGGTGACCGTCACGCCCGGCATCAGCACCGCCTTGCTGCGCAGCAGGTGCACCAGGTCTTGCCGCGGCAACTCGGCGCTTTCGAAGTACTTCGCATCGGGCCAGACGCGGATGCGCGTGCCGTGTTTGCGTTCGCTCGCCGTGGCCTTGCGCAGCGCCAGCGGCACGAGCACAGCGCCGGCGGCGAAGGTCAGCGTGGCCACCTGGCCTTCGCGCCAGACGGTGACCTCGAGCCTCTTCGCCAACGCGTTGGTGACGCTGACACCCACACCGTGCAGTCCGCCGGAAAAGCTGTAAGCGGCACCCTTGCCCTTGTCGAATTTGCCGCCCGCGTGCAGTCGCGTGAAGACGATCTCGAGCACCGGCACTTTTTCGTCCGGGTGCATGCCGAACGGGATGCCGCGGCCGTCGTCGTCGACGGTGATCGAGCCGTCGTCGTGCAATGTCAGCGCGATGCGTTGGCCCACGCCGGCCAGCGCTTCGTCGGCGGCGTTGTCGATGACCTCCTGTACCACGTGCAGCGGGTTGTCGGTGCGGGTGTACATGCCCGGCCGCTGCTTGACGGGTTCGAGGCCTTTGAGGACGCGGATGGACGATTCGGCGTAGGCGCTCGTCTTCGTGGGCATACCGCGAATTCTAGAAGGCGGCTCGCCGAGGCGCATTGCACAAGGTCGGGGTGCCCAGCATGCCAGCACCCATGCGGGCGGGCGGGCGGCCATAGAATCGTGCCAACGCAGGCAAGGCATGACAGCTTGCGGGCTCGGCGAACCGGGCCCAGTTATCAGACTGCCACCAGCCAGACCGAGTCGAGGTTTCTTACAGTTGGTCGACTCGCAAACCGGTCATTCATCGAAATTCTTTGTTTTGACAGTCACTTAGCGGCGATGGCACGCCCCGTGCTTGCAGTGTGTACCAGTAAGCGGCGGCGTCGGTTGTGCCTTGAAGCGCTAAGCAAGTCCGACACCGCCATGAGGTCACGTGCCTCGATATGCAGAACTTTGGAGCCCCACATGAGATTCGTACGCTCTTCCGCCCGCCGTCACGCGGCCCTTTCCGCGGTGATGCTTGCTGTCGGCATGGTGGCCACATCGGCGCTGGCAGTGCCCACGATCAACCTGACGACCACGACGATAAACAGCGTGGCCCCCTCGGACAGCGGCGTCATCAACGGCGCTACCTTCGCCTGGAGTAATCCGCAACCCACGGGAACCGGCGTGTTCAACCCGTTTTTGCGTCTGCAACTAACCGGCGGCCCCACGGGTAGCGAACAGGGATACAATACCAGCGCTGATTCCAATAATATTCTTGATAATAAAACGCCGGTGAACTGGACCCACGATCTGCTCATCAGCTCGCTGCAAAAGACAACCGACGGCTTGTATTATCAATTTACTCTTGACATCAACGAAGCTAACGGCGGCAACAAGAATTTGCTTTCGCTGGACGGCTTGAGGCTTTTTTCGACAAGCACGCCCGGTCAGAGTGCGACCGGTACCTACGGTAATACTGCCCCTCCGAACCTCGCTGGCGACCTTAAATACAATACCGGCGGCGGTATCACGGGCACCCTCCTCTACGATATTGACGCCGGTTCAGACAACTCGGTTTTGCTCGATGCCAATAGAAATGGTAACCCGCCGGGAAGTGGCGTCGCCGATATGATTTTTCTGGTGCCGAAAGCCGTGATCGACAATCGGGTAAATCAAGGTGAAACGTATCTCATCCTGTGGTCCCGGTTCGGCACCACGGAAACAGCGGACGCTCTGAATCTCAGCGGCTCGACTGCCGACGCCGGCTTTGAAGAGTGGTCCTACCGTAGCTCGGTCGGCCCAACGACCGGCAGCAGCGGCAGCAGTGGAAGCAGCGGCGCATCTGGCGCTGTCCCAAGCCCCGGGTCCAGCGCCCTGACCCTGCTCGGGTTGGCGATGTTGGGTGCCGCCTTCCGCGTCCGCAAGCTTGCGAGCAAACAGGCCTGATGACCGTCGGGCGAATTCGCCAAAGACCTCGCCTTGCGAGGTCTTTTCGTTTGGGCCGGCCCATCCTTCGTCTGACCGTCTTCGCTTGAGCGCGCAGACGTCGCGCCGCTGGCGATCGCGGCATCGGTGAGAGATCGCTTGCAATCCGTCTCCGTTCAGCGGCTACGGGCGTATGCCGCGACAGTGGCAACAGTGGCACTGGCTTGCGCCGTCTATTGGCTTGCGCCGTACAACGCCGATCAGCTTCAAGCGCGCTACGGCCCACCGCGTCTCTTGTTCACGGGCTCGCAATTCCTGTTTACTGCCGCTGCAGGATACGCCCTGCTGCTGGCCCCCTACTTCTTCGTACGCAGTGACCCCGAAGCCTGCAAATCACTTCGCTTTTTCGAAACGGTATTGCGCTTCGTGAAGTCTCCTCGTGCCACGCTCGCAGCGCCACTTGGCCACGAAAGCCGCGTCGCCGTGCTGGCCACGCTGCTGAAGGCGTTCTTCGCGCCGCTGATGGCCATGCAGTTGATGAATTTCTGCGTCGGCGCATTGGCCAATGGGCACGCCATCCTGCACTTCGGACTGACGGTGGACGACTTGCGCTCGATGTTCGACCGTTACATCTTCTGGTTGGTGCTGCAGGCCATCCTGTTCATCGATGTGCTGATCTTCACCGTCGGCTACCTGGTCGAGTCACCGCGCCTGGGCAACCAGATCCGCTCCGTCGATCCAACTCTGCGTGGCTGGGCGGTGGCGTTGCTTTGCTATCCGCCATTCAACATCGTGACGGGAGCCGTGCTGGGGTCCTCGACAAGCGACTTTCCTCGCTTCAACGACACCACGATCCACCTCACGATGAATGTGATGTTGCTGTGCCTGATGGTGGTCTACGCGTCCGCCGCCGTGTCACTGGGCTGGAAAGCGAGCAACCTGACCCACCGCGGCATCGTGACACGAGGCGCCTACGCCTTCGTGCGCCATCCGGCTTACACCTGCAAGAACCTGGCCTGGTGGATCGGCGCCGTGCCCATGGTGTCGGCGGCCTTTGCGCAGTCCGTCCTCGGGGGCCTGCAGGCTCTCTTGTCAGTCGGCGGGCTGACCGCGCTTTACTTGCTGCGGGCCCTTACCGAAGAAGATCACTTGCGCAGCGTAGATGGTGACTACGCCAGCTACGCCGAGCGGGTGAGGTATCGCTTCATCCCCGGGGTGGTTTGACGCTGCAGCCGCCGCGCCACCCCACTCAGCGAGTGACCATGATGCTCGTCGAGGAAGTGTTGCCGGCCGCGTCTTTCGCATCGGCTCGCAGGGTATAGG
>JANLYV010000554.1:0-1610 GCA_031365825.1 Rubrivivax sp. | reverse complement strand
CAGGGAGTGCAGCGAGTTGTTCGGCGCGACCCCAGCGCTGAGCAGCACAGGGCACTCCGACCGCAGGGAGGGGCCAGCATTCCGAACCCCGGTGCCCAGCCGGGCACGGCCTTGCTGGCGCAAGCGTCGCCGCGTCAGTCTCATCTGATTGAGCGCAAATCCGTATGAGCCGTCGGTTCACCGCCTCGGCACAATCGGGCAATGACCCTGACCGAGCTGAAGTACATCGTCGCCGTCGCCCGCGAAAAGCATTTCGGCCGCGCTGCCGAAGCCTGTTTCGTGTCGCAGCCCACGCTCAGCGTGGCGGTCAAAAAGCTCGAAGACGAGCTCGACGTGAAGCTCTTCGAGCGTGGCGCGAACGAGGTCAGCGTCACGCCGCTGGGCGAGCAGATCGTGCGCCAGGCGCAGGAGGTGATCGAGCAGGCCGCGGCCATCCGCGAGATCGCCAAACGCGGCAAGGATCCGCTCGCAGGCCCGCTCAAGTTGGGCATTATTTACACGGTCGGCCCCTACCTGCTGCCCGACCTGGTTCGCAACGCCATCGCCATGTCGCCGCAGATGCCGCTGGTGCTGCACGAGAACTTCACGGTGAAGCTGCTGGAGATGCTGCGCACCGGCGAGCTCGACTGCGCCATCATGGCCGAACCCTTTCCCGACACCGGGCTGGCCGTGGCGCCGCTGTACGACGAGCCGTTCGTCATCGCCGTGCCCAAGCACCATGCGCTGGCCAAACGCAAGAGCATCAGCGCCGAAGAACTGAAGCTCGAAACCATGCTGCTGCTGGGCACAGGGCATTGTTTTCGCGACCATGTGCTCGAAGTCTGCCCCGAATACGCGCGGTTTTCCAGCCCTGCCGCAGGCAGCCGAATGGGCCTCGAGGGCATTCCCCAGAGCTTCGAGGGCTCGTCGCTGGAGACCATCAAGTACATGGTGGCCTCGGGCATGGGGGTGACGGTCGTCCCGTGCTTGAGCGTGCCGAAAGACGCGCAGCAGCACATCAAATACATCCCGTTCGGCAAGCCGGCACCGACGCGCCGCGTGGTGCTAGCGTGGCGGCGCACGTACACGCGCTACGAGGCGATTGCGGCGCTTCGCAATGCGATCTATGCGTGCCCGCTGACGGGGGTCAGGCGGCTGTCGTGAGCGGCAGGGCGGCAGCCAGAATCGGTCATCGATCCGGTCATCTATCCGGTCATCAGCCCGGTCATCAGCCCGGTCATCAATCGAAAGAGCACCCCATGGAATTCACCCGCCTCGGCCGCACCGGCCTGAACGTGTCGCGCATCTGCCTGGGTTGCATGACCTACGGCGTGCCGGAGCGCGGCGCGCACCCGTGGACACTGGACGAGGCCGCCAGCCGGCCACTGATCCGCCAGGCGGTGGAGCTGGGCATCAACTTCTTCGACACCGCCAACGCGTACTCCGACGGCACGTCGGAAGAGATCGTCGGCCGGGCGCTGAACGAGTTCGCGCGGCGTGACGAAATCGTTGTTGCGACCAAGGTGCGCTATGCGTCGCGGCGCGCGCCGAATATCGGCGGGCTGTCGCGCAAGGCTATCTTTCACGAAATCGATGCGAGCCTGAAGCGCCTGGGCATGGACCATGTGGAC
>JANLYV010000459.1:0-5291 GCA_031365825.1 Rubrivivax sp. | reverse complement strand
CGGCGGTGGTGGTCGGCCCCGCCCGCGACGAGATCCACGTCGACCGGCGTGGCCGCGTCAAGGTCTGGTTACGCTGGGTCCGCGTCGGCCCGAAGAACGAGCGCAGCACCAGCTACAACCGTGTCGCCACGCCTTGGGCGAGCAAGAACTACGGCATGGTCACGACACCGCGCATCGGCGACGAGGTGGTGGTGAGCTTCCTCGAAGGCAATCCGGACCGGCCGCTCATCACCGGCAGCGTCTACAACGGCGACAACCTGCCGCCGTACGAGCTGCCGGCGCAGGCCACCGTCTACGGCATCCGCTCGCGCTCGAGCAAAGGCGGCGCCGCCACCAACTTCAACGAGCTTCGGTTCGATGACAAAAAGGGCAGCGAGTACGTCTGGTTCCAGGCCGAGAAGAACCGCCATTGCCTGGTGAAGAACGACGCCACCGACGAGGTCGTGCGCAACAACCAGGTCGACATCGGCAAGAACCACACCGCGGCGGTCGGCGAAGCCTTCGACCTGAAGATCGGCAAGACCGCCAAGCTCGAAGTCGGCACCGACGCCAGCGCCAAGGTGCTGGGCGACATGAACATGGGCGTCATCGGCGCCACCGGGTTGAAGGTCGGCGGTGCGCTCGACATCAAGAGCGACGGCGCCATGGCCGTCACCTCGGGCGGTGCGATGGACGTCGATGCCGGCGGCTCGTTGACCATCAGCGCCACTGGCTCGATACACATCAAGGCCACCACGGGCGTCGTCATCGACGGCGGCACCTCGCTCTCGATCAAGGTCGGCGCCACCTTCATCGTGCTCGACCCGACCGGCGTGTCCATCGTCGGCCCGATGGTGAAGAACAACTCGGGTGGCTCGGGCGGCAGCGCCAGTGCCGCCAGCAAGGCCAACCCCACCGCGCCGCAGGCGCCGGCCAACACCGTCCACAAGGACGACCCGCTGGCCTGATGGCGATGAGCGCGCCAGGGTCTGCGCCACCGGGCACGCTGTCGCAAGCGCAACAGCGCGAGTCGCTGTGGGCCGATGCGCGTCAACGCGTCTACGCCTTGCTCGTGGCGACCAAGGTGCCTGGCTTGCGCGAGCGCCTTGCCCTGGGCGATGTCGACGACTGGGACGGCCTGTGGACCGGTGAGCTCGACGCCGACGAACGCGTCGCGGCACCGGTGCTGGTGTCGCTGCGCCCGCAGTCGGCCTTCACCGACTGGCTGCTGCACGAGGCCGCGGCCGGCTTCGGCAGCTGGGGCGCCCTGGCCCAGAGCCAGTTGCCGTTCCTGGCGATGCGCACGCATGGCCGCGCGCTGTGCAAAGCGCAGCTGCCCAACGGCCAGTCGATACGTATCGACTGGATGGACCCGGAGGTGCTGGAGGCCTTGTTGCCGGTGGCCGCGCCCGACCAGCTGGTGCAGGTCTACGCCGGCTTCGATGCCCTGGTCACGCTCACGCCCAGCCAATGGACGCGCTGGTCGGTAAGCGCCGGCCGCTTGATGCGCGTCAGCACAGGCGTGGCATGACGGGCGTGCCATGACGGGTGACGCAGCATGTGGCGCCTGAGCCAGGAGCAGACCCATAGGCTGACGGCGTTGCAACGCCAGCGCGACCTGCAGCGGTTGGCGGCCGTGCTTGCCGCCGCCCTGCCCGATGCCCAGGCGCGGCTGGGCCAGCGCTTCGACGAATTCGTCGCCCATGGTGCGACGCGCGCGGCGACCTGCGGCTTGACGCACATGGTGTGCGTGGCGCGCTACCTGGCAAGCTGGATCGCCTGCGGCGCCGAGTTCGAGACCCGCCAGCCCTGGGCCGCGGCGATACTCAGCGACGACAAGCGCCAGCAGGGCGCCAAGGCTTACCAGCTGTGCGTGCGCGTGCTCGAACAGTTGCGCAGCGCGCCGAACTCGGCGCAAGTTGCAGCCGCCGAATTCGTGCAGGCCTTGCAGCACATCGACCAACAACTCGCGGCCGCCGGCCTGTTGGCCACCCTGCTGCCACGCGAGCCCATTGCGCTCGGCGCGGCCTGCGACGTCGACGCGGTGGAGCTGCGCCTTGTCGACCACGCCTGGCGCCAGCATTACACCGCCCTGGGCGGCCCCTGGCGACGTGTGGCCAGCACGCCGGCCCTGACCAGCGTGACCTTGGTACACGACCCGTTGGCCGACGCCGCCCCGCAGTTGCCGGCACAGATCACGCTGCTCAGCCGCGCCGCCTACGGCGACGCATCCGCCAAGCTGCGCGTGCGCGTCAAGGCAGAGCATCGGTGTGACAGCCAGTTGCACCCGCTGATGCAATGCCAGGGCCCATCGGGCGCGCGGGTGTTGCGTGGCGACATGGCGGGTGACGCCACGTTCACCGTGCAGGCGCTGTCGGCTGCGGCCGACGCCGCCACACTGCCGCACATCGGCGAGGAAGACTCGCCGCAGTTCTCGGTGTTGACGGTGGCCAGCTGCGGCCTGCGCGCGCGGGGCGTGCCGATGGCCGGCCTGTCGACCCTGCTGGCGGCTTACGATGCCACGCAGCATCTCATGGCCTGGCGGCGCGAGGCGGCATCGGCCTGGCAGCTGCCGGCCGAAGCCGCGCCGGCCGCACCAGCCGCCCGCTGTCGGCGCGAGGCCGACGGGCAGCT
Organism: Rubrivivax sp.; assembly: GCA_031365825.1. Lineage (GTDB taxonomy): Bacteria > Pseudomonadota > Gammaproteobacteria > Burkholderiales > Burkholderiaceae_C > Rubrivivax. The sequence goes on along the minus strand of JANLYV010000459.1, from coordinate 2,678 downwards.
CGTCGACGCGTCGGCCTGGCCGCGCGGCTTCCAGGCGCTCGATGCGCAACTGCAACAGGCACTGGCGCGGCTGTGCACCGCCTGGGAACGCGAGAGTGGCGTCAGCGACGGCAAGCTGGCCGTAGAAGCCGCCTTGCTCGTTGGCAGCGCCGGCATCACCTGGGGTTGGGCCGAAAGGCCGCAAGGCATTGCCGTGCCGCCTTACATGCGCCTGGAAGGTCTGTTCGACCTCGTCGCCTGCCGTCTGGCGCTGCGCTTCAGCGGCAGCCTGTCGCTGGCCGGCTCACGCTCGCTGCTGAGCCTGTCGACCGATGCCAGCGCGCCCCTGGCCGGGCCCTGGCAACGTGGGCCGGCCGATGACGCATTGTTTGCCGCCGCCGCGACCTTGCAGGTGCCTGTGCGGCAGGGCTTTGCGCTGGCGGTGCAGCCGCTGGCGCATGCGGGCCTGGCCGTGCTCGGCGGCCACACGCTGCTGCGCGGCGCCATCAGCGGCGCCGTGGGGCTCGAGCAGCGGCCCGATGGCCCGGGCCTGCGCTGGTTCGTGCGCCTCAACGTCGAGCCCGTGGTCGCACAGCTGCGTGTCGTCGACCCCCTGCTCGGGGTGCAGTTGCTGCAGCAGCCGCTGCTGCCGGCGCAGGCACTGGTCGACTGGAGCCAGGCCTGATGGAACGCCTGATGGTCATCAAGCTCGTGGCCCAGGGCTGCAGCGCGCAGGCCTGGTTCAATGGTCTGCCGATGGCCCGCGTCACGCCGCAGGCGCCGCAGGTGGTGGTACCGGCGCATGAGGCGGCACTGGTCGGCGCCAACCGGCTCGAGCTGGTGGTGGTACCTGACACCGGTGTCTCCGTGCCGCCCACGGCGCCGCAGGTGATGGCGGCGCAGGTGCACCTGCTGTTGCCCCGCATGGACCACGCCATCGATGAAAACCAGGCCCGCGTGCTGGCCCAGCTCGACTGGTCATGCGACGCCGGGGCCGCGCTGGCCCTGCCCGCGCGGCGCGTGCAGGAGACCGAGCTGCCGATCCGTTTTCCGCGCTGGCGCTGGCTCGATGCGCCGGTGGTCCAGCTCACCCCGGCGTTGACGCAACAGGCCCACGCCTTCGTCACCGGCCTGGCGCGCGACCTGGCACGGGGCCAGACCGAAAGCTTCATGGCCGCGACGCGGCTGCGCACCGAAGAGCTGGCACTGGCCTACCAACGCAGCCCCGAGTCCGAAGCGGCGCGGCTGCGCGAGTACCTGGAGCAGATGTATGCTTCATCGCGCCTGGCGTGGCAAACGCTGGCGCTCGAAGACATGCAACTGCGGCCGCTGGTCGGTGGCCGCTTGCTGGAATGCCTGGGCATTGATGGCCGCGCGGCACTGACCACGATGCCCGACAAGGCGGGCAACACCGTGGCGTTGCCACTGATGCTCTCGGTGGTCGAGGGCCGGTTCTACGTGTTGCGATGAAAGTCAGCGCAGTGTGATCACCCTCACCGTTATCGCCTTCAACGACACGCCAACCGATGGCACGCTGCAAGTGCACTTCGATGAGCTAGGCGGCTCCATCGGCCGCGCCGACAGCAACCAGCTGGTGCTGCCCGACCCCGAACGCATGATCTCGCGCGTGGCCGCGCAGGTGGTGTATCGCAATGGCGCCTTCGCCATCGTCGACCGCGGCAGCAACCCGATCAACCTCAATGGCCGCGCTCTGGGCAGCGGACGCGAAGCCGCACTGGCAGCAGGCGACCGGCTGCGCATCGGCGGCTACGAACTGAGTGTCAAGCTCGGCGCCGCCACGGCCACGGCTACGGCCGACCCCTTTTCCGGCTTGCTCGGGCCGGCCGCGGCGGCGGCACCTGCGCCGGGCGCGCCGCTGTTCGACCCGCTGGCCAGGCACGGCACGAGCGCGATGCGTGCGGCAGCGCCCGCGGCGCCACCGGCCGGGGGCATCCCCACCGACTGGGATCCGTTCGCGCCTTCGCTGCGCCTGGACAAGGGCGGCGGGCCGTCACCGCCGCGGCGCGATGCGCTGGGGCTGGACCTCGGTGCGGCCGCTCCCGCCGCGCTGATTCCCGAACTGGGCCAAGTGGCGGCGGCGCCGAGTTCGCTCGACCAGCTGTTCGGCCTGGCGCGTTCCAACGGCAGCGATCCGCTGGCCAATTCGGTGCTCGACGCACCCATGGCGCAACCCAACATGGCCGGCGATGCCGACCCCATGCGCGCCTTGAAGAGTGCACCCAGGGCCAGCGCAGCGACCGAGCCCGACCAGTTGCCCGACTTGCAGCGCGCATTCATCCCGCCGACCATCGTCGAAGCCGCGACACCGGCCCCGCCGCCGGTGGCCGGCGCGGTGATGTCCTGGGATGCCAACAGCAGCGCGGCGCATGCCGTGATTCGCGCGCCGGCGCCGCGACCGGCGGCGACGCCTGCGCCCATGCCCGCGCCCATGCCCGCGCCGACGGCCGCGTCGAACGTGACACTCAACCTTGCGCCGAACCCTGTGCCGTCGCAGGCGGCACACAACGCCGCGCTGCTGGCGGCGTTCCGACGCGGCCTGAACGCGCCGGCACTGGACCTGCCGCTGCTCACGCCCGAGCTGATGGAACTGATCGGCCAGCTACTGCACGAAGCCGCACGCGGCACCGTCGACCTGCTCGGTGCGCGCGCCACCGTCAAGCGCGAGCTGCGCGCGCAGG
>JANLYV010000534.1:0-3127 GCA_031365825.1 Rubrivivax sp. | reverse complement strand
TGTCGATCCGAAGAGCGGCGTGCATTCACCGGCTGCGATTCCGCCCATGTTCACGCCCTACACCGTGCGCGGCGTGACGTTGAAGAACCGCGTGGTCGTCTCACCGATGGCGCAGTACCGCTGCGTTGACGGGCTGCCCGGCGACTACCACCTGGTGCACCTGGGCGCGCGCGCGCTCGGCGGCGCGGGGCTGGTGATGGCCGAGATGACCTGCCCCACGCCCGACGCGCGCATCACCCCCGGCTGCCCGGGTTTGTGGAACGAGGCGCAGCGCGACGCCTGGGCGCGCATCGTGGATCACGTTCACCGCGAGAGCGACGCCAAGATCGGCCTGCAACTCGGTCACGCCGGGCCCAAGGGTTCGACCAACGAGCCCTGGGTGCACCTGGGTGCCGACCGGCCGATGGCGCAGGGCAACTGGCCCTTGATCGCGGCGTCGGCGCGGCCTTATCTCGATGACGGCGCGGTGCCGCGCGCGATGGATCACGACGACATGCGACGTGTGCGTGATGATTTCGTGCGCAGCGCGCAATTCGCCGCCGAGGCCGGCTTCGACTGGCTGGAGTTGCATTGCGCGCACGGCTACCTGCTGTCGAGTTTCATCTCGCCGCTGACGAATCGACGCGAGGATGACCACGGCGGCAGCTTGAGCAACCGCCTGCGCTGGCCGCTCGAAGTCTTCGCCGCTGTACGTTCAGTTTGGCCGTTGGACAAGCCGATCTCGGTGCGCATCTCGGCGCACGACTGGGTCGAAGGCGGCATCACGCCGGCCGACGCGGTGCTCATTGCGCGCGCCTTCAAGGCCGCCGGGGCCGACATGATCGACTGCTCGTCGGGCCAGGTGAGCAGCGCGCAGAAGCCGAGCTACGGCCGCATGTACCAAACACCTTTTGCCGACCGCGTCCGCAACGAAGCCGGCATCGCCACCATCGCCGTCGGCGCCATCAGCGAAGCCGACCATGTGAACAGCATCATCAGCGCCGGCCGTGCCGACCTGTGCGCGGTGGCGCGGCCGCACCTGGCGAACCCGGCCTGGACGCTGACCGAGGCGGCACGCATCGGCTACCGCGGCGTCGCCTGGCCCAAGCCCTATGCCACCGCCCAGGCGCAGCTGGAGGCTAACTTTCAACGCGAGCGGGCTGCGGCCGCGGCGTCGAGACCATGAGTCCCAAGCGCCCGCCCCCCCTGACCGAACGCCACATCGGCCTGGAGGCGCGCATTGCCGACGCTGACCACCAGTCGCTCAAGCTCTGGCTGCGCCTGCTCGCCTGCACGACGCAGTTCGAGACCGAAATCCGCGGCCGGCTGCGCGAAAGTTTCGGCATCTCGCTGCCGCGCTTCGACTACCTGGCGCAGCTCTACCGCCACCCCGACGGTCTGCGCATGAACACGCTCACGCGCTACCTGATGGTTACCGGCGGCAGCGTCACCGGCCTCAGCGACGAGCTCGAAAAAGACGGCCTGGTGCAGCGCGACGACGACCCCGACGACCGCCGCAGCGTGCGCGTGCGTCTCACCGCCGCCGGCCGAAAGGCCTTCGAGCGCATGGCGCGCGAACACGAGGGATGGGTCATCGAGCTCTTCGGCGGCCTCGACACCACGCAGAAAAAGTCGCTCTTCGACGCGCTCGGCCGCTTGCGCGCGCAACTCTCGGCCACCCAGGAGAACCAGGCATGAATGAACGAGTCGACCCGGCCCTGGCGGCCGGCAACCAGGCCGCACTGGCGGGCTACGCTGCGCAGCACTTCAAGTGGCGGGTGGCCGATGGCGTGGGCCACGTCGCGCTCAGCCGCCCCGAACGCAAGAACCCGCTCACGTTCGAAAGTTACGCCGAGTTGCGCGACCTCTTCCATCGTCTGCGCCACGCCAGCGACGTGCATGCCATGGTGCTCAGCGGCGAAGGCGGCAACTTCTGCTCGGGCGGCGATGTGCATGAAATCATCGGCCCGCTGGTGCGCCTCAAAGCGCCCGAGCTGCTGATGTTCACGCGCATGACGGGCGAGCTGGTGGCGAACATGCGCCACTGCCCGCAGCCCATCATCGCGGCCATCGACGGTGTGTGCGCCGGGGCCGGCGCCATCATGGCCATGGCCAGCGACTTGCGCGTGGGCACGGCGCGCGCGAAGACGGCCTTCCTCTTCAACCGCGTCGGCCTGGCCGGCTGCGACATGGGTGCTTGCGCCATGTTGCCGCGCATCGTCGGCCAGGGCCGCGCGAGCGAACTTCTCTACACCGGCCGCGCGCTGCCCGGGCCCGAGGCGCTGCAATGGGGTTTCTTCAACCGCCTGGTCGAGCCCGAGGCCTTGCTCGATGAGGCGCTGGCCTGGGCCGGCGAGCTGGCCGCCGGGCCGACATTCGCCAACGGCATCACCAAGACCATGCTGCACCAGGAATGGAACATGGGCATCGACCAGGCCATCGAAGCCGAAGCGCAGGCGCAGGCGCTGTGCATGCTCACCGGCGATTTCACGCGCGCTTATGCAGCCTTCGTGGCCAAGCGCAAACCTGTGTTCGGGGGCGATTGATGCACGCCATGAACAAGCTGCAGGATCACCTCGCCTGGCCCTTCTTCGATGAGCGCCACCGTGAGCTCGCACGCGCACTCGACGCCTGGGCCGGCGCCAACATCCCGCCGCATCACGGCCATGATGTCGACGCCGAATGCCGCGGTCTGGTGCGCACGCTCGGCGCCGCGGGCTGGCTGCAGCATGCGGTGGCGAGCGACGCGAATGCGCGCATCGACACCCGCGCCATCTGCCTGCTTCGCGAAACGCTGGCGCGCCACTCGGGCCTGGCCGACTTCGCTTTCGCCATGCAAGGCCTGGGCGCAGGTGCCATCAGCCTGCAAGGCACGCCGGCGCAGCGCGAGCGCTATCTCGGCCGCGTGGCGTGCGGCGAAGCCATCGCCGCTTTTGCGTTGAGCGAGCCCGAGGCCGGCTCGGACGTGGCGGCGCTGCAATGCAGCGCACGCATCGAGGGCGAGCACGCGGTGCTCAACGGCGAGAAGACGTGGATCTCCAACGGCGGCATCGCACACTTCTACGTCGTCTTCGTGCGCAGCGGCGAAGCGCCTGGCAGCCGCGGTATTTCGGCCTTCATCGTCGACGCCGGCACGCCCGGGTTCGAG
>JANLYV010000531.1:0-3814 GCA_031365825.1 Rubrivivax sp. | reverse complement strand
CCGTTGACGGGCTACAGCTTCGAGGGCTACCGAAACGCCGATGGTTCGGTCGGCACGCGCAACATCCTGGCCATCACGCAGACGGTGCAATGCGTGGCGGCGGTCACCGAATTTGCCGTGCAGCGCGTCAAGGCCGAGCTGCTGCCGCGATTCCCTAACGTCGACGATGTGGTGGCGCTGGAGCATGCTTACGGCTGCGGCGTAGCCATCGACGCACCCGGCGCTGAGGTGCCGATGCGCACGCTGCGCAACATCAGCCTGAACCCCAATTTCGGCGGTGAGGTGATGGTCGTGAGCCTGGGCTGCGAGAAGCTGCAGCCTGAGCGGCTGATGCCGCCGGGCAGCTTTGGCATCGCCGATGGGCGGCAGTCGGCCGAAACGGCACTGGACGTGGTGCGCCTGCAAGACGATGCGCATGTCGGCTTCATGAGCATGGTCGAGTCGATCATGCGGCAGGCCGAAACTCATCTTTCACGCCTGAACCAAAGGCGGCGCGAGACCGTGCCAGCCAGCGAACTCGTGGTCGGCGTGCAATGTGGCGGCAGCGATGCGTTTTCGGGCGTCACCGCCAACCCGGCGGTGGGTTTTTGCACCGACCTGCTGGTGCGCGCCGGCGCCAGCGTGATGTTTTCCGAGACCACCGAAGTACGCGACGGCATCGCGCAGTTGACGGCGCGCGCGGCCACGCCAGAGGTTGCCCAAGCCTTGATCCGCGAGATGGCCTGGTACGACGCCTACCTGCAGCGCGGCAGCGTCGACCGCAGCGCCAACACCACACCCGGCAACAAGGCGGGCGGCCTGTCCAACATCGTCGAGAAGGCCATGGGCTCGATCGTCAAGTCGGGCTCGGTGCCCATCACGGGCGTGTTAGCACCCGGCGAAAAGCTCCAGCTCAAAGGGCTGACTGGCCGGTTGATTTACGCCGCCACGCCGGCCAGCGACTTCATCTGCGGCACGCTGCAACTGGCCGCGGGCATGAACCTGCATGTCTTCACCACCGGCCGCGGCACGCCCTACGGCCTGGCGGCGGTGCCGGTGATCAAGGTCGCCACGCGCAGCGACCTGGCACGGCGCTGGTTTGACTTGATGGACGTCAATGCTGGCGCAATAGCCGACGGCACGGCCAGTATCGAAGATGTGGGCTGGCAGCTCTTTCACCTGATGCTCGAAGTCGCCAGCGGCCGCAAGAAGACCTGGGCCGAACAATGGCAGTTGCACAATTCGCTGGTCTTGTTCAACCCCGCGCCCGTGACGTAAACCCGTGACATGAACCAGTGACATCAACCCGTGACATGAAAACCTATCGTATTGCCACCATTCCCGGCGACGGTATCGGCAAGGAAGTCATCCCCGCCGGCCGGGAAGTCTTGCAGGTGCTGGCCGCCGCGCGTGGCGCCTTCCGCTTCGAATTCGAGGACTTCGGCTGGGGTGGTGACTGGTACCGCCAGCACGGCGTGATGATGCCCGCCGACGGGCTGGACGCGCTGCGCGACAAAGACGCCATCCTCTTCGGTTCGGCCGGCGACCCGCACATCCCCGACCACATCACGCTGTGGGGTCTTCGACTGAAGATCTGCCAGGGGTTCGACCAGTACGCTAACGTTAGACCGACGCGCATCCTGCCCGGCATCGACGCGCCGCTGAAGCGCTGCACACCGGCCGACCTGAATTGGGTCATCGTGCGCGAAAACTCCGAGGGTGAATATGCCGGCGTCGGCGGCCGCGTGCACCAGGGGCACCCCATCGAGGCCGCGACCGACGTGTCGATCATGACCCGCGCCGGGGTCGAGCGCATCATGCGTTTCGCCTTCAAGCTGGCCGCCTCTCGGCCGCGCAAGCTGCTGACGGTGGTGACCAAGAGCAACGCGCAGCGCCATGCGATGGTGATGTGGGACGAGATCGCGCTGCAGATCTCAAAAGAGTTCCCCGGCGTGCGCTGGGACAAGGAACTCGTCGACGCGGCCACGGCGCGCATGGTGAATCGCCCGGCCTCGCTCGACACCCTGGTGGCCACCAATCTGCACGCCGACATCCTGAGCGACCTGGCCGCGGCATTGGCCGGCAGTCTGGGCATTGCGCCGACGGGCAACATCGACCCCGAGCGCCGCTACCCGAGCATGTTCGAGCCCATCCACGGCTCGGCTTTCGACATCATGGGCAAAGGGCTGGCGAACCCGGTGGGCACCTTCTGGTCTTGCGTGATGCTGCTCGAGCATCTGGGCGAGAACGAGGCTGCGGCAGTGCTGATGTCGGCCATCGAAGCCGTGACCGCCGACAAGTCGCTGCACACCGGCGACCTCGGCGGCAGCGCGAAGACGGTGGACGTGACACGCGCGGTGTGCCAGCGGCTGGCGCGCTGAGCACCTGCGGCTCGCGCGCTGAACCGCGCGCTGAACCGTTTCCTGCGCCGCCGTACCATCGCCACTCCCTGAAGCTTCCACCGACGCCACACCATGTCTGACACCACCCCCTATCCCGCGCTGAGCCTGTACATCGACGGCGAGTTCATCCAGGGCGGCGGCCGCCGTGAACAGGATGTGTTCAACCCGGCGACCAACCAGGTCATCGGCAAATTGCCGCATGCCACGCGCGAAGACCTCGACCGCGCCTTGACGAGTGCGCAGCGCGCCTTCGAGACCTGGCGTCACAGCTCGCCGATGGAGCGCAGCAAGGTGCTGCGCAAGCTGGCCGAGCTGGCGCGTGAGCGTGCCAAGGACATCGGCCGCAACATCACGCTCGACCAAGGCAAACCACTGGCCGAAGCCGTGGGCGAGGTGATGGCTTGCTCAGAGCACGCCGAGTGGCATGCCGAAGAGTGCCGCCGCATCTACGGCCGCGTCATCCCGGCGCGCGTCTCCGGTGTGCGCCAGCTCGTGTTGCGCGAACCGGTGGGCGTGTGCGCTGCGTTTTCGCCGTGGAACTTCCCTTTCAACCAGGCCATCCGCAAGATCACCGCGGCGCTCGGTGCCGGCTGCACCATCGTGCTCAAAGGCCCGGAAGATGCGCCCAGCGCGGTGGTGGCGCTGGCGCAGTTGTGCCACGACGCCGGGCTGCCCCCGGGGTGCCTGAACATCGTATGGGGCGTGCCGGCGGAAGTGTCGGAACACCTGATGCGTTCGCCCATCGTGCGCAAGATTTCCTTCACCGGCTCTGTGGCGGTAGGTAAACAGTTGGCAGCCGTTGCCGGCTCGCTGATGAAGCGCGCGACGATGGAGCTCGGCGGCCACGCGCCGGTGATCGTGTGCGACGACGCCGACATCGACCAGGCGGTGAAGATCCTGGTGCCGCACAAGTTCCGCAACGCCGGCCAGGTGTGCATCTCGCCGACGCGCTTCTACGTGCAACAAGGCGCCTACGAGCGCTTCGTGGCCGAGTTCGTGAGCAAGACCAAGGCGCTGAAGGTCGGCGACGGCCTGGCCAGCGATACGCGCATGGGCCCGCTGGCGCAGCGCCGCCGCGTGGCCGCCGTGGCCAGCTTCATCGACGACGCCCACCAGCGTGGTGCCGCGGTATTGACCGGAGGCAGCGCGATGGGCGGCGAGGGCAATTTCTTTGAACCGACGGTCATCACCGACCTGCCCGAAGACAGCCGCATGATGACCGAGGAGCCCTTCGGCCCGGTGGCCGGCATCGTGCGCTTCAAGGCCATCGACGAGGTGTTGAAGCGCGCCAACTCTTTGCCTTTCGGCCTGGCCGGGTATGCCTTCACGACCTCGACGCGCAACGCCCAGGCCATCAGCGACGGCCTGCAGGTGGGCATGCTGTCGATCAACCACCTGGGCATGGCGCTGGCCGAGACGCCCTTCGGTGGCAT
>JANLYV010000449.1:0-4194 GCA_031365825.1 Rubrivivax sp. | reverse complement strand
GGTCACGCTGAACTCGATCACGTCGCCTTCTTCCGCGTTGTGCAGCGGCACCACGCGCAGTTCGATGTTGCGGCGCTCGGGCGGCAGGCGCGCGTTGTCGATCGCTTCGGCCGAATTCTTCAGCAGGTTCAGCACCACCTGCTCGATCAGGATCGGGTCGACCATCACTTCGGGCAGGCGCTGCGCCACGTAGGTGCGGATCGACACATTGCGCCGGCGCAGCTCGATGCCGGCGAGATCGACCGCGTCTTCGACGATGCTGTGCGCGTAGGCCGGCTGGCGCTGCGGCTCGCTGCGTTTCACGAAAGCGCGGATGCGGTGAATGATCTGCCCGGCGCGTTCGGCCTGGCGCGCGGTCTTTTGCAATGCGGCCACCAGGTCAGCCTGGTCGATCGAATCGGCCTTCACCCGCGAGACCATGCCGTTGCAATAGTTGGTGATGGCCGTGAGCGGCTGGTTCAATTCGTGCGCCACCGAAGAGGCCATCTCGCCCATGGTCACCAGGCGGCTCGCGACCTGCGCTTTTTCGGCCTGCGCGGCCGACTGCTCCTCGGCACGCAGTCGCGCGGTGATGTCGGTGGCGATGAGCATCTGTGCCAGCCGGCCATCGGTCCATTGCAAATAGCGCGAGCGCACGTCGAGCCACTTCTGCAGGCTCTCCACGAACACCTCGCGCGGGTTGGTGCCCTTTTCGGTGAGCTCCTGCGTCGGCAGGCCCGAAAGGTGGTCGACGTCCTCATCGGCGTCGGGCACGAAGTTGGCCGGCACCACCCCGTCGGCCATCAGGCCATGGCCTTTGGCGTCACCGCCGAACCACAGCCGGTAGGAACGGTTGACGAAGAGCAACTCGCCCTGGTGCACCGACAGCACCGACACGGCCGCGTCCAGCCCTTCGAGCACGGTGGTGAATCGTTCGTGCGACGCCGAGAGCTGGTCGCGGATGCGCTTGGCCTCCGTGATGTTGGTCATGCTCGTCATCCAGCCGGTCTGCTGCCCTTTCGGGTCGATCAGCGGCGAGACGTACATGCGCGCATCGAAGAGCGAGCCGTCCTTGCGCATGACCTTCACCTCGATGCCGCCCGAGGGGCTGCGGCCGAGCAGTTCCTGCTGTAGCAGGCGCGCGTTTTCCTCGACCCGGTCGGGCGGCCAATAGGGGAAGGGCGGCAAGTGGCCGACGAGCTCGACGTCGGTGAAGCCGGTCATCTGGCCGAACGCGGCGTTGACGTAGGTGATGCGGCCTTCGAGGTCCATCGCGCGCATGCCGGTGGGCATGGAGTTTTCCATCGCGCGGCGGAAGTTGGTCTCCTGCACCAGCGCCGCCTGGATCTGGCCACGCCGGCGCATGTGGCGCCAGGTGCCCAATAACATCCAGACTGTCAGCACAGATAGCGCCACCACCATCCAAAACAGCGTGTTGCTGATGAGGCCGATGGAGGTGCGGTAGCCCTGTGCGCGCAGCAGCAGGCCGTTCAGCGCCGGCGTGAGGGGCGCGTCGCTGACGATCGGTGCACGGCGCGAGGCCTGGCCGGGCAGCGGTGTGACGGTGCTCGACAGCACCTGCCCGGCAGGGTCGACCACGGCCACCATGTGGCGGCGCGAGACATCGGGCGGCACATAAAAACGCACCAGCGAATCGACGCTGTAGTCGACGATCAGCGCGCCGGAAAAGCCAGCGCGTTCGACCAGAGGCAGGTGCAGCTGGAATACGGCGTTGCCGTTGCCGTCGCGAAAGGCCTTCGAGTAGATCGGCACGCGGGCCTCGCGCACGGCGCGGAAGGCGATGTGCTGCGGCGTGCTCGGTGGCTTGGCCACCTCGGTCGGCGGCCAGGGCTCGGGCAGCGCGGCGGACGAGCCATATTCCGAATGGGTCCAGACAAAACCGATGCCACTGCGTTGTGGCCGGCGCAGGTTGACCCAGCTCACCTGATTGATCTCGGGGCGTTCGCGGCTGAAGGTGGTGGCCAGCGTCAGGAATTCGTCGCGCTTGACCTCGCGTGAAAGCAGTTCACGCGCCAGGCGGATGGCCGCCTCCTGGTTCTCAAGCAGGCGCAAGCCCAGTTGTTGCTGGGTGATCTCGGTGTCGCGCTTGACGGACTCGGTCTCCCGCTCGATTTCCTCGTTGCGCAAGTACCAGAAGGCCGAAATGATGGCCGCCAGGAACAACAGCACCGAGATCAGCGGCGCGAGTGTGGCGAAGCGGTCCTGACGCGCTGGTGACTGGCGGCGCCACCACATGCCGAACAGCCTTCGCGCATTGGGTAGCGTGTTGCTGCTGTTGGGCAGTTGCGGTTTGGGTAGGGCCATTTGGGTCGATTATCGTGGGCGGTGCTGAGCCCGTAGGCATCGGTGGGGTCACGCGAGTTCACAATATGAAATCAACATGCACGATTTGAAAAATGACGCGGGCTATGCGAAACTAGCTCCCGAGCCGACGCCCCACCCTTAGAGGAGACAAGACATGTCCGCACTGCCCCAGGCGCAGCCGCGTGCTGCCGCCAACGACGCCGCCGCCCAACCCGCCGCCGATACCGACACACAGGAGACGCGCGAGTGGATCGAGTCGCTGCATTCGGTCATCGACGCCGAAGGCCCCGAGCGTGCGCATTACCTGCTCGACACCTTGATCGACGAAGCGCGCCAGGCCTCGATCGACATGCCGTTCTCGGCGACCACGGCCTACGTCAACACGATTGAGCCGGCACAGGAAGCCCACAGCCCAGGCAACCTCGAACTCGAAGGCCGGCTGCGGGCCTACATGCGCTGGAACGCGATGGCGCTGGTGGTCAAGGCCAACCGACTCGACCCCGCCGATGGCGGCGACCTCGGCGGCCACATCAGCTCCTTTGCGTCGTTAGCACACATGTTTGCCGCGGGCTTCAACCACTTCTGGCACGCCGACAGCCAAGGCCATGGCGGCGATCTGCTCTACATCCAGGGCCATTGCTCACCCGGCATCTACGCCCGCGCCTTCATGGAAGGGCGCATCAGCGAAGAGCAGATGCTGCACTTCCGCCAGGAAGTCGGTGGCAAAGGGCTCTCGAGCTATCCGCATCCGAAGCTGATGCCCGAGTTCTGGCAGTTCCCCACCGTCAGCATGGGCCTCGGGCCGCTGATGGCGATTTACCAGGCGCGCTTCCTCAAGTACCTGCACGCGCGCGGCATTGCCGATACCGCCAACCGCAAGGTCTGGGTTTTCTGCGGCGACGGCGAGATGGACGAGCCCGAGAGCCTGGGCGCGATCGGCCTGGCCTCGCGCGAGAAGCTCGACAACCTGGTCTTCGTCGTCAACTGCAACCTGCAGCGCCTGGATGGGCCTGTACGTGGCAACGGCAAGATCATCCAGGAACTGGAAGGCGAATTCCGCGGTGCCGGCTGGGACGTGATCAAGCTGATCTGGGGCAAGGAGTGGGATGCCCTGCTGGCGCGCGACAAGGACGGTGCGCTGCGCAAGATCATGTTGGACACGCTGGACGGCGACTACCAGGCCTTCAAGGCCAACGACGGTGCCTTCGTGCGCAAAAACTTCTTCGGCCGCGACCCGCGCACGCTGGAGATGGTGGCCAAGATGAGCGACGCCGACATCTGGAACCTGCGCCGGGGCGGCCACGATGCGCAGAAGGTCTACGCCGCCTTCCACCGTGCCAACAACTCCAAGGGCCAGCCGACCGTGTTGCTGGTGAAGACCGTCAAGGGCTGGGGCATGGGCAGCGCCGGCGAAGGCAAGAACACCGCGCACCAGGCGAAGAAGCTGACGGATGACGACGTGCGCTTCATGCGCGACCGATTCAACATCCCGATTCCGGACAGCCAGCTCGCCGACATCCCGTTCTACAAGCCCAGCGACGACACGCCGGAGATGAAGTATCTGCACGAGCGCCGCAAGGCCTTGGGCGGCTATCTGCCCAAGCGCCGCGTGAAGGCCGACGAGAGCTTCACGGTGCCCGCCATCGAGACTTTCAAGAGCGTGCTCGACGCCACCGCCGAGGGGCGCGAGATCAGCACCACGCAGGCCTACGTGCGCTTCCTGACGCAGTTGCTGCGCGACCAGGCGCTCGGCCCGCGCGTGGTGCCGATCCTGGTCGACGAGGCGCGCACCTTCGGCATGGAGGGCCTGTTCCGCCAGATCGGCATCTACAACCCCGCGGGCCAGAACTACACGCCAGTCGACAAGGACCAGGTGATGTACTACCGCGA
>JANLYV010000397.1:0-2769 GCA_031365825.1 Rubrivivax sp. | reverse complement strand
CACCGCCAGCGTATTGAAGTCTTGCGTATAGGGCGAACCCAGGGTCGTAAGGCTGATCACAGCGTGGCACCTCTCAGTTGGAACAGTGGAAGGCGGGCCTCTTGAGCCAGTGACCCCGTGTCGATGCACGATAACTTGCCGGCATGACATTTCGATGCCGCGCGAGCGATGCAAACCCCCCGCGACCGAGGGGTTTCACGAAGCAACTTGTCAGATGGTCGTCACGTCGCGGCGGCAGGCACGACACGCACCACACGCAGCGCGCCGGGGCGCACGCGCAGCTTGACCTGGCGCGCGGCCTGCATCGTCTCGCCGTCAGCGGCCAGAGGCAGCGGCTCCTGGCCATCCACGTGAGCTTCGTGAAACGGCCGGCACATGACGCGGGCGTGGCCGAGGTGCCTGCCCAGCAACAGCCGCGGCAGCATCGCCAGCGTGGCAGCGCGCGTAAAACGGCCGGCCACGAGCAGGTCGAGCCGGCCGTCGGCTATGCGCGCATGCGGCACCGCCGGCATGCCGCCGCCGTAGCTTGCGGTGTTCAGCGTCGAGGCGAAGAGCGCCGGGCCTTGATGCAATGGCTGGCCGTCGACGCTGACGCTAACGTTGTAAAGACGCAGCGTCGCAACCTCGTGCAGCGTCGCCAGCAGATAGCGCGGCAGTCCGGCGAGCATGGACGGCCCGCGCAGCGCGCGCTGCGCCACGGCGGCGTCGAAGCCCAGCGCCAGGCTCGAGATGAATGGGCGCGTCTCGTGCTCGGTCTGCACTTCGCCGACATCGGTGGGCAGCGCCGGTGCGCTCATGGCAAAAGCCAGCGCTGCACGCCAAGGCTTGCCATGCAGGCCGAAGGCACGCGCGCTGTCGTCACCGCTGCCGGCGGGCACCAAGGCCACTTCCGAGGCGCTGGCAAGCAAGGCGGGCAGCAGCTGGTGCAGCGTGCCGTCACCACCCACCACGACGACGCGCGCGCCCGGCGCCGTGGTGATGTGTGCGTGCGCCTCGGGCACGCTCTCGGGCACGACCAGGTGCGCCGTCGGATCCAGCCGCGCCAGTTCACTTCGCAGGCCAGGCGCCAGCGCCCTGGTGCGGCCGCCACGTGCGTGCGGGTTCAGCAGCACCAGCGTCATGCGTGCATCTTGAACGTTAGGCTTTTCCGTCAGCGCGCCCTGGGCACGCGCCCGAGCAGGTAGAACTCGTCGTTCGGCCGCATCGCGCTCAGGTTGGCCATGCGGTTGGACAGCCCGAAGAAAGCGGTGATGGCGCCTATGTCCCAGATGTCTTCGTCAGAAAAACCATGCGCGTGCAGTGCGGTGAAGTCAGCATCTTCAATCGTGTGCGAGGCGTTGCAGACCTTCATCGCGAAGTCGAGCATGGCCATCTGGCGCGGCGTGATGTCGGCCTTGCGGTGGTTTACTGCCACCTGGTCGGCCACCAGCGGCTTCTTCTCGTAGATGCGCAGGATGGCGCCGTGGGCCACGACGCAGTACAGGCACTGGTTCGCCGCCGAGGTGGTGACGATGATCATCTCGCGCTCGCCTTTGCTGAGCGTGCCGCTGTCCTTCACGAGCAGCGCGTCGTGGTAGGCCATGAAGGCGCGCCACTCGGCCGGGCGGTGTGCCAGCGCCAGAAAGACATTCGGCACGAAGCCCGACTTCTGCTGCACCTCGAGGATGCGCGCGCGCATGTCCTCGGGCAGGTCGTGCAGCTCGGGCACGGGGTAGCGCGATATCTTCATCCCAGCTCCTTGGGCAACGCCCATTCAACTCTTGAACTGCATCGCACGCAGCCGCGCGTACAAGCCACCCGCGGCCAGCAACTGCGCGTGCGTGCCCTGCTCGGCGAGGCGCCCGGCTTCGAGCACGAGCACGCGGTCGGCATGTTCGATGGTCGACAAGCGGTGGGCGATGACCAGCGTGGTGCGGCCCTGCATCAAGGTTTCCAGCGCAGCCTGCACAGCGCGCTCGGATTCGGAATCGAGCGCCGAGGTGGCTTCGTCGAGGATCAACACCGGCGCATCTTTGCAGATCGCGCGGGCGATGGCCAGGCGCTGGCGCTGGCCGCCCGAGAGCTCGCTGCCGTTGTGGCCGATGAGCGTGTGCATGCCCTGCGGCAGGCTTTCGGCGAAGTCGAGCAGGTGCGCCGCGCGCAAGGCGTCGCGGACGCGCTCGTCGCTGGCGTCTTCGCCGAGCGCCACGTTGGCGGCGAGGCTGTCGTTGAAGAGCACCACGTCCTGGCTGACCAGCGCGAACTGGCGGCGCAGCGCGACGATGTCCCACTCGGCCAGGGCCACGCCGTCGAGCGTGATGCTGCCGCCACTGGGCTCGATGAAGCGCGGCAGCAGGTTCACCAGCGTCGATTTGCCCGCGCCCGAGGGCCCCACCAGCGCCACGGTCTCACCCGCGCGCAAATGCAGCTGGATGCCGTCAAGTGCGGCGTTAGCATCCTCGCGGTAGCGCAAGCTGACGTCGCGCAGCTCGATCTCGCCGCGGGCCCTGGCCACGCGGTGCGTGCCACCGCTTTCCGGCGGGCTGTGCGCGATCAGGTCCAGGCCGCGTTCCACCGACGCCAGCCCGCGCGTGATCGGGGCCATCACGTCCGACAAATGTTTGATCGGCGCCACCAGCATCAGCATGGCGGTGATGAAGGCGACGAACGAGCCAACCGTGCCGCCTTGCCCGCCGCTTTGCCACAGTGCCATGACGATCACGGCCGACAGCGCGCAGGCCGCCAGCACCTGCGTGATGGGCGTCATGGTGGCGCCGGCCGATACCGAGC
>JANLYV010000441.1:0-1604 GCA_031365825.1 Rubrivivax sp. | reverse complement strand
GGGCCGATCGCGATCACGCGCTACGTCAATCCTGGCGCAGTGCGCTTCGACGCCAATCGCGATCTGGCCCCGGTGGCGCTGACCACCACCGCGCCGATGGTGCTGGTGGCGCGCAATACGCTGCCGGTGCAGACGCTGCCCGAACTCGTGGCGTTGGCGCGCAGCCAGCCCGGCAAGTTGAGCTACGCCACATCGGGCATCGGCACCGTGCTGCATCTGTGCATGGAGATGATCAAGGAGCGGGCGAAGATTTTCGTCGTCCACATTCCGTACCGCGGCGGCGCGCAGATCGCCACCGACGTGATCGGCAACCAGGTCGACCTGGCGCTGATGGTCAGCACCTCGGCCACGCCGCATGTGCTGGCCGGCCGCATGAAGGCCATCGCCGTCACCGGCAACAAGCGTCTGGCGCAGATGCCAGGCGTACCCACGCTGGACGAGAGCGCGCTCTTCAAAGGGCTGGACGTGGTCTCGTGGACGGGTGTGTTCGCGCCTTCGCGCACGCCCGCGGCCATCGTCGAACGGCTCAACGCCGAGATCAACGAGGTGCTGCGCCTGGACGATGTGCGCGGCAAGCTGGCCGAGGGCGGCGCGCTCGTGGCGCAGCTCAGCCAGGCAGCGTTCGCGCAGTTCGTGCGCAACGAACAGCAGCGCTTCGAGAAGATCGTCAAGTTGGCCAATATCCAGGAATGAAACCAGGAATGAAACCAGGAATGAACGCAGGAACGAAGCCGTGAAGGCAGCGCCGCCCACACCGGTGTTGGACGAAGTGCGCGCCATCGAGCGCGAGATGGTGGCGCTGCGCCAGCAAATCCACGCCCAGCCCGAGCTCGGTTTCCAGGAACATCAAACCAGCGCGCTGGTGGCGGCGCAGCTCGAACGCTGGGGCTATGAGGTGCACCGCGGCATCGGCGGCACCGGCGTCGTCGGCACGCTGCGTTGCGGCACCGGCCCCAAGCGCCTGGGCCTGCGCGCCGACATGGACGCGCTGCCCATCACCGAGCTCACCGGCCTGCCCTACGCCAGCCAAACGCCGGGCCTGATGCACGCCTGTGGCCACGATGGCCACACCGCCACGCTGCTGGCGGCGGCGCGCGTGCTCGGCCTGACCCGGGCCTTCGACGGCAGCTTGAACTTCATCTTCCAGCCGGCCGAAGAAGGTCTGGGCGGCGCGCAGAAGATGCTCGACGAAGGCCTGTTCGAACGCTTCCCTTGCGACGCGCTTTTCGCCTTCCACAACGCGCCCGGCTACGCGGCGGGCAAGCTCGGCTTTCGCGCCGGCGTGGTCTACACCTCGAGTGACACGGCGATCATCACCGTGCACGGACGCGGTGGCCACGGCGCCATGCCGCACCGCGCGGTCGACCCCATCGTCGCCGCGGCGCACCTGGTGATCGCGCTGCAAAGCCTGGTCTCGCGCGAAGTCGACCCGAACGAGCTCGCCATCATCACCGTCGGCGCGCTGCACGCCGGCGAGGCGCCCAACGTCATTCCCGCCAGCGCCGAATTGCGCCTGACCATACGCGCGCGCAGCGCTCACGTGCGCCAGCAGCTGCGCACGCGCATCACCGCCATGGCACAGGGCCAGGCGGCCGTGCACGGTG
>JANLYV010000375.1:0-4607 GCA_031365825.1 Rubrivivax sp. | reverse complement strand
CGGCGCGGCGCGTGGTGGCCTGGGCGAACGCTTCAAGCTGCAAGCGCTGGGGCCGGTGGTGTTCAAGGGCAAGACGGTGGCGGTGGAGGTGTTCGCGGTGGCGGGCTGAGCGCGTTTGCACGCCGGCCGCGCGCTAGTTCGGCGGCGCAAAGAAGGTGCCCGAGCCGAAGTTCGCGCTGAACTGCACACACCAGATCGACACCGCCTTGTAGCCGTCCACCGTCTGGCCTTCAGGCAGCTGCACTTCGATCGTCTCGTTCACGTAAGGCCGGCTCTGCAACTGCGCACCGACCGCGGGGCCTGAGGCAAACGAGGCGTTGCTGTTGTCGGCGCCGAGGTAGACCCAGACGAGCGGGCCGCGGCCGTCGTAATTGAAATTCGTGATGCGCAGCGTGCGCTCGTTGACGATGCTCACCACGCCGGAGACGCCGTGCTGCAACGTGCTCAAGGCCGCACTCCAGCCGGCGCGGCCGTAGCCTGCACCGTCGCAGGTGGAAGGCAGCACGGCACAGCGAAAGTCGTCGCGCGTGCCCACGCGCTGCAGCGCGTTGCCGCTCACCGGCCCGAGGATGTAGACGTCGTCGCCGGCGACGCCGGCGTAGTTGCCCGTCTCCGGGTAGTAGCGGTACTCGTAGGGCGCCTGGGTCAGGTTGCTCTTGGGGCCGGGGAAAAGTGCCGGGTACGTGGCTTCGGCCCAGTTGAGCAGCACGCTCACATCGAGCGGACGCGGCAACGGTGGCGGCGATTCGTAGGTAGCGGCAAGCGCCCTGGCCCTGGCCTGAGGCCCCGCCACATCCTGTGGGGCGTCACCACCGCCACAGGCCGCGAGCCAAGCGGCAAGGCACAGCGAAGGAAGCGTTAGACGTGGTCGATGCATGTTCGGCTCCATGGCCTGTGACACAACAGCCCCAAGACGGAGGTCGCATCATGTGCCGAAGTCTTACGCCGGTCTGTGCGTCAGGCCTCAGATCATTGGCATCAAAACGTGACAGCCGCTGCTAAGCTCTTCGGCCATGTTCACCGGCATTGTTCAAGGCGTGGCAACGGTCGGCGCGATCGTCGATCAGCCCGGCTTGCGCAGCTTCACGCTGCACTTTCCCGCAGGCTTCGACCAAGGGCTGATGGTCGGCGCGAGTGTGTCGGTCGACGGCGTTTGTCTCACCGTCACGCGCTGCGATGGTGCGGGCACGGCCGACTTCGACGTGATGCAGCAAAGCCTGACGCTGACCACGCTGGCCAGCCTGGGCGTGGGTGAGCGCATCAACGTCGAACGGGCCGCGCGCGACGGCGCCGAAATCGGTGGCCATCCGCTGTCGGGCCATGTCGACGTGATGGCGCGCATCGCCGCGATCCGCCACCCCGAGAACAACCACGTGCTGCGCATCGACGTGCCGGCGCGCTTCATGCGCTACGTCTTCGCCAAGGGCTACATCGCCATCCATGGCGCCAGCCTCACGGTGGCAGAAGTCGACAAGCGCGAGGGCTGGTTCGAGGTCTGGTTGATCCCCGAGACGTTGCGCCTCACCACCTTCGGCGACAAGGTGGTGGGTGACGCGCTGAACATCGAGATCGAACGCCAGACGCAGGTCTTCGTCGACACCGTGCGCGATGCCATCGACGAGCGGCTGGGGCCGCTCCTGCCGGCGCTGGAGGCGCTGCTGGCGCAGCACGGCCAGACGCTGGATGCGCTGGCGCAGCCGCCCGACACCACCGTCAGGCTGCCCTGAACGGGTTTTCGATGCGCAGGCCCTGGATGCGCTGGCCGTGCTGCAGGTCTTCGCTGACCAGGCGCTTGCAGCCGGCTTCGAGCGCGGCGGCGACGATCAGCGAGTCGTAGAAGCTGAACTTCCAGCGTGCCTGCAGGTCAAGGCCGTGTCGATAGAAGTCGATGGACGGCTGCACCTGGCACAGTGGGTGAAGCACGGTGTCGAGCCAGGTGCGCGCCTCGGCACTCTCCAGCCGCACACGCGCCTTGCGCAAGACCGTATTCAAGCACTCCTGCACAACCTGGAAACTGATGCAGGCGTCGCCTCGTGTCAGTGCCTGACCGACCAACCGCTCGGCGATGGCATGTTTGTGCGGGTCACTCTTGTCGAGCTGGTAGACGAGTATGTTGGTGTCGAAAAAACACTCAACGCTCATTCATCTCTTCCCGCGTGAGCTTGCGGCCGACCACGACCTTGCCACGCAGCTTCTGCATCACCTCTTCGTAGCGCTTCATGCGCTGGCCCCGCGCATAGTCGGCCAGCCAGAGGCGGAACTGCGCGTTCAGCGTCGTGCCCTCTTCGCGGGCCTGTTCGCGCGCCGCTTCGATCACAGCCTCTTCAGCGCTGAGGGTGATGTTCTTCATCGCGAGCTCCACGCAGTGCAGTTCTGGCAGTGTACACGATGCCTATCGCACTGCGTCAGTCGCGGTCGTCCCCCGCCGCCGCCCCATGGCGCCCCGCGCCGGCAGCAAAACGCGCCGCGCCGCGCAGGCCTTCGTCCATCGCCGCGCGGTAGCCGCCGGCACCTTCGCGCTGCAGCGCTTGCGCCATCGGCCGCGACCATTGATCGAACGCAGACCGGCGGTCGGCGCGCATGCAGGCCTGCGGGAACGCCGCGATCTGCTGCGCCAGGGCGATGGCCGCAGGCAGGGCCTGGCCGTCGTCGACGAGCTGGTTGGCCAGGCCGAAAGCCAGCGCTTCGTCGGCAGCCACGGCGCGGCCGGTAAGGATCATGTCCAGCGCGCGCCCCATGCCCACGACGCGCGGCAGCCGGATGGTGCCGCCGTCGATCAGCGGCACGCCCCAGCGCCGACAGAACACGCCGAAGACGGCACTGCGCGCGGCCACGCGCAGGTCGCACATCAGCGCCAGCTCCAGCCCGCCGGCGACGGCATACCCTTCCACGGCGGCGACCACGGGCTTGTTGAAGTCCATGCGTGTCGGCCCCATCGGCCCGGCACCGCTGCCGTCTGGTGTTAGCACGTTGCGCTTGCCCGGGTCACCCAGTGCGCGCAGATCGGCGCCGCCGCAAAAGTGGCCGCCCCCGCCGTGCAGCACGGCGACATGGGCCGTGCTGTCGGCCTCGAAGGCCTCAAAAGCTTCGCGCAGGGCCAGCGCGGTGGGGCCGTCGACAGCATTGCGGCACGCGGGCCGGTGCAAGGTGATGACGCAGACGGCGCCGTGGCGCGAGACGTCGACAGCGGGCATGCTCGATCCTTTCGAAGCCGTGACGGCGCGCAGTATGCTGCGCCGTTCCCTGGAGTCCGCACGCATGGCCAACGAATCCGTCTCCGCCACAGGCCACATCCGCCTGACCTCGCACCCCGGCCAAGGCACCACCGGCGCGCCGGCGCTGCTTTGGGGCGCGGCCGACCCGCTGCAACGCGGCCCGATCGTCGGCACCACCGCCAACCGCAGCCAGCGCAACGTGGTGGGCACGCACAGCGGCAGCTACGGCGTCTACCGCGCGCTGGCCGTGGCCGCGGGCATCCTGACGCGCGGCCACCGCGCCGACCTCACCGTCACCTCGCCCACCGACCTCATCGGCCCCTACCCGCAGTGGGGCGACGCGAGCAAGATGGTCTCGATCGACCCCTGGGGCGCGAGCGTGATGCACGTCTATGCCGACTACCTGGCCCAGGGTTACGACATCCGCCCGACCATCGCCGTCACCAAGGCGCATGTGCACCTGCCCGAGATCAAGCAGGCGCTGGCCTTCCAGCGCCTCCAGGTCGACGGCCGTTTCCTGCTCGAAGACGCCTCGGCGGCGGTGACGAAGGTGGCGGTCGAGCCGGTGTGGTGGCTGCCGGGCGTGGCCAAACGCTTCGGTGTGGGCGAAGGCGAATTGCGCCGCGCCCTCTTCGAAGAAACCGGCGGCATGTACCCCGAACTGGTGACGCGCAGCGACATCGAAGTCTTCCTGCCGCCGATCGGTGGCCAGACGCTGTACGTCTTCGGCGACATCCGCGCGCTGGCCAACCCCGAAGTTGAGCTGACCGCGCGCGTGCACGACGAGTGCAACGGCTCGGACGTCTTCGGCTCGGACATCTGCACCTGCAGGCCTTACCTCACGCATGCCATCGAAGAGTGCATCCTCGGCGCGCAGCGCGGTGGCGTCGGGCTCATCGCCTACAGCCGCAAGGAGGGCCGGGCCTTGGGCGAGGTCACCAAGTTCCTGGTTTACAACGCACGCAAGCGCCAGCTCGGCGGCGACAGCGCCGACAAGTATTTCCTGCGCACCGAATGCGTTGCCGGCGTGCAGGACATGCGCTTCCAGGAGCTCATGCCCGACGTGTTGCACTGGCTGGGCATCAGGAAGATCCACCGCCTGGTGAGCATGAGCAACGACAAGTACGACGCCATCACCGGCAGCGGCATCGAAGTCGGGGAGCGCGTGAAGATCCCCGACGCGCTGGTGCCGGCCGATGCCAACGTCGAGATCCAGGCGAAGATCGCCGCCGGCTACTTCACCGACGGCTCGGTGCCCGATGCGGACAGCCTCGCGCACACCAAGGGCCGCGAGCTTGGCTGACGGTGTGATGGATGAGGACAGCGCAGCGGTCGACACGCTGCGCTCCGCCGTCACCATCCGCACGCGCTGTCGCGCCATCGCGGAGGCGG
>JANLYV010000370.1:0-6921 GCA_031365825.1 Rubrivivax sp. | reverse complement strand
CGCGCTGAAGGCCGACCGCGGTGTCCGCGCGGCGCTCTTTCATCGCCTGAATGGCGCGCAACAGGACCGCATCGACGAAGTGCTGGTGCAGATTCACCTGAAAGACGAGGCGCGGCGCACCGCCGGGCTGCTGAGCCACGGCCAGAAACAGTGGCTGGAAATCGGCATGCTGCTCATGCAGGAGCCCAAGCTGCTGCTGCTGGACGAGCCCGTGGCGGGCATGACCGACGAAGAGACCGAGCGCACGGCCGAGCTTTTCCTCTCTCTCGAAGGCAAACATTCGCTGGTGGTGGTCGAGCACGACATGAAGTTCGTCGACCAGCTGACGCAAGGCCGCAAGACCGTGACCGTGCTGCACGAAGGCCGCGTGCTGGCCGAAGGGCCGCTGGCCGACGTGCAGGCCAACGACGAGGTGCTCGAGGTTTACCTCGGCCGCTGACCATGCTCACCGTCCACGACCTGAACCAGTACTACGGCGGCTCGCACATCCTGCGCGGCGTGAGCTTCGAAGCCAGGCTCGGCGAGGTCACCGTCGTGCTCGGCCGCAACGGCGTGGGCAAGACGACGCTTTTGAAAAGCCTGATGGGCGTGGTGCCGGTGCGCACGGGCCGCCTGCTGCTGGGCGGCATCGACATCACGCGTGCACCGTCGTACGAACGCGTAGCGCGCGGTGTGGGCTATGTGCCGCAGGGGCGCGAGATCTTCAACCGGCTGACGGTGGAAGAGAACCTCTTGATGGGTTTGGCCAGCAAGCCCGGCGCCACCGCGATACCGAGCGAGTTGTTCGACCTTTTCCCGGTGCTGAAGCAGATGATCAAGCGCCGCGGCGGTGACTTGTCTGGTGGACAGCAGCAGCAACTGGCGATTGCGCGGGCGCTGGCCGCGGGCCCGACTTTGTTGATGCTGGACGAGCCCACCGAGGGCATCCAGCCCAGCATCATCAAGGACATTGCACGCGTCATTCGGATGTTAGCCGACCGCAAGACCATGGCCATCGTGCTGGTCGAGCAGTACTACGACTTTGCGGCCGAACTGGCCGATCAGTACCTGGTGATGGAGCGCGGCGAGATCGTGGCGCGTGGGCGCGGCGCTGACATGGCCGCCGATGGCGTGAGGCAGCGCTTGGCGATTTGAAAGTCAGCCGCCAGGCTTTGGATACGCCCCCGACCCGTTCGGGCTGAGCTTGTCGAAGCCCACCCTCCCTTCGACAAGCTCAGGGCGATCGGAAATACAAGCTCAGGGCGAACGGAGGGGGCGAGCAGTGCTAACCCGCCACCACGCGCATCGGCGGCCGCTGTGGTTCGGGCTCGCTGTCGAAGCGCTCGGCCCCGGTGTAGCAAAGAAAGTGGCGGTTCGCGGCGCGGCCGAACAGCGTCATGCCCAGCTTGCTCGCCATCTCGTGGCCCATGGCCGTGACGCCGTTGCGCGAGACGATGATGGGCACGCCAATCTGCGCCGCCTTCATCACCATCTCGCTCGTCAGCCGGCCCGTGGTGTAGAAGGTCTTGTCGGCCCCCTGGATGCCGTGCAAGGCCATCCATCCGGTGATGGTGTCGATGGCGTTATGCCGGCCCACGTCTTCCACGAACATCAGCATCTCGCTGCCGCGAAAGAGTGCACAGCCGTGCACCGAGCCCGCCTTGCGGTGGATGCTGTCCTGCTGGCGCATGGTCTCGAGCATGCGCGTGAGCGTGCTCTGGCGGATGCGCGCGACGCAGGCGTCGGGCAGCTGTACGGCGTCGAGCTGCTCCATCATGTCGCCGAACACAGTGCCCTGGCCACAGCCGGTGGTGACGACGCGGCGCGCGGTCCTGGCCTTCAGGTCGTGCAGGCCGTGATGCGTTTTCACCGCCGCGGCATGTACGTCCCAATCGACGGTGATCGATTCAATTTCGGTCGCCGCGCTGATGAGCCGCTGGTTGCGCAGGTAGCCCAGCACCAGCAGCTCGGGGCAGGCGCCCAGGGTCATGAGCGTGACGAGCTCTTGCTTGTCGACGAAGACCGTCAGCGGCCGTTCGGCCGGGATGTGGATGCTGCGGCGTTCGCCGTACTCGTCGAGGACCTGGATCTCGCGCAGCAACTCGCACTGCGCCTGCGTCAACCTCGGTGCGTTGGGCAGTGGTACCTGCGGCGTGCCGACGACGTAGCGCGGGCGCGGCTCGGCCGGCGTCGTCGCGCCCGACATTATTTTGGCGGCGCGGCCGCGGCGACTGTCGGCGTTGCTGCCGATGCTGCCGCGGCTGGCATTGCGGGCGCGGCCGGTGGTGCCGGCGTGTAGACGAAGGCACCCGGGTCGGCGCAAGGCGCCGTGGTCGTGGCGGGCTTGGTGTCCTTCCCTGCCTTCTTGGCGTTGGCGTAGTAGCTGACGGCCACCTTGTCCATAGCCTTGCACAGCTGGAAGTCGGCGACCTTGTTGCCATGCGCCGCCTTGGCGGCGGCTTCGGCGGCCTTGGCCTTGGCGTCGTCGTTCACGGGCGGCAACTTGGCGCAAACCAGGCCGGCACCCAGCAACAGTGCGGCAGCCAGGCTGCAGGTGGTCAAGGTCTTCATCGTCGTCACTCCCATTTTGCGTCGGTTCATGCCTGCGGTGTGACGCGCGTCAGGCTTGGGGCTGCGCTCGTGGCCGGCGTCGAGCGTTGTGCCGGGATCTTGCCGGCCTTGATGTCGTCATGCCAGTAGGCGTGATGTTCCTTGGCCCAGCCTTCGTCGACATAACCCGTGCGCATCGCCTGGTAGGCGCCCTTCATGCCGATGGTGCCCATGTAGATGTGGCCCATGAACATGGCCATCATCAACGCCGTGGCCACGGCATGCACCATGTGCGCCACCTGCATCTGGCCGCGCGTGTCGCCAAAACCCGGCACCAGCAGGTCGAGCACCAGGCCCGAGCCGACGACGATCAAGCCGAGTACGAACACACCACCCCAGAAGACACCCTTTTCGCCGGCGTTGAAACGCTGCGACGGCACATGCTCACCACTGAACATGCCGCCACCTTTGCGCAGCCAGGTGAGGTCGCCCTTGCCCGGCAGGTTGTCGCGGATGAAGGTGACGATGACGATCACCAGCGACACGGCAAAGAGCGGGCCGACGAGGTTGTGGACCGTCTTCAGCGCGTAGCTCAGCCAGCCAAAGAGCGTGAGGCCCAGCACCGGCAGCAGGAAGAACTTGCCGAAGGCCATGACGATGCCCGAGACCGCGAGCACGACGAAGGCCGTGGCATTGGTCCAATGCGCGGCGCGCTCGAACGGCGTGAAGCGCTCGATCTTGCGGCCGGTGTCGGGCTCGTGCCCGCCCATAGGCCCTTTGCGCAAGTAGTACACGCCAATGGCCAGCGCGACAATGACCAGCAGCGCGCCGCCATAGGGCACGAGCCACTGGTTGCGCACCTGACGCCAGGCCTCGCCGGCCGTGGCCAGGCGCGAACCGGGGTACTGCACGAAGGGCTGGATCAGCTGGCCCATTTCGGCACCGGGCAGGCTCGAATATCCTGGCTGTTGACCTGACTCGCGCACGCTGCGCCAGAACGGCGCGTTGTTGCCCGGCTGGGTCTTGGCGCGCTGGGCGTTGGTCTCGTCGGCTTTGGGCAAAGCGGCGGTGGCGTCCGCCGCCTGCGGCAGTGCGGCAACCGCTGCAGCTTCCGCGGGCGCGACTGCCGGGGCCGTCGGTTGCGCCTGCGCGCCCAAGGCCAGCCCAAGGGCCGCACACACCAGCCATGTACGCATCCTGCTGCTCATCACTGCTCCTCGGGGCTGCTGGGCCATCAATGCCGACGTCACGGCGTCGCGCGCGAGTTTTCGTTCTGGCTCTGCGCGCGGTTTTTCATTTGCGCTTCCCAGCTGGCCTGGTCACCGGGCTTCCAACCTTGCGCCATGTAGGCGGTGTCGGTGCCATTGAAGGCGGCGACATCGGCCTTGCGCGTGCCCGACACCTGCGGCTTTTCGCTGCAGGCCACGAGCGCCGCGCAGGCGCCAACGATCAACACGAGGTGTTTCATGACTTGCCAGCGGTGGGTGCCACTGCCGGTGCAGCACTGCCTGCACCACCTGCACTGGGCTTGCCGTAGGCCGTGCCCCAGCCCCAGACCTCGCTGCCCTTGCCGCGCGTGAGCACGCGGTTGCGGAAGATATCGGCCACCACGTCACCGTCACCGCCGAGCAGCGCCTTGGTCGAGCACATCTCGGCGCAGGCCGGCAGCTTGCCTTCGGCCAGCCGGTTACGGCCGTACTTGGCGTTCTCGGCCTCGCTGCCGTTGGCTTCGGGGCCTCCGGCGCAGAAGGTGCACTTGTCCATCTTGCCGCGCATGCCGAAGCTGCCGTTGCTCGGGAACTGCGGCGCACCAAAGGGGCAGGCGTAGCTGCAGTAACCGCAACCTATGCACACGTCCTTGTCGTGCAGCACCACGCCTTCGTCGGTGCGGTAGAAGCAGTCGACCGGGCACACCGCCATGCACGGCGCGTCGCTGCAATGCATGCAGGCCACCGAGATGCTCTTCTCGCCGGCCACGCCGTCGTTGAGCGTGACCACGCGGCGCCGGTTCACGCCCCAGGGCACGTCGTGCTCGGCCTTGCAGGCGGTGACGCAGCCGTTGCATTCGATGCAGCGGTCAGCGTCGCAGATGAATTTCATTCGTGCCATGTTGTGATCTCCTGCGGGCTCAAGCGGTGGCTTTTTCGATCTGGCAGACGGTGGTCTTGGTCTCTTGCATCATCGTCACGGAGTCGTAGCCGTAGGTCGTGGCGGTGTTCACCGACTCACCGCGGATCACCGGCTTGGCGCCTTCGGGGTACCAGGGTGCGAGGTCGATACCACCCCAGCGGCCGGAGAAGTGGAAAGGCAGGAACACCGTCTCGGCGTCGACGCGTTCGGTCACCTGGGCCTTCACGCGCAAGCCCTTGAAGTCGGGCAACGCCGTCATCGGCGGTGTCTTCACCCAGACGTAGTCGCCGTTGCGGATGCCGCGGTCGTTGGCGGTGCGCGGGTTGATTTCGACGAACATGTCCTGCTGCAATTCGGCCAGCCAGGGGTTGGAGCGCGTCTCTTCGCCGCCGCCCTCGAATTCGACCAGGCGCCCGCTGGTCATGATCAGCGGGTAGGTCTTGGCGATGTCCTTGTTCTTCTCCTGCACGCTCTTGAAGAGTGTGGGCAGACGCCAGAAAGCCTTCTTGTCGTCGTGTGTCGGGTACTTGGCCACCATCTCCGGGCGGTTGCTGTACAGCGGCTCGCGGTGCTGCGGAATCGGGTCGGGGAAGTTCCACACCACGGCACGCGCCTTGGCATTGCCGAACGGGTGGCAGCCATGGTTGACCATGGCCACGCGGATGATGCCGCCCGAGCTGTCGGTCTTCCAGTTCTTGCCTTCGGCCGCCACCTTTTCGGCCTCCGTCAACTCGTCCCACCAGCCGAGCTTCTTCATCAGCAGATGGTCGAACTCGGGGTAGCCTGTCGTCAGGTCAGCGCCTTTGCTGTGCGAGCCGTCACCGGCCAGCAGCGAGCTGCCGTCCCGCTCCACACCGAAGTTAGCGCGGAAGTTGCCACCTCCGTCCATCACGTGCTTGGAGGTGTCGTAAAGGTTGGGCGAGCCCGGGTGTTTCATGGCCGGCGTGCCCCAGCACGGCCACGGCAGCCCGAAATAATCGCCGTCGAGCGCGTAGCCGGTTTCCTTGTCGATGCCGCCCTTGGCGCGCAGCGTCTTCACGTCGAAGACGTTCATGTTGCGCATGTGGGCCTTGAGCCGCTCGGGGCTCTGGCCGGTGTAGCCGATGGTCCAGACGCACTTGTTGATTTCGCGCAGGATCGACTCGGGTTCGGGCTCCATCATGCCGCCCTTGGCCGCCACCATCTTGTAGTTCACCACCAGCTCTTTGGCGAAGCCGAGCTTTTCGGCCAGCTGGTACATGATCATGTGGTCGGTGCGGCTTTCCCACAGCGGCTCGATGACGCGTTCACGCCATTGAATCGAGCGGTTCGAGGCCGTGGCCGAGCCGCTGGTTTCGAACTGCGTGCAGGCCGGCAGCAGGTACACGCCGCGCGTCGGGTTCAGGTCCTCGGGCTTGCCCGGCATCGCCGCCATGGCCGAGCTGGCCGAGGGGAACGGGTCGATGATGACCAGCAGGTCGAGCTTGTCCATCGCCCGCTTCATTTCCAGGCCGCGCGACTGCGAGTTCGGCGCATGGCCCCAGAACACCAGGCCACGCAGGTTGCTGTCCTGGTCTATGAGCTCGTTCTTCTCCATCACGCCGTCGATCCAGCGCGAGACCGTCATGCCGGGCTTGCCCATCATGCCCGGCGCGTACTGTTTCTTGATCCACTCGAAATCCACGCCCCAGGCTTTGGCGAAGTGTTTCCACGAGCCTTCGGCCAGGCCGTAATAACCCGGCAGTGAATCGGGGTTGGAGCCGACGTCGGTGGCGCCTTGCACGTTGTCGTGGCCGCGGAAGATGTTGGCGCCGCCGCCGCTCTTGCCGATGTTGCCCAGCGCCAGCTGCAGGATGCACGAGGCGCGCACGATGGCGTTGCCTATGGTGTGCTGCGTCTGGCCCATGCACCAGACGATGGTGCTGGGGCGGTTCTCGGCCAGGGTCTTGGCGACCTTGAAGCAGGTGGCTTCGTCGACGCCGCAGGCTTCCTGCACCTTGTCGGGTGTCCACTTGGCCAGCACGTCTTCACGCACCTTGTCCATGCCCCAGACGCGATCGTCGATGTACTGCTTGTCTTCCCAGCCGTTCTTGAAGACGTGGTACAGCACGCCAAAAAGGAAGGGGATGTCGGTGCCGGAACGGATGCGCACATAGTCGTCGGCCTTGGCCGCCGTGCGTGTGAAGCGCGGGTCGACCACGATCATCTTGGCGCCGATCTCGCGTGCATGCAGCGAATGCAGCATCGATACCGGATGTGCCTCAGCGGCATTTGAGCCGATGT
>JANLYV010000358.1:0-4633 GCA_031365825.1 Rubrivivax sp. | reverse complement strand
GAGAAGAAGCCGCTGCTGCCGCGCTACGACACCTTCGAAGACTTGGCCGACGACGAACAGCTCTTCGTGGACGACCA
Source organism: Rubrivivax sp. (assembly GCA_031365825.1). GTDB lineage: Bacteria > Pseudomonadota > Gammaproteobacteria > Burkholderiales > Burkholderiaceae_C > Rubrivivax. Next base: position 4,556 of record JANLYV010000358.1, on the reverse strand, counting down.
CAACATCGGCAGTGGCCGCTACATCGACGGCAATGTGCCGATGAACTGGCTGCAGCACTACGAGAACATCCTCGACTACGGCCACTTCATGTGGCTGCACTATTTCCACAGCGGGCCGCAATTCGGCTCACGCTACGGTGAGCTCGACAAGCTCGACTTCCAGCCCTGGGAACGCATGCAGCATGTCAGCTGGCGCGTGACGCCACGCGGGGTGGCTTCAGACCGCCACCAGCTCATTCCCGATGGCCGCAAGCTGCACACGCTGGTCGAGACCGTGCTGCCAGGTGTGCGAGGCGTGCCCAACCCTTTCGGCGCGCCCGGCCGCATCGATAACCTCGGCTTCGTGCTGCCGGTGGACGACACGCAGCTGCGAATCTTCAACGTGCTGCGCGGCAGGAGCGATGGTTTCTTTCAGCAGTTGCGCGCGTCGCGCGGTGAGCGCGAGCGCCGCGCCGCCGCCGACCCGCTGTACTTTCAAACCCACCCGGGCGACTGGGAAGCGCAGGGCAGCCAGGGGCCGATCACGCTGCACTCCGAAGAACACCTGATGACCAGCGACCGCGGCGTGGCCATGCTGCGTCGGCTGCTGAAGCAGCAGATGGCCGAGGTGGCGGCGGGGCGCGACCCGATCGGGGTGGCTTTCGAGCCCGGGCAGGACCTGGTGGTGCTGGAGGCCGGCCAGTTTCTCAGCGACAAGGCAACCAGCGAAAGTGAGAGCAGTCATGCGTAACGTTGGCAAGTTTGGTCGCCGCGAGGTGCTGCTGGCGTTGGCGGGCACGGCGGCACCGGGCGGCCTGCTGCGCGCGCAGGGCAGCGCCGGCACTTACCCCAACCGGCTCATCCGCATCGTCACGCCCTTCGCCGCCGGCGGGGCCATCGACGTGCTGTGCCGCGTCATCGCCGAGCGGCTGGCAGCGCAGCTCGGCCAGCAGGTCATCGTCGACGCCAAACCCGGCGCCAGCACCATCGTCGGCGCCGACTTCGTGGCCAAGGCACCGGCCGACGGCTACACCTTGCTCATCACCACCAGCGGCACGCTCATCAGCAACCTAATCTTCTTCAACAAGCTGCCCTATGCGGCCAAGGACTTCGTGCCGATCACGCAAATCTCGCTCGGCAGCGTGATCATGGTCGGTCCGGGCAACGCGCCGTACAACAACCTGCGCGAATTCGCGGCCTGGGCCAAGGCACAGGGCCGGCCCATCAGTTTCGCCTCGTGGGGCATAGGCACTTCGGGCCACATGTTTGGCGAGTTGCTGAAGAAGAACCACGGCATCGATCTCAACCACGTGCCCTACCGCGGCGACGTCACGGCCTACGCCGATGTGCGTGGTGGCTCGCTCGATGTGGCCTTCGGCAGCCCCATCAGTGCGCGGCCGCTCATCGCCGCCGGACATATCAAGGCCATCGGCATGACCGGCCCGCGCCGACCCGCGGCCATGCCCAACCTGGCGCTGTTCTCCGAGCAGGGCTACAGCGGTTTCGAGCTGGCGGGCTTCGTCGCCGCCTACGCGCCGGCCGGCACGCCCAAGGCCATCGTCGACAGACTCTCGGCCGAGTTCGTGAAGGCTATTCGTCAACCTGAGGTGACTGCGAAAATGCTCGAACAAGGCCAGGAACCCATCGCCAACACGCCCGAGGAAGCCGAACGTGCTTATGCGCAAGAGTTCCCGAAGTGGGAAGCGATGATCAAGTCCACCGGGGTGACGGTGAGCCAGCAGTAAACCTCGCGCTTGGTCGTCGTTTTCAGCCGTCGTTTCCGCATGGAAGAACGACGGTCTTCCATGCGTGACGGCGCGCACAATCGCCCACCGCGTGCACCGGAAGTCCCATGGCCACACCCATCACGCTTCGGCTCAACGGCGGCAAAGAGAGCACCTCGGCCGACGCGCAGACACCGCTGCTGTACGTGCTGCGCAACGAGCTCGATCAGCATGGCCCGCGCTTCGGTTGTGGCCTGGCGCAATGTGGCGCGTGCACGGTGCACCTGGACGGCCGCGCCATGCGTTCCTGCGTCGTGCCTTTGAGCGTGGCGGCTGCCACGCCGACGAAAGCCGGCCCCGAATTGACGACCCTCGACGGCCTGGCTGCAAGCTGGCGGCGCCGGCAGGGCATCACCGACCCGAGTGTGCTGCACCCGGTGCAACAAGCCTTCATCGACGAGCAGGCGGCGCAGTGCGGCTACTGCATCAACGGCTGGATCATGACTGCCGCGGCTCTGCTGCAGGACAAGCCGGGTGCGAGCGAGCGCGAGTTGCGCGAGGGACTGTCGGGTCTGAAGTGCCGCTGCGGCACGCAGCTGAGCGTTTTGCGTGCCGTCAAGCGTGCGGCCAAGGTGATGCTGGCGGCGCGGGGTGCAGCATGAACGCGCCCACCATAGCCCGGCGTGGCTTCATCGCTGGCGGTGCCGGTTTGCTGGTGACGATGGCGTGGCCTGCGGCCGCGCAGACTGAAGCCGGCGACGGCTTGGCCGGCAACGGCCTGCCGCGTGAACGACTCGACTCCTGGCTGGCGATCGACGCGCAAGGGCGGATCACCGCCGCGGTGGGCAAGATCGACGCCGGCCTGGGCCTGCCCACGGCGCTGGCGCAAATCGTGGCTGACGAGCTCGACGTGGCCATCTCGCAGGTGCACATCCACATGGGCGACACCGCCAGCACGGTCGACCAGCGCGGCACCGGTTCGAGCAACGGCATCACCGACGGCGGAAGCGCGTTGCGCCTCGCGTCGGCGCAGGCACGGGCCTTCCTGCTGGCGCGCGCGGCGGACAAGCTGGCCGTACCCGTGGCCCTGCTTGATGTGCGCGACGGCGTGGTGCGTGTCGCGGCTGAGCCGGCGCGAGCCTTGAGCTATGGCGAACTGCTGGCCGGTGGCCGCTTCGAGCTGGCGCTGGATGCGAAGGCACAACCGAAGCAGCCGTCGCAGTACCGGCTCGTCGGGCAGCCGGTGCCACGCGACGACATAACGCTCAAAGTACGTGCCACGTTCCGCTACCTGGTTGACTTCAAGCTGCCCGGCATGGTGCACGCGCGTGTGCTGCGCCCGCCCACGGCGGGCGCGAGATTGCTGGGCGTGGCGGCGCTACCCAAGGTGCCAGGCTTCATCCGCCTGGTGCAGCAGGGCAACTTCGCGGCGGTGGTGTGCGAGCGCGAGGAGCAGGCCTTGTGGGCCGCGCGTGACATCAAGCTGCAGTGGTCAGCGCCGAGCGTTGCCTTCGCGCGCGACTACGAGGCGCTGTACCAGACGCTGCGCACGGCGCCGGCGAAGAGCCGCAAGGTCGACCGCAGCCAGGGTGATGTCGATGCCGCGTTGGCGTCGGCCGCCAGACGCATCGAAGCCTGGTACGAGTACCCGTTCCAGTCGCACGCCTGCATGGGCCCGGCCTGTGCCGTGGCCCAGGTCACGCCCGAGGCTGTGACGGTGTGGATGGGCGGCCAGAAGCCTTACCCCCTGCGCACGACCGTGGCCGAACTGCTGGGCCGCCCGCGCGAGCAGGTGCGCGTGATCTGGATGCCCGGCCCGGGCTCGTACGGCATGAACGACGCCGACGACGCGGCGGTGGATGCCGCGCTCGTCGCACGCGACATTGGCCGCCCGGTGCGCCTGCAGTACAGCCGCGCCGACGCCACCGCCTGGGACCCGAAAGGCCCACCCGGCGTGTTCCGCCTGCGCGGCGGGCTCGATGCGGCCGGACAGGTGATGGCCTTCGACTTCCACTCGCGCGGCTACTCGGGCCGCACGCGGCCTTCGGGCACGCAACGGTTTGGCGACACCCTGGCCTCGCAACTGGTGGGCGGCCACGTCACCAAGAGCGAAGACCTGTTCCAGGTCTCGGCCGAGAGTTACCGCTTCGAACACAAGCGTGTGGGTGGCGAGTTGCTGCCCTGGGAGCATTCATTGGCCACCGGGCTGCGCACCGCGCACCTGCGCGACCCCGACGGTTTGGCCACGTGTTTCGCCAGCGAAAGTTTCATCGACGAACTCGCCTGGGCCGCTGGCAGCGACCCGGTGGCCTTGCGCCTGAAGCATCTTGGCGACCCGCGCCACGTGGCGGTGGTGCGTGCCGCGGCGGAGAAGGCGCAGTGGCAATCGCGCGTCGGGCCCAACCCCGAGGCAGCATTGGGCGGCGCGCTGCTGCGCGGCCGCGGCATCGCTTACGCGCCGCGCAATGGCGCGGTGGTGGCCGTCGTCGCCGAGGTCGAGGTCGAGCGGGCCACCGGTCAATGGCGCGCCACACGTTTTGTGGTGGCGCACGACTGCGGCATGGTCATCAACCCGCGCAGCCTGGAAGGCGTGATCGAGTCGAACATCCTGATGTCGCTGAGCCGCGCGCGGCACGAAGAAGTGCGCTTCGACGAACATGCCGTGCTCAGCGTCGACTGGCTCAGCTACCCCATCCTCGACATGACCGAAGTGCCCGACCGCATCGAGGTCGTGCTCGTCGGCAACCAGGGCAGCCGCAGCTACGGTGCCGGCGAGCCCAGCACCAGGCCGGTGGCCGCGGCGCTGGCCAACGCCCTGTTTGACGCCACCGGCCGCCGCCTGCGCCGCGTGCC
>JANLYV010000356.1:0-2984 GCA_031365825.1 Rubrivivax sp. | reverse complement strand
CCGGCCTGGGCATCACCATGCTGTGCGTGACGCACGAAATGTCCTTTGCCAAGGCGGTGGCCAATCGGGTGATCTTCATGGACCAGGGCCAGATCGTCGAACAGAACACGCCGCACGAGTTCTTCAACAACCCCAAGAGCGAGCGGTCGAAGGACTTCTTGTCGAAGATCCTGGGTCACTGAGCCGGGGTACGGCAGGCGGTCTCTGAAGCGCTCCAGTCGGTGAGCGGGCCGTGCAGCGCCGCGCCGCGATGTACAGCGGTCATCTCCGAGATGATGGACAGCGCAATCTCCGGCGGCGTCAGGCCGCGCAGGTTCAACCCGACCGGGCCGCGCAAGGCGGCGACTTCATCGGCGCTGACATCGAACTCGCGCAGCCGCTCGCGCCGCGCATCGTTGTTGCGCCGTGAGCCCAAAGCGCCGACGTAGAACGCCGGCGTCTTCAGCGCTTCCATCAAGGCCAGGTCGTCGAGTTTGGGGTCGTGCGTCACGGCAACCACGGCGCTGCGCGCGTCGAGGTTCATGGCGATCACCAGGTCGTCGGGCATCTGCGGCGAGAGCGTCACGCCTTCCATCGCGTCCCAGCCCTCGTGGTATTCGCTGCGAGGGTCGCAGATGGTCACGCGGTAGTCGAGCATCACGGCAAATGCCGCCAGATAACGCGAGAGTTGACCGGCGCCGATAATGAGCAGCCGCAACCGCGGGCCGTGCACCGTCTCCAGGCTGGCACCGTCGAAGCGCACCGCATCACCTTCGCTCATGCTGCGCATGGCCACCATCCCGGTAGCCATCTCCAGCCGGCGCGAGACCACCTGGTGTTGCTCGATAGCCGACAGCAAGTCGCGCAACATCGACTGCGCACCCAGTGGTTCAAGCACGATCTGCACCGTGCCGCCACAGGGCAGGCCGAAGCGCTGCGCGTCTTCGGCACTGGCGCCGTAGGTGGTGGTTTGCGGCAGGCGCAAGGCCAGTTCGCCGCGGCGCACGCGCTCGATCAGGTCGTCTTCGATGCAACCGCCCGAGACTGAGCCCGCCACCTGGCCGTCGTCACGGATGACCATCAGCGAGCCCGGCGGTCTTGGCGACGAACCCCAGGTACGCACCACCGTGCCCATCACCACGCGGTGGCCGCGGTTCATCCAGTCCATTGCGCTGCGGATGACTTCGACATCGATGCTGTTCATGGCTTGGTGCATGCGTCAAAACGGGAGCGGCAGCATGCCATAGCGCGCGCTGCGATGCGCACGAAAGGTGTTCAGATCGGCTTCAGTGGGCCATTGAATCGTTCGCGCAGAGGTGCGTGGCCCAGCGGCGGGAAGGTGATGGTGGTGTCGGGCACCGGCCGCTCCGGAATGCGCGCCAGCAGGTCGGTGATAAGCGCCAGACGGCCGCGCCGCTGGTCGTTAAAGTCAACCAGCGTCCACGGCGTCTGCTTCTTGTGCGTGGCGTCCAGCATGGCCTGTCGCGCCGCCGTGTACTCGGCGTACTTCTCGCGCGCCTGCAAGTCGATGGGTGAAAGCTTCCAGCGCTTCAGCGGATCGGCCAGGCGCTCGGCGAAACGTTCTTCCTGCTGCGCCTGATCAACCGTCAACCAGTACTTGAAGAGCAGGATGCCGTCGTCGACCAGCAGACGCTCGAATGGCGGCACCTGCTTCAGGAATGCATCGGTCTGCGCCTCGTTGCAAAAGCCCATCACCTGCTCCACGCCGGCGCGGTTGTACCAACTGCGGTCGAAGAGGGCGATCTCGCCCGCCGCGGGCAGGTAGGGCACGTAGCGCTGAAAGTACCACTGCGTGCGCTCGCGCTCGCTTGGTTTGCCCAGGGCCACGACATGGCATTGACGCGGGTTGAGCGTCTGTGCGATGGCAGCGATGACGCCGCCTTTGCCGGCGGTGTCGCGGCCTTCGATCAGCACCAGCAAGCGCTTGCCGGTGTGCAGCAACCAGCGCGCGAGGTCGTTGAGTTCGAGCTGCAAGGCGCTGAGCCGTTCGGCGTACCCGCCCTTCGAGAGCTTGTCGGTCTTCTTGCCCATGGCGCGTGCTTTCTGTAGGGGTTCAGGCGCGGCCGAAGAGGCGTGCCAGCCAGGATTTGAAGACGGTCCACATCAAGCCGAGCGCGTTGAGCTCAGTCGCCGGCGCTGCACTGGCCACCGGTGCTGCGGCGCCTGAGCCTGCCGCCGTGGCGGCGGCAGCTGCGGCCGCGCCGAAGTTGGCGGCGAACTGGTCGAGCATGGCGTCGGACACAGGCACCAGCAGCCGGCTGCCGAACTGCGCCAGCTTGCCACTCACCGACACGGTGGCCTGGCCCACCAGCACCGCAGCACCGGCGCTGGCACCCGGCTCGACGCGTGCCGTCAGGTCCATCGAAGCCGACGAGCCGCCGCGGTCGGCGCCTTTGCCTAACATTTGTAAGGTGCGGGTGGTGGCATCGAGCTGCAGCACCTCGATCGTGCCGGCAAAGCTCATCACCGCCGGCCCGACCTTGCTCTTCACTTGCCCGAGGAAATGGGTGGCGTCCACGGTCTCGGTGATTGACGCCCCGGGCATGCACGCAGCCACGGCGTGCACGTCGGCCAACACCGTCCAGGCCTGTTCGACCGTGGCCGCGAGTTCAAAGCGTTTGTCTATCTTGATGTCCATGGGGCGAGCTTAAGTGGGGAATCTTCAAACAACAAACCCGCCGGGCCTTGCGGCGGGGCGGGTTGTGATGGGGCCGGCCGGACCTTACTTCTTGCGCAGTTTCTGGATCGCCGCAAGCTGCGCCGCCATGGCGGCAAATTCGCTCGTGGCCGCGGCCAGATCGATGTCGCTCTTGGCGTTGCGCATGGCTTCTTCGGCCACCTTCTTGGCTTCGCTGGCCTTGGCTTCGTCGAGGTCACGGCCGCGGATGGCGGTGTCGGCCAGCACCGTCACCGTGCCCGGCTGTACTTCGAGGATGCCACCGGCGACGAACACCAGTTCTTCTTCGTCGTTGTCGGCGCGCTTG
>JANLYV010000268.1:0-1925 GCA_031365825.1 Rubrivivax sp. | reverse complement strand
CAAGCGCGTCAAGAAGGGCGGGCATGCCGCGCATGGCGGCGCATGGAAGATCGCCTATGCCGACTTCGTGACGGCGATGATGGCCTTTTTCCTGCTGATGTGGCTGCTGGGCTCCACCACCGAAGGCGACAAGAAGGGCATCGCCGACTACTTCGCGTCACCGCTGAAAGTGGCGCTGGTTTCCAGCGGCTCCGGCGCCGGTGATGCTGCGCATGTCGTCAAGGGCGGTGGCCAGGACCTGACGCGCCAGACCGGCCAGGTCAAGCGCGGCGAAGTCCAGCCCGAGCGCAACACGCTCAACTTCAAGGCGCTCAAGGCCGAGCAGGTGCGGGCCGAAGCTGCCCGGCTCGAAGACCTGATGCGCAAGGTCGAAGAGCGTATCGCCGCGAGCGAAAAACTCTCGGGCATGAAGTCGCAGCTCAAGCTCGACATGACGCGCGACGGCTTGCGCATCCAGATCGTCGACGAAGACAAGCGGCCGATGTTCGACAGCGGCTCAGCCATCGTCAAACCCACCATGCGCGAGCTACTGCGCGAGATCGGCACCGTGCTCGGCGATGTGCCCAACCGCTTGACGTTAGAAGGCCACACCGACTCGACGCCATTTCCTGGCGGCCAGCGCGGCTACAGCAACTGGGCACTCTCGGCCGACCGCGCCAACGCCTCGCGCCGCGAACTCATCGCCGGCGGCCTGCCCGAGGACCGCGTGCTGCGCGTGCAGGGCCTGGCTTCGAGCACACCCTTCGACCAGGGCGACCCCCTCGCGCCGACGAACCGGCGCATCAGCATCATCGTCATGAACCGCGAGGCCGAAGACCGCGTCTTCCGCACGCGGGTCGACGCCGGCGCGGCCGAGCCGGGTGAGGCCGCCGAGCTCTCAAGTCCGCCTGCCCGTGTCCGATAAATCAGGCAACTTTTTTCATCGTCCCGCGCGGCAGACCGAGGCCCCCACATGATCCAGCCCACCGACATGAAATTCCTGATCGTCGATGACTTCTCGACGATGCGACGCATCATCAAAGGCCTGCTCAAGGAGATGGGTTGCAACAACGCCGACGAAGCCGAGGACGGTGTCGTGGCGCTGAACATGCTGAAGCAGACGAAGTACGACTTCATCGTCACCGACATCAACATGCCCAACATGAACGGCTTCGACCTGCTCAAGGCGATCAAGACCGAAGATGGCCTCAAGCACCTGCCGGTGTTGATGGTCACTGCCGAAGCGCGCAAGGAAGACATCGTGCTGGCGGCGCAGACCGGTGCCGCGGGCTACATCGTCAAACCCTTCACCAAGGCGACGCTGGAAGAGAAGGTGCAGAAGATCATGCAGAAGCTGGCCGCCACGGTTTAGGGCAGGGAAGAAGAACATGCAAATGCAATCGCCTGAACTGCTAGCGCCGGCGGCGTCGACATCCATCGCAGAGGTCTTCATGCAACTCGGGACACTTACCCGCCAGCTGCACGACACGCTCGAAGCACTGGGCGTGATGCCCAAACTGCAATCGGCGACCGACGGCCTGCCCGACGCGCGCAGCCGGCTCAACTACATCGCCACCAAGACCGCGGCCGCGGCAGAAAAGGTGCTGAATTCGGTCGACCAGGCCAAACTCGAACACGAGCACATATCACGCCAGACGCGGCTGCTCGCGGCCAGGCTCACCTCCGACCCGGTGAAGGCACTGGCCAGCGGCGACGTGATGAATTTCGTCGGCGATGTCAACGCCGCCACGGCGCGCATCGACAGCCATCTCACCGACATCATGATGGCGCAGGACTTCCACGACCTCACCGGCCAGGTGGTGGCCAAGGTGGTGGCGTTGGCCAACGATCTTGAAGACTCGCTCGTGAAACTGCTGGTCTCGGTGGTGCCCGCCGACCAGGCTCACAAGGTGCGACAGGACATGATCGGCAGCCAGCTCAGCGGC
>JANLYV010000254.1:0-1964 GCA_031365825.1 Rubrivivax sp. | reverse complement strand
GCCGTAGCGGCGCAGCTTTTCGCGCGCCTCCGTGCCGATCCAGTCGGTGGTCCAGGCCGGGGCTAACCTTTGTGTGACGCGCACCGGGCCCAGCCCGGCGTCGACCAATGCTTGCTCGTCACTTTGGGCGATGACCTCGGTTGCCGGGCAGCCGCTGTAGGTAGGCGTGAGCACGACTTCCATCGCGTCACCATGGTCGAAGACTTCGCGCACGATGCCGAGCTCGCGCACCGAAAGCACCGGCACCTCGGGGTCGGGCACGTCGGCCAGCACCGCCCATGCGGCATCGAGGCGGCTGCTGATCTCGATCACCAGCGTCCCTCCGGATGCTGGCGCTGCAGCGTCTGCATCTCGGCCAGGATGAAACCCATGTGCTCGCTGTGAAGGCCTTGTGTGCCGCTGCTGATGAAGGGCGTGCTCGCGGGCATCGCCAGCTGCGCTTCGGCCAACACCGCACCGACCTCCGCCAGCCAGCCCTCGCGCAAGCTGCGGCGCGACGGCCCCAGACGCGACGCCACGGCCGCCGCGTCAACGGCATCATCCGCGAACATCTCCGCCGTGTACGGCCAGGCGCGCTGCAGCGCCGCCGCCATGCGTGCGGCCGACTCGGCACTGCCATCGCCCAGCCGCACCACCCAGTCGGCCGCGTGCTGCTGGTGGTAGCGCGCTTCTTTCACGGCCTTGGCGGCGATGGCAGCCAGCTGGGAATCAGTCGATTCGCGCAGGCCGAGCCACATCGGCTTGAGCCAACTCGCGAGCAAGAAGTTGCGCAGCACAACGTCGGCAAAGTCGCCTCCAGGCGCATGCGCGCTCGATCGGCGTCCGGGTTGTTCCACCAGGGTGAGATTGAAGAACTGGCGCTCGTCGCGCAGGAAGGCGAGCTGGTCTTCATCGAAGCCCTGGCCTTCGAGTGCGGCCGCATGCGTCAGCAACGAACGCGACTGGCCGAGCAGGTCCAGCGCCATGTTGCTCACGGCGATGTCTTCTTCGAGGATGGGTCCGTGGCCGCACCACTCACCCAGGCGCTGCGCGTGGATCAGGCAGCTGTCGGCCAGGCGCAGCACGTACGTCACGGCGGGCGTGAGCTTGAGTTGGATGGAGACCGCGCTGGCACTCATCGCTGGCCCTACATGTGGTCGACCGACTCGGGCAACACGTAAAAGGTGGGGTGGCGGTAGACCTTGTCTTCCATCGGGTCGAAGTACATGTCCTTGTCGCCGGGGTCGCTGGCGGTGACGTCGCTGCTCTTCACCACCCACACGCTGGTGCCTTCCTGGCGCCGTGTGTAGACCTCGCGCGCCAGCTGGATGGCCATCTTCGAATCACTCGCGTGCAGGCTGCCGCAATGCTTGTGGTCGAGGCCGGCCTTGGGGCGCACGAAGACTTCCCACAGCGGCCACTCGTTTCGAGCGCTTTCGCTTTGAACGTGGGTCATGCCGCCTGCTCCTTCATCGCCTGCTTGCGGGCCGTTTTGTCGGCGTAGGCCAATGCACCATCGCGCACCCAGGCACCATCGTCCCAGGCCTTGACCCGTGCGCTCAAGCGCTCGACGTTGCACGGCCCGTGGCCGCCGACAACGCGCCAGAACTCGCTCCAATCGATAGCGCCCATGTCGTGCTGGCCACGCGCTTCGTTCCATTTCAAATCGGGATCCGGCAGCGTCACGCCCAGCACCCTGGCCTGGTCGACGCAGGCGTCGGCAAACTTCTGCCGCAGCTCGTCGTTGCTGTTGCGCTTGATGCCCCAGCGCATGCTCTGCGCGCTGTTCGGGCTTTCACTGTCGGGCGGGCCGAACATCAAAAGGCTCGGCCACCACCAGCGGTTGGTGGCGTCCTGCACCATCGCGCGCTGCGCCTCGGTGCCGTCTCTCATCATCGTCAAAAGTGCATCGAAGCCCTGGCGCTGATGGAAACTTTCTTCGCGGCACACCCGCACCATCGCGCGCGCATAGGGCGCGTAGGAGC
>JANLYV010000250.1:0-2230 GCA_031365825.1 Rubrivivax sp. | reverse complement strand
AATGAACGCGAAAGACGAAGACTTTGCCAACACTGCGCAAGCGCGCTACAACGCATCAGTCGAAAGACTTACCGTCAAAGAATGGCATCGAAAGAATAAGGCGCAGTAGCCAGACGCCTAACCCTTCCATTGAGGGGATGCCCAAAAGGCTGCGCCTTTTGTGCACCCCTCATGTCAAACGTTAGGCCGCACAAGAATGTCTGAAGCACGAGTGAACCCGCACGTCATCGAAGCAATCGTTGTTGATCCAAGCGCCAATGATTTTCAGTCGGGGCAGGCGCAATACGCGCCTGCGGGTCAAAACACCACGAGTGACGCCGCCTTCGGCGTCGATGCCGAGTGTTTGTCCAAGCCTGGGGCAGGGCGATGTCCCACTGGTAGTTGCAACCGGCGGCGGTACGGTACACGTTATGCGGCCTTCCTCGGCTCGTCAACGTGAGCTTGCTTGTCATGCCGCTTCAATGCAGCCTTGAGTATCCAGAGGTCCTTGATGCCCTGGATTTTTCGGAACGACTTCTGGGCTTCGATGAAGCCCGCGGCCGTCCAGCGCAGCGCCATGTCGGCATCTCGATAGCGCGTGACGCGCCGACTCGTGCGCCGCACGATACCGTTGGGGTTCTCGATGATGTTGGTGGTGCACAGGCACCGCGTCAGCGTGGGTGGCAGACCCAGGGCATTGACCGTGAAGGTTTCGTGCAGTCCCTCGCGCAACGAGGCCGCTGCATCCGGGTGCTCGCGCTCCAGCCATTCGGCCTGTTTCTTCATCTTGACCATGCCCTGCTTGGGATCGAGCTTGTAGGCGGCCATCATCACCGCCTTGGTCTGCACCGCCTCGAGCTTGGGCAGCCGCTCCAGGACATTGCGCAGCTTGTGCGTGCGACAGCGCTGGACGTGCGCGCGTTGGCCGAACATCTCGTCGATGGCGCTGCGCAACGCCGTCCCGCCGTCGATCACGAACAGGTACGACAGGCTCGCGTCCAGGCCACGCTCGATCAGAGCGCGCAGCAAGTCCTTGACCACCTGCGCGTTCTCGCTGGCGCCCATGGCCAGACCCAGGATGTGCTTGTCGCCGGCCTCGTCCACGCCGACCGCGGCGATGATGTGGTGTCCAGACACGACGATGCCGTCGATGTAGATCACCAGCACCGCGAGCCCGGCCAGGCTGCGCTCGTTGAGCGCGGCCAGTTGCGCGGCACTGGCCTCGATAAAGCGCCGCGATACCGTGCTCTTGGACACGCCCACGGTGCCCGCCGCTTCGGGCAGCACTTGCGCGTAGCGCCGCGTGGACACGCCGGCCACCAGGATGTCGCGCACGCGCACGCCAATGCTGGCGTCGTCGCGCAGTCGCTCGTAAGCCGGCACGTTCACCTCGCGCCCGGTCTTGTCACGCAGGCGCGGACGCTGCACCCGCAGCTGCCGCTCGGCCAGCGCGACCACGCCGCGCTGGGCGCCGTGCCACAACACGTCACCTCCCTCGCGCCCGCGCTGCTTGGCGCCGGCCAGCTCCTGTGCTGACAACACCAGTAACTGCTCGACCAACGCAACAGCAGTCTCGTGCATCAACTCGTCAATGCTCGCCTGCGCTCCTTCGATCAGCTCCAGCATCGGCAGCAGCGCCTGGCCGCTGCCGGCCAGCACCCGCTTGATCTGCGCTCGGTCGTTGCGATGCACGACCTTTAAGGCGGTCTTTGCCTTAGGATTCTTCATGGCGGTTTCCTCGTCGATGGTTTCAGGTTGGCAAGCTCGATTCTGTCGAACTCACCTGGAAACCGCCGCCTTAAGTTCCAACTACGCCTGGGACATCACCACAACGGGATCTCATTGATGACACCAGAAAAGGTCAACAACCAACCGCTCCTGTCGATCGTTCCCGTCCATTTTCCGAGTTCCTGGGGAGGAATCAGTTGGTTGATCCCCAAGGCGACCCCGACAAGATCATTCTGTGTGGCTTCCAACGCTACTAGGGCGCTGAGGTCTTGAGCCGTCAGTTCCGAAGGAATTTGGCCTGCGGTTGCCACCGTGGGCAGCATTGCCGCGGAGACGGAAAGTGCGAGGACGAAATTCTTACACATGAGTCTTGCTCCTACTTTCATGGTGACCTCCTAAACTGCTAGTCAATACTTGGATCGTCGGCTTTTTTGATTCGGAGAGCTCCTTGCCGTAGAAAGCTCTCGCTTTTCATTGTGGTGAGTACTAGCACCCCTATGCGGTCTAACGTTTGACATGAGGG
>JANLYV010000193.1:0-2184 GCA_031365825.1 Rubrivivax sp. | reverse complement strand
CTGCAGGCCGGGCAGCGAGTCGCCCATCTCGCCTTCGATTTCGGCCTTCGGCGTGAGCGCGGCGACCGAGTCGATGACGACCAGATCGACCGAGCCCGAGCGCACCAGCGCATCGACGATCTCGAGCGCCTGCTCGCCGGTGTCGGGCTGGCTGATCAGCAGCTCCTGCAGGTTGACGCCGAGCTTCTGCGCGTAGCCGATGTCGAGCGCGTGCTCGGCGTCGATGAACGCGCAGGTGCCGCCGACGCGCTGCATTTCGGCGATGACCTGCAGGGTCAGCGTGGTCTTGCCGCTCGACTCGGGGCCGTAGATCTCGACCACCCGGCCGCGCGGCAGGCCGCCGACGCCCAGCGCCATGTCGAGGCCGAGCGAGCCGGTCGAGACGACCTCGATGTCTTCGATCACCTCGCCTTCGCCGAGGCGCATGATCGTGCCCTTGCCGAACTGCTTCTCGATCTGGGCCAGCGCGGCCTGCAGGGCCTTGGCCTTTTCGGTGTTGAGCGTGGCGGCGGGCGGCGGGGTGGCTTTAGCGGTAGCGTCCAAGCGGTTCTCCTGAGAAAGTGGCGGCATTATCTCAAAAGCTGGATGTTTGTACAGTAGCCAAGCCCTGCTTTTTGAGCCCCTCCCTACAATGAGGGGCAGTAACGCAGAGGCCCTGAAGGCCCGCGGGAGACAAGCATGCGCATCCTGATCGCCGAAGATGATCAAGTGCTGGCCGACGGCCTGCTGCGCGCGCTGCGCAACGCGGGCTACGCGGTCGACCAGGTCGGCAGCGGCACCGAGGCCGACGCCGCGCTCGCGCTGCACGAATTCGACCTGCTGATCCTCGACCTCGGCCTGCCCAGGCTGCACGGCCTGGAGGTGCTGCGCAAGCTGCGCGCCCGCGGCGCCAGCGTGCCGGTGCTGATCCTGACCGCGGCCGACAGCGTCGAGCAGCGCGTCAAGGGCCTCGACCTCGGCGCCGACGACTACATGGCCAAGCCGTTCTCGCTGCAGGAACTCGAAGCCCGCGTGCGCGCGCTGACGCGCCGCGGCCTCGGCAGCGCCTCGACGGTGATCCGCCACGGGCCGCTCAGCTTCGACGCCACCGGCCGCGTCGCCTACCTGAACGACCAGCTCGTCGAGCTGTCGGCGCGCGAGCTGAGCCTGCTCGAGGTGCTGCTGCAGCGCGCCGGCCGGCTGGTCAGCAAGGACCAGCTGGTCGAGCGCCTGTGCGAGTGGGGCGAAGAGGTCAGCAACAACGCGATCGAGGTCTACATCCACCGCCTGCGCAAGAAGATCGAGCAGGGGCCGGTGCGGATCGCCACGGTGCGCGGGCTGGGCTACTGCCTGGAAAAGATCGCCGCCTGACGCGCCGGGAAGATCGCCGCTCGACGCGCCGGTACGGCGCCGCCTGACGCAGCGTCGATGACGGCCGCTATCCTCGGCCCCGCCATGCCGCGTTCCGCTCCGCCGTCGCCGACCACCGCCGCCGAGCCCCGGCCGCGCGAGCAGCGCTCGCTGTTCGGCGAAATCCTCGACTGGATGCTCGCGCCGCTGCTGCTGCTGTGGCCGATGAGCGTCGTGCTCACCTGGCTGGTCGCCCAGGGCATCGCCAACAAGCCGTTCGACCGCGAGCTCGGCGAGATGGTGCGGGTGCTGTCGAAAGAGGTGTCGGTGCGCGCCGAGGCCGGGCGCGCGCAGGCGGTGTTCAAGTTGCCGATCGCGGCGGCCGAGATCCTGCGCGCCGACGAGTCCGACGAGGTCAGCTACCAGGTGCTCGGCCTGCGCGGCGAGTACCTCAGCGGCGACGCCGCGCTGCCGGTGCCCGGCGACGAGGAACGCGCGCCGCCCGGCGAGGTGCGCTTTCGCGACGAGACGCTCAACAACGAGGCCGTCCGCGTCGCCTACATGTGGGTCAACGTGCCCGACCGCCGCGCCGCGCGGCCCGGCGCGCCGGCCGCCGAGGCGCCGCTGGTGCAGGTGGCCGAGACGCTCGGCAAGCGCTCGCGGCTGGCCACCGAGATCATCAAGGGCGTGATCCTGCCGCAGTTCGTGATCCTGCCGCTGGCGGTGCTGCTGGTGTGGCTGGCGCTGGCGCGCGGCATCGCGCCGTTGAACGAGCTGCAGCAGCGCATCCGCCGGCGCGACAGCAACGACCTGAGCCCGATCGACGAGCGCCAGGCGCCCGAGGAGGTCTCGCCG
>JANLYV010000176.1:0-3098 GCA_031365825.1 Rubrivivax sp. | reverse complement strand
AGGCAGCGCGATTCGCCGCATCGGCTTCGAGCGCTGGCAGCGCAACTGCGCGGTCGCGCTCGGCAATGCGCTGCGCGCGAGCGGCGATCCGGCGATCGTCGAGGCCCTGCAGAGCCGTCGGGAGGCGACGACCCCGCTGGTCCGCGAGCACATTGACTGGGCGCTCGCGCAGGCGGTCGAAGCCAGTCGATGCTGAGAAGAACGAGAGGGTCGCGTGACTTGGCTGTCACGACCTGCGCGTGCGTCGCTGCCCGGCGCTTGAACGGCTGCCGATCTCGACTTCGGCTCCGTATCACGCGCACGGCCCTGCCGCATCATCGCTTTCCCCGGGGTTGCGCGAACGCCGACTGGGTGGCGGCTCGGGGCCGAGATGATCTAACCCGAACTTTGTAAACATTCGGTGAACCCATTGGTTGGTGCCGTGGTGCAAAACCGCTGGACACATTGACTTTTTTTCGCTACGGTTCGCCCCATGAGTGCGGCGCCGTTCCCATTGGATCCGAGCCCAGCGGTGAGCGATGCGAAGCCGGGGCCGAACGCCACGGTGTACGTGACGCTGACCAAGCAGGAGCATATTGAACTGGTGACGCGAGCCAACAGCTGGAAGTCGCTGCACCGCAGAGCCGTGGAGCGAGCCCAGTGGCGTGAGGGGCGGTATCAGCGGGTATTGCGACAGATCAAGGAGCAGGCCGCAGATCGCGAGGTGGCGCTACGCGCCGAACTGGAGGTGGCGCACGCAAAGCTCCGCGCTCTCCAGCAGCGCATGTTTGGCCGCAAGAGCGAGCGCCGCAGGGGCGGCACTGAGCAGCGGGCGCAAGCGTTGGTTGCGCGTTCACCGCGAGGGCATCAGCGCGGCGCGCCCGGTCACGGACGCACGATGCAGTCGCACCTGCCCGAGCGCAGCGAGTTGGTCGACATCGACGTACCCCAATGTCCGAACTGCGGCTTGGGCTTCAGCATCTTCCCCGGCACCGAAGACAGTGAGGTGCTGGAGATCGAGGTCCGGGCCTACCGGCGCGTGATCCACAGGCGGCGTTATCGACCCGGCTGCGGCTGCGGCTGCGTTGCGGGCATCGTGACGGCGCCGCCTCCGGCACGGCTGATCGAGCGGGGCAAGTTCGGGATGTCGGTGTGGGCCAGTGTGCTGCTGGACAAATTCCTGTATGGCCGCCCGAGTCATCGGTTGCTGCAGGATCTATCCGATCATGGGTTGAACATGTCGCCGGGCACGCTGGCCGGCGGCTTGCTGGCGCTTGCGCCATTGTTCGAGCCGCTCGACCAGGCGCTGGTACGCAAGCTGCGCAGCGAACCACACTGGCATGCCGATGAGACGCGTTGGGCGGTGTTCGTCGACCTTGCAGACAAGGTCGGCCATCGGTGGTATCTGTGGGTGTTTCACTCACGCTCGGTGGTTCACTTCGTGCTCGATGAGTCGCGTTCGACCGAAGTCGTCGAAGCCGAGTTGGCCGGTGTGGAGAGCGGCTTTATCAGTTGCGACCGCTACGCGGCATACAAGAGGTTTGCGCGACTGCACCCTGGGGTCGTACTGGCATTTTGCTGGGCTCACCAGCGCCGAGACTTCCTGGAGTTGGCCAACGAATATCCCGAGGTGTCACCCTGGGCGATGGGGTGGGTCACCACCATCGCCGAGCTGTACCACTTGAATGGGTTGCGCCTTCAAGCCTGCGAGGGCAGCGCCGATCGCGCCGCGCATCACGCAGACTTGCAGCAGGCCGTCCAGCGTATGGCAGATCAACGCGATGGTGCGTTGGCCGATCCCCTGTTGGCCAAGTCCGCAGCCAAAGTGCTTCAGAGCATGACGGTGCATTGGGCCGGGCTGACGGTGTTCGTCGACCACCCCGGAGTGCCGATGGACAACAACGTCGCCGAACGCGACGCGCGCCTGGCCGTGGTCGGACGCAAGAACTTTTACGGCTCGGGCTCCGTGTGGTCAGGCCAGTTGGCGGCCACGATGTACAGCGTGCTGAAGACGGTCAAGCTGTGGCGGCTCAATGCGCGCACTTGGCTGAGCGCCTATCTGCAAGCCTGCGCCGACAACGGCAACCGCGCGCCGCCGGACATCGAGGCATTTCTTCCCTGGTCCATGGACGCAGCGCAGCTTGCCGCCATGCGTGCTTGCCCGCCGGGTGCGCGCCCCCTCACGCAAGGCATCGACACCTCATGAGCATCTACTGCGGCCGCGAGTTCAGCGCGGACGATATCCAAGTGATCAAGTGTCTGATGGAACAGGACCCGTCCCTCAAGCGCTCGCCCTTGTCGCGCAAGTTGTGCGAGCTGTTCGGCTGGACCAAACCCAACAGCGAGCTCAAGGACATGACTTGCCGCGTGGCCCTGCTGCGCATGCAGGCCGATGGGCTGATCACGCTGCCACCCTCGCGGAACACCGTGCCTCGCATGCGACCTCGCTTCCCGCTCACCGCGGCCACCGATGCGCAATCACCGTTGCTGCAGCCCGTGCACGAGATCGGCGCCTTGACGCTGCGCGCGGTCACCGCTACAGCGGCCTCGCGTCTGTGGAACGAGTACATCGCGCGCTACCACTACCTGGGCTACACGCCGCTGTCGGGCAGCCAGATGCGCTACAACGTCTTCGCCGGCGATCAGCTCGTCGCCCTACTGAGCTTCGGCGCCAGCGCCTGGAAGCTCGCCGGGCGCGACCGCTTCATCGGCTGGCCCGAACCCCAGCGCCTGAAGAACCTGCAGCTCGTCGTCAACAACGCCCGCTTCCTGATCCTGCCCTGGATCCAGTCCAAAGGGCTCGCCTCGAAGATCCTTTCGATGATCGCCCGGCAGTTACCCCACGATTGGCACCAGCGGTACGGCTATCGCCCCGTGCTGCTTGAGACCTTCGTCGAGTCCCAGCGTCACCGCGGCACTTGCTACAAGGCCGCCAACTGGGTTCACGTCGGCCAGACCGCCGGACGCGGCAAGAAGTCCACGGTCCACCGCCAAATCATCCCCATCAAAGACATCTGGCTATACCCGCTGCACAAGAACTTCGCCAGCGTGCTGTGCCAATAACAGACGCTTTGGGTTCACCGAATGTTTACAAAGTTCGGTCTAGGGAGGAAACGTCG
>JANLYV010000146.1:0-9529 GCA_031365825.1 Rubrivivax sp. | reverse complement strand
CGACGAAGCCGACATCCAGGCTGCGCTCGACGTCGCGCGCAGCTTGCAGGTGCCGGTGCTGCCGCGTGGCGGTGGCACCAGCCAGTGCGGACAGACCGTGGGCGCCTGCCTCGACATCGACCAGAGCAAACACCTGCGCGAGGTGCTGCACGTCGACGCCGACTCGCGCCGCGCCGTGGTGCAGCCGGGCCTGGTGCTCGACCACCTGAACGCGATGCTCAAGCCGCTCGGCCTGTGGTTCCCGGTGGACGTGTCGACCAGCGCGCAGGCCACGCTCGGCGGCATGGCCGGCAACAACTCCTGCGGCTCGCGCAGCATCGCTTACGGCAACATGGTGCACAACGTGCTGGGCGCGCAGGCCTGGCTCGCCGATGGCAGCGTGCAGTCTTTCGGGCCGGTGGCGGGTCTCACGGGCCGCGCGGCGCAGATCGCCGCCTTCGTGCGCACGCTGGCCGAAGAGCACCGTGCCGAGATCGAAACGTTGTGGCCGCGCGTGCTGCGCCGCGTGGGTGGCTACAACCTCGACATCTTCGCGCCGCAAAGCGAGAAGCCCTACACCGCCGACGGCAGCGTCAACCTGGCGCATTTGCTCATCGGCGCCGAGGGCACGCTGGCCTTCTACAAGTCGCTGGAACTCGCGCTTGCGCCACTGCCGCGGCACAAGGTGCTGGGCGTGGTGAACTTCCCCGACTTCCACCGCGCGATGGAATCCGCGCAGCACATCGTCAAGCTCGGGCCGACGGCGGTGGAGCTCGTCGACCGCACGATGATCGAGTTGGCGCGCGCCAACCCCGCCTTTCGCCCAGTGATCGAAGCCGCGCTCATCGGTGCGCCGGCGGCGATTCTGCTGGTCGAGTTCGCCGGTGATAACCGCCAGACGTTGTTGACACAACTCGACCAACTGGTGGAGCTGATGGCCGACCTGGGCTTGCCGCAAAGTGTCGTGCCCATGCCCGAAGACGCGCCGCAGAAGGCGCTATGGGAAGTTCGCAAGGCGGGCCTGAACATCATGATGAGCCTGAAGGGCGACGGCAAGCCGGTGAGCTTCATCGAAGACTGCGCCGTGCCGCTCGAACACCTGGCCGAGTACACCGCCGCACTCACCGAGGTCTTCAGCCGCCACGGCAGCCGTGGCACCTGGTATGCGCACGCTTCGGTGGGCACGCTGCACGTGCGGCCCATCCTCGACATGCGCCGCGACGGCGCGGCGAAGATGCGCGCCATCGCCGAAGAAGCCAGCGCGCTGGTGCGCAAGTTCAAAGGCGCGTACAGCGGCGAGCATGGCGACGGGCTGTGCCGCGGCGAATGGATACGTTGGCAATTCGGGCCGAAGATAGCCGACGCCTTTCGCGCCATCAAACAAGAGCTCGACCCGGGCAACCTCTTCAGTCCGCACCGCATCATCGACCCGCCGCGCATGGACGAAGGCGCGCTGTTTCGCTTTCCACCACCGGGCACACCAAAGCCGTACCGCACCATCACGCTCAAGCCCGCACTCGACTGGTCGGCGTGGGACGTGCGGAACGACGCGATGACCGAAGCCACCAGCGCGCCGGGCAGCGGCGGCGACACCACGTTCGGCCTGGCCAAGGCGGCGGAGATGTGCAACAACAACGGCCACTGCCGCAAGTTCGACGCCGGCACGATGTGCCCGAGCTACCGCGTCACGCGCGACGAGCAGCACCTGACGCGCGGTCGCGCCAACACGCTGCGGCTGGCACTTTCGGGCCAGCTCGGGCCTGACGCTTTCACCAGCGAAGCGATGCACGAGACGATGGACCTGTGCGTAGGCTGCAAAGGCTGCAAGCGCGACTGCCCGACGGGCGTGGACATGGCGCGGATGAAGATCGAATTTCTGCATCACTACAAAGCGCGGCACGGCCACACGCTGAAAGACCGGCTGGTGGCGCGGCTGCCCGACTACGCGCACCTGGCCAGCCGCGTGCCGGGACTCCTGAACCTGCGCAACCGCTGGCCCGGGCTGGCGCGCTTGATGGAACGCACGCTGGGCTTCTCGGCGCGGCGCAGCCTGCCGGCGTGGCGCCGCGATACGTTCTGGCGGCAAGCAGCCCGCTTGAAGCTGGCGACGAAGCAACAGGTGCTAACGGCCAAGTTGGGCGTGGTGTTGTTCGTCGACACTTTCAATGGCCACTTCGAGAGCGACAACGCCGTGGCTGCCGTGCGTGTGCTGCAAGCCGCCGGCTACGCCGTGCATGTGGTGCAGCGCGCCGGCGCGCCGCTGTGCTGTGGCCGCACCTACCTGGCGGCAGGCATGGTCGAGCAAGCGAAGACCAAAGCCAGCGAGCTGCTGGCCGCCTTCCTGCCCTTCGCCGATGCCGGCATCGCCGTCGTCGGCCTGGAGCCGAGCTGCCTCTTCACGCTGCGCGACGAGATGCTGGTGATGGGCCTGGGCGAGGCCGCGCAACGCCTGTCGGCGCAGGCGCTGATGTTCGAAGAGTTCATCGCCCGCGAAGCCAGCGCCGGCCGCTTGGCGCTGAAGCTGCGCGCGCCAGGGCGGCCCATCGTCGTGCACGGGCATTGCCACCAGAAGGCCTTCGGCGCCATCAGCCCGGTGCTCGAGGTGTTGGCCCTGTTGCCCGGCGCCAAGCCGCAGTTGATCGAGAGTTCGTGCTGCGGCATGGCCGGCAGCTTCGGCTACGAGGCGCAACACTTCGAGGTCTCGATGCGGATGGCCGAACTGGCTTTGCTGCCGGCCCTGCGCGCGGCGCCGGCCGACGCCATCGTCGTGGCCGACGGCACCAGTTGCCGGCATCAGATCAGCGACGGATTGAAAGGTACGCGCGACGCGCTGCATGTGGCGCGTGTATTGGAGCTGCATCTGAGCACCTGAGACGCCGGCAGAATGGCAGCTCTCGCCAATACGAAGGACTGCGCACCATGACCGCCACCCCCGAGCCAGCCAACAACCCGATGGGCCTGATGGGCTTCGAGTTCGTCGAGTTCGCCTCGCCCACACCGGGGGTGTTGGAGCCACTGTTTGAGACCATGGGCTTCACGCTGGTGGCGCGGCACCGCTCCAAGCATGTGCTGCTGTACCGCCAGGGCGGCATCAACTTCATCGTCAACAACGAGCCGCGCAGCCTGGCTGGCTACTTCGCCGCCGAGCACGGGCCTTCGGCCTGCGGCCTGGCATTTCGCGTGAAGGACTCGCACAAGGCCTACGCGCTGGCGCTGGAGCTCGGCGCGCAGCCGGTGGACATCCCCACCGGGCCGATGGAGTTGCGGCTGCCGGCCATCAAAGGCATAGGCGGCGCGCCGCTGTACCTGATCGACCGCTTCGAAGACGGCCGCTCGATCTACGACATCGACTTCGAGTTCATAGCCGGCGTCGAGCGCCGGCCCTTGGGCCATGGCTTGAAGCTGATCGACCATCTCACGCACAACGTCTACCGCGGCCGCATGGTCTATTGGGCCGGCTTTTACGAGCGGCTCTTCAACTTCCGCGAGATGCGCTACTTCGACATCAAAGGCGCGCACACCGGCCTGACTTCGAAAGCCATGACCGCGCCTGACGGCCGCATCCGCATCCCGCTGAACGAAGAGTCGTCCAAAGGCGCGGGGCAGATCGAGGAGTTCCTGATGCAGTTCAACGGCGAAGGCATCCAGCATGTGGCGCTGCTGACCGACGACCTGATGGCCAGCGTCGACAGCCTGCAGCTGGCCGGCATACCGCTGATGACGGCGCCCAACGACGTCTACTACGAGATGCTGAACGAGCGCCTGCCCGGCCACGGCCAGGCTGTGCCCGAGTTGCAGGCCCGCGGCATCCTGCTCGACGGCACGACCGCCGTCGCCGGGCCGCCCCAAGACGGCGAGCCCCCTCGGGGGGCCGACGCCGCAGGCGTCTCGGGGGCCAGCTCCAGCGGCACACCGCGCCTCTTGCTGCAGATCTTTTCGCGCACGCTGCTCGGCCCGGTGTTCTTCGAGTTCATCCAGCGCAAGGGTGACGACGGTTTCGGCGAAGGCAATTTCAAGGCGCTGTTCGAGAGCATCGAACGCGACCAGGTGCGCCGCGGCGTGCTGCAAGTGGGCTGATGCGCTACCCGGTGCCGCTGCGGCCCGGCGACCTGATCGCCGTCACCGCGCCGAGTTCGGGCGTGCCGCCGCCGCTGCACCCTCGACTCGAACTCGCGCTGACACATCTGCGCGCCCAGGGCTTTCGCGTGGAGACCGGCCAGTGCCTGCGCGACGAAGTGCACAGCGCCAGTGCGAGCGCACCGGCGCGGGCGGCCGAATTGATGCGGGTGCTGCTGCGCGACGACATCGCCGCGATCATTCCGCCCTGGGGTGGCGAGCTGGCGATCGAACTGCTCGACCGTCTCGATTTCGAGGCCTTGCGCAACGCGCGGCCGAAGTGGGTGCTGGGCTATTCAGACACCAGCACCTGGATGCTGCCGCTGAGCTTGCGCAGCGGCTGGGCCACCGCGCATGGGCCGTGCTTGATGGACATGGTGGCGGGGCAAAATGACGCGCTAACGTCCAACGTGATGCGGCTTCTGGCCAACCCGGCCGGGGCGACTTTCGAGCAGCAGGCGTCGACCCATTGGCAATCGAAGTGGACCGACTTCGCGCTGCAGCCCGAGGTCTGCTACGCGCTGACCGAGCCCACGCGCTGGCGCTGCCTGAACCGGCCGGGCGCGGCGGAAGTGCAGTGCAGCGGCCGCCTCATCGGTGGTTGTTTCGACACGCTGGTGCACATCGCCGGTACGCGCCATGGCGATGTGACCGGCTTCATCCAGCAGCACCGCGACAGCGGCGTGCTGCTGTACCTTGAGAACGCCGGGATGTCGCCGACCGAGCTGGTGCGCGCCGTGCATCATCTGCGCTGGAGCGGCTGGCTCGACGGTTTGAGCGGCCTCCTGATCGGCCGCAGCGCCGCGCCCGACTCCACGGCCACCACCGAGATGCGCTACGCCCAGGCGCTCGACCATCTCTTTGCCACCATGCCCTGCCCCGTGTTGGTGGACATGGACATCGGCCACATGCCGCCGCAGCTGGTGCTCATCAACGGCGCGCGCGCTGAAGTGCGCTTGGCCAACGCGGGCGGTGGCGTCGTGCGTCAGTGGCTGTTGTGAAGGCGAACTTGATGTCGAAGAAGAGTGCACCCACCCTCGACGCGCTGCGCCGCTATGCCGTGGCGCGTTCGCTGTTCGCGCCGACGACGCTGCCCAAGGCCATCGCGCGACTGGGCTTCGTACAGGCCGACCCGATCCGCGCACCGGCACGGGCGCAGGACCTGACGCTGCGTCACCGCGTGCGCGACTACCGCGCCGGTGACCTGGAGCGGCGCTACGCCAAGCTCCCTATCGAAGAGGACTTCTTCGTCAACTACGGCTTCGTGCCACGCGACACACACCACCTGATGCACCCGCGCACACCGCGCAGCGTATGGCCGAAGCAGCGGCTGGCGCAGGCGCAGGCGGTGCTCGAATTCGTGCGCGCGCGCGGCACCGTGCACCCGCGTGATGTGGACGCGCATTTCCAGCACGGCAAGGCGGCCAACTGGTTCGGCGGCTCCAGCAACGCCAGCACACAGTTGCTCGACGGTATGCACTACTGCGGCCTGCTGCGCGTGGCTGGCCGCGAGGGTGGCACGCGCCTGTTCGCAGCCCGCGAAGCGCTGGCACCGGCTGGCGACGCGGCCGCGGCGATGGACCGGCTGGTCGACGTCGTCGTGCGCAAATACGCACCGCTGCCCGAGCGATCGCTCGGCCACCTGGCAAGCCTCCTTTGTGGTGGCACGCCGCAATGGGCCCAAGGCCGCGGCGCCGCGCTGGCGCGCGCCAAGGCACGCCTGCCTAACGCTCAAGTTGACGGCATCACCTGGTACTGGGGCGAGGGAGAGAACCCGGGCGCGGCACGCCACGTCGCGAGCGACAGCGTGCGCCTGCTGGCCCCGTTCGACCCCGTGGTGTGGGACCGGCGCCGCTTCGAGCTGTTCTGGGGCTGGGCTTACCGCTTCGAGGCCTACACACCCGCGCCCAAGCGCGTGCGCGGCTACTACGCCTTGCCGCTCTTGTGGCGCGATGCGGTCATTGGCTGGGGCAACGTGGCGGTGAAAGACGGTGCGCTGCGGGCCGAACTGGGGTACGTCAGCGGCAAGGCGCCGCGCGACGTCGCCTACCGGCGCGAACTCGACGCGGAGCTGGAGCGCATGCGCGTCTTTCTCGCCGCCACCTGAGTTTCAGCCGCGCGCCGCCAGCAGCCTCGCGGCCACTTCCGCGAAGCCCGCACCACGCTCGCCCTGCGTGATGTAGGCCGGCCAGGTGCGCAGCTGCGCGGCGAAGCGCAGCAGGTTGGCCACGCCCACGCTCAAGGGGAAGGCGGCGAACATGGCCTGGTCGTTGGTCGAGTCGCCCACGTAGACCCAGCGCCCGATCTCGGCGTCGAGCTCGCGCGCGACGAGCCGGCGCAGCATCCAGCGCGCGCCGCTGAGCTTGTCGTGCGTGCCGAACCAGCCATTGATATGGATCGAGCTGACGCTGGCGTTCATGCCCTCGCCTTGCATGATGGCCAGCGCTTGCGCCATCGCCGCGTCGCCCAGGTGCGCGAACTCGCTGTGGTCGATGGCGATGTCGGTCACGCGCCCGGCGCTGTCCCGCGCCAGCGTCGCGCCCGGCACTTCGGCCAGCACGCGTGTGGCGACCTCGCGCAGCCGCTGCGCATTGCGCGAGCGCTCGGCTTCGCCCTGGGCGTATTCCACCGCCACACCGGCTGCGCCGGGAATCAGCGCCACCGCGCCGTTCTCGGCGCAAATGGCGGCCACCGGCCAGGCTGCGGCAAAACCTTCGCTCCAGCCCATGGGCCGGCCGGTGATGGCGATGACGGGGATGTGCGCGGCGCGCAGCGCAAACAACGCGTCCAGCGCTTGCGGCGCGATGGCGCCGTCGGCGGTGAGCGTGTCGTCGATGTCGGTGAAGACGCCGCGGCATTCGCGCAGCAGCGCGTCGGGGCATTGGGCCAGGGGCAAGGCGCTGATCACCATGCGAGCAGTGTCGCAGCATGGGCCGGCAGGGCTGGCGCGAAGCCGGTATTGAAAGGTGCCAAACACCTGACAGTTTCGATGCCTGCGCGTGATGCCGCCGTGCGTAAAATGGTGCCCGTTCCGAGGAGCGTTGCAACCTCACACACCAGAGGCCAGGCTCGGAACCTTCATTGCAACGGCGCTCACCTGCACGGTTTGTCGCGGGTGTGCTGGTTTCCCCATCGATGCCAGTCCGATGCGCGCCGCGTGGGTCCTATCTTTCAGTCTGGAGTCTTGCCCATGAACGCCGTTCTCAAACCCACGTCCACCGTCGACCACCATGTGGCCGACCTGTCGCTTGCTGCCTGGGGCCGCAAGGAAATCCGTATCGCCGAAACCGAGATGCCCGGCCTGATGGCCATCCGCGAGGAGTTCGCGGCGACGCAGCCGCTGAAGGGCGCGCGCATCACCGGCAGCCTGCACATGACGATCCAGACCGCCGTGCTGGTAGAGACTTTGCAAGCGCTCGGCGCGCAGGTGCGCTGGGCTTCGTGCAACATCTTCAGCACGCAAGACCACGCCGCCGCGGCGCTGGTGGCCGCGGGCACGCCGGTGTTTGCCTACAAGGGCGAGACGCTCGCCGATTACTGGGACTACACGCACCGCATCTTCGAGTTCGGCGCTGCGAACACGGCCGGCGAAGGCCCGAACATGATCCTGGACGACGGCGGTGATGCGACGCTGCTGATGCACTTGGGCAAGCGTGCCGAGAAAGACGCTGGCGTGCTGGCCAGGCCCGGCAGCGAAGAAGAGACGATCCTCTACGCCGCCATCAAGGCCAAGCTTGCGGTCGACGCCACCTGGTACAGCCGCAAGAGCGCGCAGATCATGGGCGTGACCGAAGAGACCACCACCGGTGTGCACCGCCTGAACGAGATGTCGGCCAAGGGCACGCTGATGTTCCGTGCCATCAACGTGAATGACTCGGTCACCAAGAGCAAGTTCGACAACCTCTACGGCTGCCGCGAAAGCCTGGTCGACGCCATCAAGCGCGCCACCGACGTGATGATTGCCGGCAAGGTTGCGCTAGTGTGCGGCTACGGCGACGTGGGCAAGGGCAGCGCGCAGGCCTTGCGTGCGCTGTCGGCGCAGGTGTGGGTGACCGAGATCGACCCGATCAACGCGCTGCAGGCGGCGATGGAAGGCTACCGCGTGGTGACGATGGAGTACGCCGCCGACAAGGCCGACATCTTCGTCTCGGCCACCGGTAACTTGAGCGTTATTACCCGCGCCCACATGGCGGCGATGAAAGACCAGGCCATCGTCTGCAACATCGGCCACTTCGACAACGAGATCGACGTCGCCGCGCTGGCCGACTGCACCTGGGACGAGATCAAGCCGCAGGTCGACCATGTCATCTTCCCCGATGGCAAGAGGATCATCCTGCTGGCCAAGGGCCGCCTGGTGAACCTGGGCTGCGGCACCGGCCACCCGAGCTTCGTGATGAGCTCGAGCTTCGCCAACCAGACCATTGCGCAGATCGAGCTCTTCACGCAAAGCGCGAAGTACGAAGTCGGCAAGGTCTACGTGCTGCCCAAGCACCTGGACGAGAAGGTCGCGCGGCTGCACTTGAAGAAAGTGGGCGCGGTGCTGACCGAACTCAGCGACGCACAGGCGGCCTACATCGGCGTGAGCAAGCAGGGGCCGTACAAGGCCGATACCTACCGCTACTGAACGCCGCGTCCCTCACCGTGACCTGTTGTGCTGGGCGGCTCCAAAATGGCGCCACGCATCCATTTTGGAGCCACCGATGAGCCTTAACCTTTCGATCAAGGGCGTGCCTGAGAGCCTGGCCGAGCGTCTGCGCGCACGCGCCGAGCGTAACCATCGTTCGCTGCAGGGCGAGCTGATGGCCATCATCGAGCGCGCTGCGGCGGGCGAAGACACGATGGCTACAACGCCCATGCCGCCCACCGTCACGGCACGACACCTGGTCTCTGAACGGCGCGGCACGCGCACCATCGAAGAGATCGCGGCCGAACACCTGGCGCGCTACCCCAAGCCCTTTGCCGGCGTGCCACGTGCGGTGGACATCATTCGCCAAGACCGCGACAGCCGCTGAATGCCCAGGCCCCAACCCGGCCGCAAGCTGCATGTTGCTGAGCCGCCGGCGCAGTACATGGTGCGGCCGGCTCACGAGGTCGTCAATGTCGCGGCAAAGAACGGCGTGGCCTGGCGTCCGATGTCGTACGCCAGGCGCTGGCAGACTTTCTCGAGCACCAGATCGACATGGTGAATCCGGCGCCGATCGGGCAGTTCAACATTGCCACGCGCTACGGCCTCTCAGGCTACGACGCGGCCTACCTGTGGCTGGCCGCCGAGATGCGCGTGCCGCTGCTGACCTTCGACGCCAAGCTCGCCATCGCGGCGAAGGCGTACCTTGAGTCGCTGCGTTGAGATGAGCGCTCCGCAGGCCGCCGCTTTCACCCGCTTTCGCGCGGCGCGCCCGAGCGACCGGCTGGCAACACTGAAGCCGTTCTATGT
>JANLYV010000123.1:0-5681 GCA_031365825.1 Rubrivivax sp. | reverse complement strand
CATGAAGACCACGGCACGCAACCAGTTCGCCGGCACCATCAGCCGCATCGAGGCCGGGCCTGTCACGACCCAGGTGAGCCTGGCGCTGCGCGGTGGATACGAGCTCAGCGCGGCGATGACCACCGCGGCGGCGAAGCAGCTCAAGCTGAAGAAGGGCCAGGAGGCCATCGCCCTCATCAAGGCCTCGGCCATTGTGCTGGTGACCGACTTCGCCGGCTACGCGCTGTCGGCACGCAACCAGCTCGCCGGCACCATTTCGCGGTTGGAAAAAGGTGCCGTGTCGTCGATGGTCGGCGTCACGCTGCCGGGTGGCACGGTGGTCACGGCCAGCGTCACCAACGATGCGGTCACCGCGCTCGGCCTGGCGGTGGGGCAGGAGGCCACCGCCGTCTTCAAGGCTTATTCGGTGATGCTGGCCGTGGCCAGGCCTGTCGCCAAAGCCATCGCCAAGACTTAGTGCGCGGCAATCACCTCGGCCGGCGCCTGCACGAGCTCGATCAACACCCCTTCGCCGCCGAGCGGAAAGTCTTCGTTGCCCTTGGGGTGGATGAAGCAGATGTCGTGGCCCGCCGCACCTTTGCGGATGCCTCCAGGTGCGAAGCGCACGCCCTGCGCGGTCATCCACGCCACGGCCTGCGCCAGATCGTCGACCCACAGGCCGACATGGTTCAGCGGCGTGCTGTGCACCGCCGGTTTTTTGTCGGGGTCGATGGGCTGCATCAGGTCGACCTCGACCGCGTGCACGCCCTGGCCCAGCGCGCAGATGTCTTCGTCGACGTTCTCGCGTTCGCTCACGAAGCTGCTCTTCACGGTGAGGCCGAGCATGTCGACCCACAGCGACTTGAGCCGCGCCTTGTCCGGCCCGCCGATGGCGATCTGCTGGATGCCGAGGATGCGGAATGGTCTGACGGCAGCGTTCATCAGGCGAAGCTCATGATGGGTTGATCGACGGCCAGGCTCTCGCCCTTGGTGGCCAGCAGCTCGCTCACCGTGCCGTCTTGCGCAGCGAGCAGGATGTTCTCCATCTTCATGGCTTCGATGACGGCGAGCTTTTCGCCGGCCAGCACTTTCTGCCCCGGCACTACGGCGACATCGACCAGCAGCCCGGGCATGGGCGAAAGCAAGAAACGCGACAGGTCGGGCGGCGCTTTGTGCGGCATCAGCGCCAGCAATTCGGCAGCGCGCGGCAACAGCACCAGCGCTTCGATCAACGCGCCGTCGTGCGCCACGCGAATCGCCAGCGGGTTCTTCGCGCTGCCGCGCTCCACCTGCGCGGTGAAGGCAAGCCCATTGCAGGTGCCGCGCATCAACACCTCGCCGAGTTTGGTGGTGCTCTGGATGGCGAAGTGGCGGCCGGCAATCACCACGTCGGCCTTGCCCGAGATGCGCTCGAACTCTTCAATATGCACACCGTGGTGCACCTTGCCGCCCTTGCCGTCGAGCACCACCACCACCAGGTCGGGGCGGAAGTTCACCTCGTGCCCCGGCACCTGACCGCTGATGCCGGCCGCGCGCTCGCGCGCCTTGCGCCGTACGAAGGCCGCCAGCGCCACCAGGAAGGGCGGGTCGTCGTGCACCACGTCGGCGCTGCTGAAGCCTTTGCCGTAATGCTCGGCGATGAAGCCGGTGTTGAAGTCGGCGGCCATGAACTTCGGGTGCGCCAGCAAGGCCGCCTGGAACGGGATGTTGCTCGAGATGCCGCGAATGACAAACGCGTTGAGCGCATCGCGCATCTTGGCGATGGCGTCGGCACGGTCGCGGCCGTGCACGATGAGCTTGGCGATCATCGAGTCGTAGAACATCGGAATCTCGCCGCCTTCGGCCACGCCGGTGTCCACGCGCACACCACCTGCAGAGGGCATGGGTGCCGCCGCTTCCATCGTCACCGGTGGCGGCACATAACGCACAAGCCGACCGGTGGACGGCAGGAAGCCGCGGAACGGATCTTCGGCGTTGATGCGGCATTCCATCGCCCAGCCGTTGCGCGGAATCTGCTCTTGCGTGAAGGGCAGCTCTTCGCCGGCGGCGACACGGATCATCAGCTCGACCAGGTCCAGCCCGGTGATGCACTCGGTCACCGGGTGCTCGACCTGCAGCCGCGTGTTCATCTCAAGAAAATAAAAGCTCTGGTCGCGGCCGACGACGAACTCGACCGTGCCCGCGCTCTGGTAGTTCACCGCCCGCGCCAGCTGCACCGCCTGCGCGCCCATCCGCGCGCGCGTGGCTTCGCTGATGAAAGGGGAAGGCGCTTCTTCGATCACCTTCTGGTGGCGGCGCTGGATCGAACACTCACGCTCGTGCAGGTAGACGATGTGGCCGTGCGCGTCGCCCAGCACCTGGATCTCGATGTGGCGCGGCTCTTCGACGAATTTTTCGATGAAGATGCGGTCGTCGCCGAAGCTGGCCTTGGCTTCAAAGCGGCAACTGGTAAAGCCTTCAAACGCTTCGCGGTCGTTGAAGGCCACGCGCAGGCCCTTGCCACCGCCACCGGCGCTGGCCTTGATCATCACCGGGTAGCCGATGTCGCGCGCAATCTCCTCCGCGCGTTCGGCCGATTCGATGGCTTCGTTCCAACCGGGAATGGTGCTGACCTTGGCCGCGAGGGCGAGTTTTTTGGACGCGATCTTGTCGCCCATGGCCGCGATGCTGTGGTGCTTGGGGCCGATGAAGACCAGGCCCTCCTCTTCGACGCGGCGCGCGAAGTCTGCGTTCTCTGATAGAAAGCCGTAGCCGGGGTGGATCGCCTGCGCGCCCGCGCTTTTGGCCGCGGCGATAATCTTGTCGCCACGCAGATAACTCTCGCGGCTGGCAGCAGGCCCGATGAACACGGCTTCGTCGGCGAGTGCGACATGACGCGCATCCTTGTCGGCTTCGGAGTAGACAGCCACACTGGCGATGCCCATCTTCTTCGCCGTCTTCATGACACGGCAAGCAATCTCGCCGCGGTTGGCAATGAGGATCTTGGTGAACATGATCGGATCCTCAATCAAAGCGGAATGTTGCCGTGCTTGCGCCACGGGTTTTCAATCTTCTTGTCCTTCAACATTGCGAGGGACCGGCAGATGCGTTTCCTGGTCTCATGCGGCTGGATCACGTCGTCGATGTAGCCGCGGCTGCCGGCGACAAACGGGTTGGCGAACTGCGCCTTGTATTCAGCCTCGCGCGCCGCCAGCTTGGCCGGGTCGCCCTTGTCTTCGCGAAAAATGATCTCGACCGCGCCCTTGGCGCCCATCACCGCAATCTCGGCATGCGGCCAGGCGAAGTTGACGTCGCCGCGCAGGTGTTTCGAGCTCATCACGTCGTAGGCGCCACCGTAAGCCTTGCGCGTGATCACCGTCACCTTGGGCACGGTGCATTCGGCGAAGGCGTAGAGCAACTTGGCGCCGTGTTTGATGATGCCGCCGTACTCCTGGCTCGTGCCGGGCATGAAACCCGGAACGTCGACGAAGGTAATAACAGGTATGTTGAACGCATCACAAAAGCGCACGAAGCGCGCCGCCTTGATGCTGCTCTTGATGTCCAGGCAGCCGGCCAGCACCAGCGGGTTGTTGGCGACGATGCCCACGCTGCGCCCTTCCATGCGCGCCATGCCGATGACGATGTTCTTCGCATGCTCGCTCTGCAGCTCGAAGAAGTCGCCATCGTCGACCACCTTGACGATCAACTCCTTGATGTCGTAAGGCTTGTTCGGATGCTCGGGCACCAGCGTGTCGAGCGACATGTCCAGCCGCTCGGCGGGGTCGCCACTGGGGCGCACCGGCACGCCGGCGCGGTTGTTCAGCGGCAGGTAGTTGAAGAAGCGGCGCAGCATCAGAAGCGCCTCGACATCGTTGTCGAACGACAGGTCGGCGACGCCGCTCTTGCTGGTGTGGGTCGTCGCACCACCGAGCTCTTCGGCCGAGACTTCTTCGTGCGTCACCGTCTTCACCACCTCGGGCCCGGTGACGAACATGTAGGAGCTGTCGCGCACCATGAAGATGAAGTCGGTCATGGCCGGTGAGTACACCGCACCACCGGCGCAGGGGCCCATGATCATGCTGATCTGCGGCACCACGCCCGAGGCCATGACGTTGCGCTGGAAGACTTCGGCATAACCGCCGAGTGAGGCCACCCCTTCCTGGATACGCGCGCCGCCCGAATCGTTCAGGCCGATCACCGGCGCGCCGACCTTCATCGCCTGATCCATCACCTTGCAGATCTTCTCGGCGTGGGCTTCCGAAAGTGCGCCGCCGAAGACGGTGAAGTCCTGGCTGAAGACGAACACCAGGCGGCCGTTGATCATGCCGTAGCCGGTGACCACGCCGTCGCCCGGCACCTTCTGCGCGGCCATACCGAAGTCGGCGCAGCGGTGCTCGACGAACATGTCCCACTCTTCGAAGCTGCCTTCGTCGAGCAGCAATTCGAGCCGCTCGCGCGCCGTGAGCTTGCCTTTGGCGTGCTGCGCTGCGATGCGCTTTTCACCGCCGCCCAGGCGCGCGGCCGCGCGCTTGCGGTCCAGTGCTTCGATGATGTGGTGCACAGCTTGTCTCCTCGTCTTGATCGTTAGGCGTTCATGAGTTCGAGCAGCCTGCGTGCCGCCACCGACGCCGCCAGACGCCCGGCGCGAACCTCGGCACTGAGCTCGGCCAGGCGCTCTCGCACGGCAGGGTGCTCGGCAAAACGCTGGCGCAGGCCGGCGTGGATGCGTTCCCACATCCAGGCTTCGTCTTGCGCATGGCGGCGCCGCGCCAGGCCGCCGCTGGCACGCTGCGCGTCGTGAAAGTTTTGCACCGCGGCCCAGAATTCCCGCAAGCCGCTGCCTTGCAGCGCGCTGAGCTGCATCACGCTGGTGGCCGCCTGCGTGTGCGGCCCGAGCCAGCGCATGGCGCTGGTGACCTGCGCGCGCGCTCGCGTGGCCGCGGCTTCGTCGAGGTCGGCCTTGTTGATGACCACCATGTCGGCCAGTTCCATCACGCCTTTCTTGATGGCCTGCAGGTCGTCGCCGGCGTTGGGCAGTTGCAGCAGCACGAACATGTCGGTCATGCCGGCCACCGCGGTCTCGCTCTGGCCGACGCCCACGGTCTCGACGATGACGATGTCGTGACCTGCGGCCTCGCACACCAGCATCGCCTCCCGCGTCTTTTCGGCCACGCCGCCCAGCGTGCCGCTGGCCGGGCTGGGGCGAATGAAGGCATGTTCATTGACGCTCAGGCGCTCCATGCGCGTCTTGTCGCCCAGGATGCTGCCGCCGCCGAGGCTGGAGCTGGGGTCGACGGCCAGCACGGCGACCCGATGGCCGCGCTCGATCAGGAACAAGCCCAGCGCCTCGATGAAGGTGCTCTTGCCCACCCCCGGGACACCGCTGATGCCGATGCGCAGCGCCCGCCCGGTGGCCGGCAGCAAGGCATTCAGCAACCCGTCGGCACGCTGGCGGTGCTCGGTGCGCGTCGATTCCAGCAACGTGATCGCCTTGGCGACGGCGCGCCGCTGCGCCGGGCCCGGCGGCCCCAGCAACCGGTCTTTCAGCGCCTGGTCGGCGGCGTGCATCTCAGGCGGCGCGCGTGGACTGCTTGATGTGCTCGAGCACATCCTTGGCGCTCGCCGGGATCGGCGTCCCCGGCCCGTAGATGCCCTTGACGCCGGCCTCGTAGAGGAAGGCGTAGTCCTGCTGCGGAATGACGCCGCCGACGAAGACGATGATG
>JANLYV010000058.1:0-9324 GCA_031365825.1 Rubrivivax sp. | reverse complement strand
GTCTTCGATCGCGCGTGCAGCTTCAGCAACCCCAGCAACCCCAGCAACAACGCATTCGTCCTGCGCTGTGATGCTCGCAGCGACGCCGCTGTGGCCAAGCTGCGGCAAACACTGGCGTCGGCGCTGCAACGATCGGGGCTTTATCCACAGCCGTCACGCACACCGCACATGACGATGCTCTATGACCCGCACGTGATCGCCGAGCATCCCATCGAACCCATCTGCTGGACCGCCACCCGCTTCGCCCTGATCCTCGGCCATCATGGTCTGGGACATCACGAGTGGCTCGGCCATTGGCAGCTCGCCTGATCGCCCTCTTCGCCCTCCTCATGGCCGCCGCAGTCAGTTCGCCAAACGCTCACGCCGCATCGTCAGCGGCGAACGCTCACTTCGTTCGACGCTGCCGTGGCGACGGCAGCGCAAATTTCACTTTGCGACAATACCGCGCCGAAGGTCTAGCCCGGGCGAGCGAGCACCTTGCGCGCAGCCGATCCGGGGTCTTCGGCGCCGAGCCAAGCCGGCAGTTGCGCCGCAAGCCGTGTAGCGTCCGCGCGCAACAACTTCTGCTTTACGGAAGCAAGCCTGGCAGGGTGCATAGAGAAGCTACGCAGTCCCATCGACAGCAACAACTCCGTGAAGTCGGTGTCACCGGCCATCTCCCCGCAAACGCTGACACCTCGGCCCGCAACGTTTGCGCGAGTGATCGTTTGTGCGATCAAGCGCAGTACCGCCGGGTGCCATGGGTCGTAGAGATGCGCCACCGCTTCGTCTGCCCGATCAATGGCCAGCGTGTATTGAATGAGATCGTTTGTTCCGATCGACACAAAGTCGAAATACCGCAGAAAGGCATCGATCATGAGTGCGGCCGCCGGCACTTCGATCATGGCGCCAATCACCACGCTGCCATAGGGCTTGCCGCTGTCGTTCAGCTGCTGCCGGGCGCGTGCCACAGCCTCCATGGTTTGCCGGATTTCGCCCAGGTGGGCCAACATAGGAATGAGGATCCGCACATTCCCAAAGGCGCTGGCCCGCAGGATGGCTCGGAGCTGCTGCCTGAACATGGCCGGCTCAGACAGGCTCCAACGGATCGCGCGCAAACCGAGTGCCGGGTTCAGCGCGTGCTCGTGGCGCAATTCCTGCATGCTGAGTCGATCCAACGGTTTATCGGCGCCTACGTCGACGGTGCGGATGGTCACTGGCAATCCTTGCATCGCCGAGACTACGTCGCGGTAACACTCAAACTGCTCGTCTTCCGAAGGCAGGTCGTGGGCGCGGTTCATAAACAGGAACTCACTGCGAAAGAGCCCCACGCCAACGGCGCCAGCCTCTAGCGCGCCTACGGTGTCGCCGGGCATCTCGATGTTGGCCAGCAGTTCGATGGCTTGGCCATCGAGGGTGACGGCGGGCGTGTGCCGTAGACGATCCAGGCGCGCGCGTTCAAGTTCGCTCGCGCGGCGGCGGAATCGATATTCCTCCAACACGATGGGCGATGGATTCACGACCACAACACCCACATCGCCATCGATGATGACCCAGTCGTCCTGGCGGATCAGCCGGCTTGCCTCGCGCGCACCGACAACAGCCGGGATGTCCAGGCTTCGCGCGACGATGGCCGTATGCGATGTGGTACCACCAACTTCAGTGATGAAACCGGTGAACACACTGCGCTTGAACTGCATCATGTCGGCCGGTGCGACATCGTTGGCGACCAGTACCAGCGGGTCCTCACCCGTCGCGTCGCGCGCCGCGCGGCCGGCAACGCCGTGTGCGGGCGATCCCATTGCACGCGCTGTACCGCTGCGCGCAAGCACCTGCAACAGTCGCTCCACGACTTGCTCAACGTCGGACTTGCGCTCGCGGAGGTATTCGTCATCCATCTCGTCGAACTGCCGTGCCAGCACCTCAAGCTGTGCCGACAACGCCCACTCGGCGTTGTAGTGGCGCTCGCTGATCCAGACCTTGGTTGCGTCAGAGAGTGCGTCGTCACGCAGCAACATCATGTGCACGTCTAGTAGCGCCGACAACTCCGGCGGCGCGTCCGCCGCCAGGTCACGCTGCAGCGCCAGAAACTCAGCGGCCACGACGTCGCGTGCGCTGCGCAGCCGGTCAATTTCCGCTACCACCTGTTCCGGCGTCACAAAGTAGTGCGCGACATCAATGCGGCTTGACGCCACCAGCACCGCGCGACCAATCGCGACGCCGCGGGAAACCGGTGTGCCAAACAGCTGGATGCTCATCGGTTCAATGTAGCTCAGGCCTGCGGCGCCGCTTGGCAAAGTCGTGCCGCGCGTGCAACTACTGACCTTCGCCGAATTTGTCGTCGATAAGTGCCCGCAATGCGGTCATGGCGGCGTCTTCGTCAGGGCCTTCGGTCTCGATCTCGATCTGTGTGCCTATCCCGGCCGCCAGCATCATCACCCCCATGATGCTCTTGGCGTTGACGCGGCGCCCGTTGCGGCTGACATGTACGTCGCTTTCAAAACCGCCGGCAAGTTTGGTGAGCTTGGCCGATGCACGGGCGTGCAATCCGAGCTTATTGCTGATCGTGATGATGGTCTTGGGCATGGTTTCTGGCGCTCGGACCCTGATTCGCCGGAGGTGTCGGTGCCACCTGAACCACGCCCAACCTGCCGCCGTCGCCGGCGCGCGCGACGAGTTGTTCGAGCGTCTCGGCGCGGTAGCAAAGAGTGCGCCACAGCATCGGCACGTTTACGCCTGCGACGAGCCGCACATTGGCTCGGCCCTCGGCGGCGCGCCATGCGCCCATGTGCGGCGTCGCACCCACCACATCGGTGAGGATCAAGGTGTCAGCCCACGACGACGCATGCAGCGCGTCCAGCACCCGTCGCGCAACGTCTTCGGGGCTTTCATCTGGCGCCACGTCCAGCGCCACCATCTGCCCGCCACATTCGGCATAGGTATGCATGGCAACGCCCGCCAGCGCGCTTGCCAGCGGCGAGTGAGCGACGATCAGGATGGTGGCCATGGCTTTCGGGAACTCAGCGCGAGATTATTGCCGCGCCGCGGCGGCGCGGTGCAGGAACCACAGGTACGACAAGGCGCAGGCTAGCGCGAATACGCCGAAAGCCCACTGGAAGCTCGCGATGGTGGAGACGCCGTTGGCTTTCAAGCCATCAATCAAGAGGCCGATGCCCCACTGCATGGCGAAGACGCCGAGGAAGATCACCAGATTGAAAGCCGACAGCGCCTTGCCCGCCTGCCTGGAAGGAAACGCCAGGCCCACCGCCGGTTGACTCAATGTGACGAACGTACTGCACACGCACCACAGCGCCCATGCCGATGCGCCTGTCGCGGCACCACCGGCCACGTTGCATGCCAGTACCACCAGGCTTGCGGGCAGACCCCAACGCATCAGGCGCATCGCATCCCAGCCGCGTGCGGCCAGTCGCGGCATCAGCACACCCCAGGCCATGAACGTCGCGAGCATGCTCAGGTTGATGGCGAAGAGGCCTGCTGCGGCGGCCTGCGGAGTCCACCCGCAAACCTGTGTCAACCACGGGCCAGCCCATAGCGCCTGCACAGCAATCATGCCGCCGTAGACAAAGAAGGCCAGCGGCGCCAGGCAGAGGAAGAGCGGATGCCGCACGATCGCGCCGTAGCTCAGCCGATGCGCCCGCTCGCCGAGCTCCGACACCGCGGCATCGCGCGGTGCGCGCCACGCTATCCATGCGACGGCCAGCAGCATCAGCGCCGCCAACAGCCAGAACAAGCCGCGCCAACCGAGTGCTGGCAGCAGCCACTGCACCGGCAGCGTCGAGGCCATCATGCCGAGTGACCCCGTCATCAGCATCCACGAGTTCGCACGCAATTGCGTCGCGGGCGTGAAGCGGTGTCGATAGCAGGTCAGCGGCGCCATCAGACACGCGCTGACGCCGACGCCGATGAGCGCGCGTGCCCACACCAGCGTGACCAGGTCGCGGGCAATGGCGAAACCGGCGCAGCCCAGCGTGGCCACCATCAGCAATGCCATCAGCACGCGCCTGGCGCCATGGCGGTCCAGCGCCAATCCCAGTGGCAATTGCATCAACGCGAAGCCGAGGAAAAAGGCTCCCGCCAGCAACCCCAGTTGGGCGGCGTTGATGCCGAGTTCGACACTGAAAACCGGAGCCAGAGTGGCGGTGACGGCGCGCAGCAGGGCCGATAGAAAGTAGGCGAAAGCGAACACCAGAAAGAGCGACACCGACGACGACGTGGTTGTCGCGCCCGCAGTTTCTCCGGCGTGTTGGGCCTGGGTCGCCGCTTCGCTCACAACACGCGCAACGATGCAAAGAAGACATCGAGGTCTTCGGGTGCGGCCTCGACCCCCACGACGCTGGCCTGAAACACGCGGGTACCGCGCGCAAAGACTGCAAGCTCCTGCGCCACAGGCCGCCCGTCAGGCAGCGCACCGCGCATGCGCACACGCAATGCGTATGCACTTGGCGTCGCGCCGCGTGGGCTCCATGGCGAAGACTCTGAAGCGACCGCGGCGACATTGGCTTTCGCAGCGCCGACCAGGAACTGCAGCGTCGGCGCGACGTTCGCCGGATCCTTCAGCTCGCCAGAGGCCAGCGCCCAGGTCTGCCCGCCGGCACTGCAGGCCGTGATGTTCCATTCGGTCTTCATTCCATGCAGCTGCAGTTCGCGTGCATAGACCGACGGCTTGCACGGCAGTTCTACGGAAACACCAGCACCTGCCGGCCTGACATCACGCCAGTTCATCGCCGGTGCGCAGGCTATCAGCATGCTCCAGCCGAGCACGCTCGTCATGTGCCATCGTGGCTTGACGAAGTGACGGCAAAGGCGCTCGTGGTGCAGCATCGGCTCATTATCCGAGCCACGACTGCGGCGCTGACCGCGGCTGTGACATCACACCGCGGCCGTGAACTTGTCCGCAAGCTGCCGCGGCGCGGACCTCGGCACCCCGGAGCCACGGGGTAGACGTCGATGGCGCGGGGCCGGACCATCACGTTAGACTGTTTCGAACTGTATCCACACGCTGCTTAACACCATGACCTCCGTCAACACGTCTGACCTGCCGCCGCGCAAGCCTGTCGCCGCGCATGAGTCGCCGCTGCCGCCTGGGCCGGAGTTTGACGCTTACGACCTCGTGGCGCAGGTGGGCAGCGAAGTCGCCGAAGTCATGTCCTCGGCGCTGGAGCGAGTCAACAGCCTCACGCTGAGCGGGCGGATTGACCGCAGCAGCCTGCGCGCGTTGCGCGACGAGATCGAGCGCGCGCGCCGCGCCGGCATGCTTGGTCAGCAAGTCAGCCGCGTCGCCAGCGGGCGCATTCGCCTGTCGGAAGAGACACTGGACCTCACCACGATGTTGCGCGAAGCGCTGTCGCAGCGCAGCCGCGAGATGGCTGCACGTGGCCTTGAAGTGCGCCAGGTGCTGAATCCGGCGACGGTGAGCAGCGATGCCACGCTACTGTTTTCATTGTTGCAGGGTGTACTCGACTGGTGCTTCGAACACTCCCGGTCGCGCATCGATCTCTCAGTCGAGGTCAAGACCTGGCCCGCACAAGCGCAACTGCACGCCACCTTCAAGCACAGCATCACCGGTGCCGGCGTGGCGCAGCGCCCGGCCGCGGCGGTGGCCACTGAGCTGCAGTCGATGTCATGGCGTTTGATCGAGCGTTGCACCCATTCGCTGGGTTTGACACTCGACCGGCAGGAGAGCGGCGACCTGACGCGCCTGACCATCGGCTTCACCAAGACGCTGATGAACAGCGAGACGATCGACAACCTGCTCGACCTCGGTCTGGACAAGGACGCCGCGCTCGACGCTGGGCGCAACTCCAAGCCGCTGGCGGGCAGCCACGTGCTGGTGGTCGCGGCTCAGCGTGAGGTGCGTGCGGTGGTGCGCGACATCGTGCGTTCGATGGGCGTGATGCTCGACTTCGTCGGCTCGGTCGACGAAGCGCGCGAGTTCTGTGCCGGTGGCCTGCCGCACGCCGTGGTCTACGAGTCGAGCCTGGGCGGCGGCCACATGCAGCGTTTGATGGCCGAGTTGGCGCAGGAGTCGCCATCGTTGGCGTTCATCGAGATCGCCGAGCAGGGCCGCCCGTTCGAGGTCATGAACCTGCTCGGCCGCGAACGCTCGCGTGTCTCGAAGCACGCCCTGGCCGAAGCCTTGCCCAAGGCCTTGATGTTCGAGCTCGCACGCGGCCGCTAGCGCGGCGACGCCGCACCGCTTCGCGCCCACTTTGGCCGGAAATCGGAGCGGCGCGCCATCG
The DNA here is from genome assembly GCA_031365825.1 of Rubrivivax sp. Classification (GTDB taxonomy): domain Bacteria; phylum Pseudomonadota; class Gammaproteobacteria; order Burkholderiales; family Burkholderiaceae_C; genus Rubrivivax. The sequence continues at coordinate 3,085 of JANLYV010000058.1, read as the reverse complement.
TTCGCTCGATAAACTCGCAGCGTCTGCGCGCCATCATCGGCCTGCCACCGGGCCCACTCCCACGCATGAAAATCCTGCTCACCGGCGCTGCCGGTTTCATCGGCATGACCACGTGCCTGCGCCTGCTGGCGCGTGGCGACGACGTGGTCGGCTTGGACAACCTCAACGACTACTACGACGTGCAGTTGAAGCTGGATCGCCTGGCGCGATTGCAGTCATTGCCCGGGTTCCGCTTCGTCAAGGCCGATGTCGGTGACCGCGCGGCGATCGAGGGTCTCTTCGCCGGTGAACCATTCGACCGAGTGATCCACCTCGCCGCGCAAGCCGGTGTGCGCTACTCGCTGCAGAACCCGCAGGCCTACATCGACAGCAACGTCGTCGGGTTCATGAACATGCTCGAAGGCTGCCGCCACGCGAAGGTGGCGCACCTGGTCTACGCATCAAGCTCCAGCGTCTATGGCGGCAACACCCGCATGCCTTTTTCGGAGCGTGACAGCGTCGACCACCCGGTGAGCATGTACGCCGCGACGAAGAAGGCGAACGAGCTGATGGCGCATACCTACAGCCACCTGTTCGGCCTGCCGACCACGGGGCTGCGCTTCTTCACGGTCTATGGCCCCTGGGGCCGGCCGGACATGGCCCTGTTTCTCTTCACCAAGGCCATCCTCGAAGGCCGCCCGATCGACGTCTTCAACCACGGCCAGATGCAGCGTGATTTCACCTACGTCGACGATATCGTCGAGGGCGTCATTCGCGTCACCGACCGCATCGCCGAGCCCGACCCGGCCTTCGATGCCGAGCGTCCCGACCCGGGCACCAGCCATGCGCCGTTTCGCATCTTCAACATCGGCAACCACAACCCGGTGCCGCTGCTGGACTTCATCGGCTGCATCGAAGCCGCACTCGGGCGCAAGGCCGAAAAGAATCTGCTGCCCTTGCAGGACGGCGACGTGCCGGCGACTTATGCCGATGTCGACGCGTTGGCGCAATGGGTCGGCTTCGCGCCGTCGACATCGATAGAGACGGGCGTCGCGCGCTTCGTCGAGTGGTATCGGTCGTACTACCGCGTCTGAAGCCGCGGGCCTGCGCGCCGCGTCAACGCGGTATCACCTTGGCAGGCTCAGCAGCTCCAGCACATGGCGCACCGGGATCGCATAGCTGATGCCGCTCGGGTTCGATAGCGCCGTCTCGCGCGTACCCTTGGTCAGCACTGAGTTCAGCACGCCGATGACGCGGCCGGTTTCGACATCGAGCAAAGGCCCGCCGCTGTTGCCCGGGTAGGCCGTGGCGTCAAGCTGGTAGATGACGAAGGCGCCGTCGCGTATCTGCGCGATGGCACGCTCGGTCAACAGGCGCGCGCTCGGCGGTGGCATCACGATCTTCGGCACCGAAGACACGATGCCGCGGTGCGTGACCAGCGACATGCCTAACGTTCCACCGATGGGGAAGCCGATGAAGGCGATGGCCGTGCCCTCGGGCACGGTGTCGACCACACCCAGGCTCAATGCGGGCAGTGCGCTGCCTTCGATGCGCAGCAACGCCAGGTCATGCGCCGGATCGGTGTGCAAGAGCTTGGCAATCCGTTCGTCGGGTGCCGCATTCCCGGCAATCACGCGCACGCGCAGCTGGGTGCCGAAACTCGTGTCGTTGGGGTCGCCGATGACGTGCGCGTTGGTCACCACCAGCTGCCCGTCGGCCACCACGAAGCCGGTGCCGCGCACCGCAAAGCGTGGGCTCGCCGTGGCGTTGAAAACGCCGACCGCCACCACCGACGACTTGGCTGCAGCCACCACCTCCACCAGTCGCGCTTGCGCCATGCTCGCACCGTGCAGTACCAGCCAGAACGCCATCACGCACCAGGTCTTGATCGTTCGCACCGGAATCATGTTTGCCCCCAGACGCCGAAGCTTCAATGTCAGAAAAAAGGGCGGCCGAAGCCGCCCTGGTCTTGCCGGGCCAAAGCCTGCCCTATTCGGCGCTGTCGGTGGCGGCCGAAGTGGCTGCCGCTGACGCGGCGTCCACCAGGGCCATCTGCGCCGCCGCCAGCTCTTCAGCTTCCTGCATCGCAATGGCGCGGCGCTCGCCCTCGTCCATTTCTTCCTTGACCTTGCGCGCATTGTGGAAGGCCATGCCGGTGCCTGCGGGAATCAGGCGGCCGACGATGACGTTTTCCTTCAGCCCACGCAGCTCGTCGCGCTTGCCCATGATGGCAGCTTCGGTGAGCACTCGCGTGGTCTCCTGGAACGACGCGGCAGAGATGAAGGAGTCGGTCGACAGCGAAGCCTTGGTGATGCCCAGCAGCACGTCGGCGTGCGTTGCCGGGATCTTGCCGGCCGCACGCAGCGCGTCGTTGGTGTCGAGCAATTCGCTGCGCTCGACCTGTTCGCCGTTGATGTACTTGCTGTCGCCGCTGTTGGTGATCTGCACCCGGCGCAGCATCTGGCGCACGATGACTTCGATGTGCTTGTCGTTGATCTTCACGCCCTGCAAGCGGTAGACGTCCTGCACCTCGTCGACGATGTAGCGCGCCAGTTCTTCGATGCCCAGCAGGCGCAGGATGTCCTGCGGATCGGCTGAACCGTCGACCACCAATTCGCCGCGGTTGACCACCTGGCCTTCGTGGACCAGGATGTTCTTTTCCTTGGCAACCAGCTCCTCGTGGACCTTGCCTTCGGGGTCGGTGATCTGCAGGCGGTTCTTGCCCTTGGTCTCCTTGCCGAAGCTGATGGTGCCGGTGATCTCGGCCAGCAGGCCCACATCCTTCGGGCTGCGCGCTTCGAACAGTTCAGCCACCCGCGGCAGGCCGCCGGTGATGTCGCGGGTCTTCTGGCCTTCCGTCGGGATCCGCGCCAGCACTTCGCCCGGCGACAGGTCCTGGCCGTCGCGGATCTGGATCAGCGAGCCGCCGTGGCGGGCATGCGGCTATCGCACAGAAAGCGCGCGCCGGTGGCGATAAATTTAACCGCCTTAAATCAAGGCCGCCCGAGTTGCCGTGCCAACCAGTCCGCGGCGGTGCCGCCGGCGGGTTGCGCGAGCAGCGTCCGCAATTTTTCCCGTTGCACCGCCGTGCGGGCGCGCCGCGCCG
>JANLYV010000045.1:0-8016 GCA_031365825.1 Rubrivivax sp. | reverse complement strand
TCTTCGGCTTGCTCGGGATCGTCAATTTCGCGCATGGTGCGCTGTACATGATCGGCGCTTATGTCGCGTTCGTGCTGCTTGACAGCTTCGGCATCGACTACTGGTTCGCGCTGGTGGTGGCGCCACTGGTGGTGGGCGCGCTGGGGGTGGTGATCGAACGCACGCTGCTCAAGCACCTGTACAAGATCGACCCGATCTACGGCCTGCTGCTGACCTTCGGGCTGGCTCTCATCGCCGAGGGCCTGTTCCGCGAACACTTCGGTGTCTCGGGCCAGCAGTACCCGGTGCCCGAGCTGCTGCAAGGCGCCACCAATCTGGGCTTCATGATCCTGCCGAACTACCGCGCCTGGGTGGTCTTCGCGTCGCTGGTGATCTGCCTGGGCACCTGGTTCATCATCGAGCGCACGCGGCTGGGCGCCTATCTGCGCGCCGGCACGGAAAACCCGGCGCTGGTGCAGGCCTTCGGCATCAACGTGCCGGTGATGGTGATGCTGACCTACGGCGCCGGCGCCGGCCTGGCCGCACTCGCCGGCGTGCTGGCCGCGCCGGTGATCCAGATCACGCCGCTGATGGGCAGCAACCTGATCATCGTGGTCTTCGCCGTGGTCGTCATCGGCGGCATGGGTTCGATCCTCGGCTCTATCCTCACCGGCCTGGGCCTGGGCCTGGTCGAAGGCCTGACCAAGGTCTTCTACCCCGAAGCCTCGAGCATCGTCGTCTTCGTCATCATGGCCATCGTCTTGATGATCCGGCCGGCGGGGCTCTTCGGAAAAGAGATGTGATGAGCACCACGCCTGACAAGGACATCGCCCGGCGAGGCCGCATCGCGCTCTGGCTCGGGCTGGCGCTGCTGGTGGCCGCGCCCTTCATCGGCCTTTACCCGGTGTTCATGATGAAGGCGCTGTGTTACGCCATCTTCGCCTGCGCGTTCAATTTGCTGCTGGGCTACACCGGGCTGCTCTCGTTCGGTCACGCGGCCTACCTCGGCGTGGCGGCCTATGCCACGGGCTGGCTGGTGCGCTCGGCCGGGCTCTCGCCCGAACTCGGCGTGCTCGCCGGCGTCGGTGTGGCCGCGCTTTGTGGTGCGGTGATCGGCGCCATCGCCATCCGCCGCCAGGGCATCTACTTCGCCATGGTCACGCTGGCGATGGCGCAGATGTTGTACTTCGTCTTCCTGCAGGCGCCGTTCACTGGCGGTGAAGACGGCCTGCAGGGTGTGCCGCGCGGCAAGCTCTTCGGCCTGCTCTCGCTCGCCGATGACAAGGTGCTGTATTACGTCGTGCTGGCCGTTTTCGTCGCCGTCTTCCTCTTCATCATGCGCATCGTGCACTCGCCTTACGGCCAGGTGCTCAAGGCCATCCGCGAGAACGAACCGCGCGCCATCTCGCTCGGCTACGACGTCGACCGCTACAAGCTGCTGGCCTTCGTGTTGTCCACCGCCATCGCCGGGCTGGCCGGTTCGATGAAGACGCTGGTGCTCGGGTTCGCTACGCTGTCGGACGCGCACTGGTCGCTCTCGGGCGAGGTCGTGTTGATGACCTTGCTCGGCGGCATGGGCACCTTCGCCGGCCCGGTGCTGGGGGCCTTCACCATCATCGGCTTGCAGAACTTCCTCTCCGACCAGGTCGGCTCGTGGATCAACGTCATCATCGGCGTGATCTTCGTGCTCTGCGTGGTCGCCTTCCGCCGCGGCTTCGTCGGCGAACTGCTGGCCTGGCAGCAGCGGCGCAAGGGGCATTGAGACCCACGCCTTTCGGGCATTAGCGCAGGCTCAGCACCTGCCAGCCGCGCGTCAGCGCAATCGCGCGCAGCCGCGCATCCGGGTCGACCACCACGGCACGCTTCACCGCCAGCAGCAGCGGCAGGTCGTTGAACGAGTCGCTGTAGAAGCGGCTGTCGACGTTGGCGAGCGTGTGGCCGCGCGCCGTCAGCCAGTCGTGCAGCCGCGCCACCTTGCCTTCGCGCATGTTGGCCATGCCCTGGATGCGGCCGGTGAAACAACCATCGGCCGCGATTTCGTTTTCGGTGGCGAGCAGGTGCTCGATGCGCAGGTGCGCGGCGGTGAGCTCGGTGATGTAGCGGTTGGTGGCGGTGCTCATCACCACCACGTCGCCGCCGTCCTGGTGCTGTTTGACGAGCCGGCGCGCCGCCGCCGGGATGCGCGGCGCAATGATCTGGTCGAGAAACGCCTGGCGCCATGGCTGCCAGTAGGCGGCATCGTGGCCGGCCAGCGTGGACAGGTAGAACAGGCTGAAGTCCATCGAACTCACCGTGCCGGCCTGGTACTGGCTCTCCATCAGCCGGTTGCGCGGCTCGAAGCTGCTGCGGTCGAGTTGGCCGTTATCCATCAGGAACTGGCACCACAGCACGTCGCTGTCGCCGCTGAGCAGCGTGTGGTCGAGGTCGAAGACGGTCAGCTTCAAGGCTGACGCAAATGCCATGCTTTGGGGCGCGTGAAGGCCTGGATGCCGTAGCGCGAGAGCGTCAGGCCGATGCCCGAGTCCCCTTGGCCCGACCAGGGCAGGCGCGGGCTCACGCGGTCGCAGCAGTTCCAGTACACGCTGCCGGCGTTGACGCGCGCCAGCAGCGTGCGAGCCGCGGCTTCGTCCCGGGTGTAGACACCGGCGGTGAGGCCGTAGCGCGTGTCGTTCATCAGCCCCACGGCCTCAAGGTCGCCGGCCACTTTCTGGATGCCGATGACCGGGCCGAAGCTCTCTTCGCGCATCAGCTCCATCGTATGGCTAACGTTCGTCATGACCGTGGGCTCGAACCCCTGGCCGGGGCCGGGCACGGCCTTGCCGCCCAGGTGCAGTGTGGCGCCCTTGGCCAGTGCATCGGCCACCTGCGCTTGCAGCACGGCAATTTGCGGCGCGCGCGTGATGGCGCCGATGTAGGTGTCGGCCTGCATCGGGTCGCCCACCTTGAGGCCGCGCACGGCGTTGACGAAATACTCGACGAAGGCATCAAAGATGCTGGCGTGCACGTAGATGCGCTCGACCGAGCAGCAGCTCTGCCCGGTGTTGTACATGGCACCGTCGGCCAGGCTTTCGGCGGCATTTTTGATGTTCGCATCGGCGCGCACATAGCTCGGGTCTTTGCCACCGAGTTCGAGCTGCAGCTTCACCAGCCGCGTGGCCAGCGATTGCGCGATGCGCGTGCCGGTGGCGTGGCTGCCGGTGAAAAAGAGGCCGTCGATGCGCTGCTCGACCAGCTCGCGGCCAACGTCGCCCGCGCCCACCAGGCACTGCATCACCGCCGCCGGCACACCCGCCGCATGCAGCAGGCGCGTGAGGTGCTGGCCCGTCAGCGTGGCGAATTCGCTCGGCTTGTAGAGCACGGCGTTGCCCGTCAACAAGGCCGGAACGATGACGTTGCCGCCGACGAAGTAGGGGTAGTTCCAGGCAGAGATGTTGGCCACCACGCCCAGCGGCTGGTGCGAGATCTGCTCATGCGTGCCGCCGTCGTCGAAGACATGCTCGTCGCGCACCGCGCCTTCGGTTTGTTCGAGGAAATAGTCGATGCGTGGCAGCAGGCCATTGAGTTCGTTGCGAGACTGGCTGATGGGCTTGCCCACCTCTTGCGTGAGCGTCGTGGCCAGCACGTCCAGCTCGGCTGCGATGGCATCACGAAAACGCTGCACGATGGCCAGCCGTTGGCTGATGGGCGCCGCCGCCCAGGCCGGTTGCGCCGCGCGTGCCGCCGCCGCTTTGGCAGCAACGCTGGCGGCATCGTCGGCTGCAATCTCGGCCAGCAAACCGCCTGTGGCCGGGTTGTGGATGCGCAGCGTTGACATCAGCTCTTCGCCTGGCGTGCAGCGTCGAGAAAATCTTGCAGCATGGGCATGTCGTTGAAGGTTTCGGTGTCGCCGGGTTGATGGAATTCGGGGTGCCACTGCACGGCCGCGACGTACGAGCCTTCGCGCTTGCGGATGGCTTCGATCATGCCGTCGTCAGGGCATACCGCTTCGACGGTGAAGCCCGGCGCCACGTCCTTCACCGCCTGGTGGTGAATGCTGTTGGCGCGGCCGCGCTGCACTTCGGGGTAGAGCTGCGACAGCCGCGTGCCCGGCACCAATTCGATGCCGTGGAAGTGCCGCTCATAACGCCCGAGTGCGCGGTGCTCCAGTGCTTGCGGGCGTTGAGTGGGGATGTCTTGCAAAAGCGTGCCGCCATGCATCACGTTGAGCAGTTGCAGGCCGCGGCAGACGCCGAACACCGGCTTGCCGGCTTCGATGAAAGCACCGATGAGCTCCATCTCGTACTGGTCGCGCACGGCGTCGCCGGCCCAGTCGGGGTGCAGCGGCTCTTCGCCGTAATGCTGAGGTGCCACGTCGTTGCCACCCTGCAGCACCAGGCCGTCCAAGGCTTGAGCGTAGTGGTGCAGGTTGAGGTCGCTGCGCGTCACGATGCTGTCGCGCGTGACGGCCGGAATCATCACCGCCATCGCCTGCCCGCCAAGCACCCAATGCGCCACCGACTGTTCGAGGTAGTGCAGCGTCTTGGTGAACACACCGCTGAGCTGGCCCTGCGAGCCGGGGTAGTAGATGCGTGCCGAGATGCCGATCAGCAGCGGCTTGGCCGTCATGGCTTGTAGTACTCCTGCACGGCGTCCCAGGCGGCCGTTTGCAGCGCCAGGGCCACGTCCTTGGGCAGGCCGGCGTCGTAGCTCAGCCCCACCGGCGACTTGCCGTACAGCGACGCGAACACGGTGCAGGTGGCGAGGTAGGTGCCGGCCAGGCTGGGGTGGCGCAGGTCGGCCTCGTACAGCTCGACGTCGGGGCGCTTATTGATGGCCTTGGCGAAAGCGATGCCGGCGGGAATCACCAGCGCATCATTGGCGTTGCCGGCGATGGTGTACTGCTCGGCCAGTTGCGCCGTCATCTCGGGCTTGTCCTTGTAGGCCCAGGACATGAACAGAACCGGCCGGATGCCGGCGCGCGCCAGGGTCAGCGAAAACTTGCTCACGGTTTCGTGGAAGGCGCCTTTCAGCTGCGGGTGCACGGGGCACTGGCTGCAGTCCATCATGATCACCGTGTCGTACTGGCGGCCCGGCGGGTTGAAGCGGATCTCGTTGTTGCCGACGAAGGAATAGCGGCCCAGGCCGTTGGGCCGCAGCAGCGAGTCGATGTCGTTCCAGTCGAGGCCGGCGCCGCTGATCGTCACCGAGGTGCTGCGCACGCGCGTGGCCGCGGACGCCGCCAGGCGGCCGAAGTGGCCGTGCATGCTGTTGTTGTAGTAGAAAAAGCTGTTGCCCACCCACAGCAGTGCTTCGGGCTTGGCGCTCGGCTCAACCCGTTTGGGCTTGGTCTGCGCCAGCGCGCCCGACAGCGGCAACAGCAGTGCCAAGCCGAGGCACATCGCCAGGCGAATGAAGGTGGTGCGTGTCATGTTGACTCGATCCTCAGGTTCACATGGCCTGCAGGAACAGGCGTTCATAGTCGGCTTCGCTCGCCGGCCGGGGGTTGGTGCGGCCGGTGAAGTCTTGCACAGCCAGCGGCACCAATCGCGGCAGGTGCTCGGCCGTCACACCACGCGCCGCCAGGCCACCCTGGATGCCGATCTGCAGCTTCAGGTGTTTGAGCCAGGCGATGAAGGCGTAGCCGCCGCCGCTGACATCGGCCACATGCGCCATCTCATCAAATTTCTTCGGTACCACTTCGTGATTCCAGGCGAGCACGGTGTCGATCATCAGTGCGTTGGCCAGGCCGTGGTGCAGGTCGCACACGGCGCCCAGCGCGTGCGCACAGGCGTGCACCGAACCCAGGTCTTTCTGGAAGGCGATGGCGCCCATCATCGAGCTCATCATCATGTCGCCGCGCGCCTGAAGGTTGTGTGGCTGGTTCACCGCGTTCACCAGCGCGCGCGCACCCACACGCAGGCCTTCGAGCGCGATGCCGTCGCACAAAGGGTGGTAAGCGGGCGAGAGGTAACTTTCGATGTTGTGCGTGAGCGCGTCCATGCCCGTGGCGGCGGTCACGGCTGCGGGCAAGTCCAACGTTAGCTCAGGGTCGGCGAACACGGCTTTGGCCAGGATCTTGCCGCTGAAGACGGTGCGCTTGATGTGCGTATCGTTCTCGCCCACCACGGCCGAACGGCCGACTTCGCTGCCCGTGCCGGCGGTGGTGGGCAGCGCCACGAAGTAGGGCAGCTCGTGCGTGATGGCGCGCACCTGCGGGTGGTCCCACACGTACTCGAGCACGTCGCCTTCGTGCGTGGCCATCAGGCCCACGACCTTGGCCACGTCCAGTGCCGCGCCGCCGCCGAAACCGATGACGCAGTCGGCGCCGTGCGCCTTGAAGGCCATCGCACCTTGCATCACCATCGCGCAGCTCGGGTTGCCGAAGACGCCGTTGAAGACGGCCACGTCCAGGCCGTCGAGATGGGTCTTGAATTCGGCCAGCACGGGCAAGGCCGCTAGCGCCTTGTCAGTGACGATCAACGGGCGTTTCAGGCCGTGCTCGCGCAGGTGCGCGGCGACGAGCTTGCGCGCGCCGGCGCCGAAGTGAATGGCGGTGGGGAAGGCGAATTGGGAGAGGGTCATGGCGTTACTCCAGCAGACTCATGCCGGCGTGTTGCGCAGCCTTCTTGTCGAACGTGAACGTTTGGGCGCATCCGTGCATTCGATCCAGCGACGCCACCAGTGCGTCGGCGAAATCCGTCTTGCCGCGGCGATAAAGGTCCAGAGCGGCCCAGGCAGCGTTGTGGTCCTGCACCACGAAGCGCCGATCGGCCAGGAGGTGGGCCAGGGCGTCACTCACAAATCCGAGCGTCGCCCGGTAGCGGCTGCGCAGCACCCACACGAGCTCAGCCAGCGTCACCAGAGACACATGGGCCTGACGTGACGGACTCAAGCCGGTGTCGATCAGCCGGTTGGCCAGCGCCGACTGTCTCGCATCGTCTTGAGCGAAGTAGCGCAGCAGCACGTTGGTGTCCAGGCCGATCAACGGCGGCGCTCCCGCTTGCTGCCCATCTGGGCAATCGTCTGGTTCATTTCCTCGATCGTCACGGGCTTCTTGCGACGCCGCTTGAGCGCGCCCCGCATGGCGCTGATGTCGCCTTTGATGACCACCAGCCTGTAGCCCTGCCATGCCGGTACGAACTGGATCTTGTCGCCCGGCACTGCGCCGATGGCTTCACGCACGGCTTTGGGCACGGTGATCTGGCTCTTGCTGGTGAGGGTGGCTTCTTCCATGGGCAAACTCCGTAAGGCGGTTTCTGAATGTGCCTTACTTTACTGTCTGTCAAATGATCTCGAAATAGCGCTTCAATTCCCAGTCCGTGACCGCGTCCTGCCACTGCCGGTACTCCCAGTCGCGCGTGGCGGCGAAGTGGTCGACGAAGGTGTCGCCGAGCCAGTCGCGGGCGATATCGGACGCGCGGAAGTTGCGCGTCGTCTCCAGCAGCGAACGTGGTGCGCGCGGGATGTGGTCCGAGCCCTGATTCGTGCCGGTGATGGGCGGTGCGGTCAACTTCAACCCCTTCTCCACGCCGTGCAAGCCAGCGGCGATGACGGCCGCCATCGCCAGGTAGGGGTTGACGTCGGCGCCGGGGCAGCGCGTCTCCAGCCGCGTCGCCTTGGGGCTGCCGGCGATGACGCGAAAACTGGCCGTGCGGTTGTCCAGCCCCCAGGTCGGTTTCACCGGCGCCCAGAAGCCGTCGACGAGTCGTTTGTAGCTGTTGATGGTGGGCCAGAACATCGGTGCGAACTCCATCAGACACGCCACCTGCCCGGCCAAATAACTCTCGAAGAGCGTGGACATGGAACGCTTGCTCTTGGCGTCATAGAAGAGGTTGTTCTTGCCGTCCGACATGCTTTGGTGGATGTGCCCCGAGCAGCCCGGCAGATGCTGGTTCCATTTCGCCATGAAGCTGGGCATCACGCCGAAGCGCGCGCCGATCTCCTTCGCGCCGGTCTTGAACAGGATCGCGCGATCGGCCTGCTCCAACGCTTCGCAGAAGAGCAGCGCCGCTTCGTATACGCCGGGGCCGGTCTCGGTGTGCAGCCCTTCGATCGGGA
>JANLYV010000017.1:0-1775 GCA_031365825.1 Rubrivivax sp. | reverse complement strand
CGCACCTTGGGCCTGCGACTGCCAGCCACGGCGATCAAGGCCGGCGCCGAGGTGCGTGGGCGGCTGCAGAAGATCGGCCTCATCCGCGAGTCCGGGCACGAGCACTTCAACGGGTCGTTGGTGGTGCCGATCTTCGATGCTGCTGGCCATGTGGTCGAGGTGTACGGGCGCAAGCTGCTGGACAACCTGCGCGCGGGCACGCCGTTGCACCTGTACCTGCCGGGGCCGCACCGGGGCGTTTGGAACGAGCGCGGACTCGTTGGCCAGGCCGAGGTGATCCTCACCGAGGCGCTGATCGACGCGATGACGTTCTGGTGTACGGGGTACCGCAACGTGACTGCGGCCTATGGCGTGGAGGGCCTGACCGACGATCACCTGGCCGTCTTCAAGCGCTGCGGTGTGCTGCGTGTGCTGATCGCCTTCGACCGTGACGACGCTGGCGAGCGTGGTGCCGAGAAGGCTGCTGAGCGGCTGATGGCTGAAGGTCTGGAGTGCTACCGCGTGCAGTTCCCCAAGGGCATGGACGCCAACGAGTACGCGCTCAAGGTAACGCCGGCCGAGAAGTCCCTGGGCCTGGTGATCCGCAAGGCCGTATGGCTGGGCAAAGGCGCGCCGCCGGTCGAGACGCCTGGCCAGCACGTCGAGGACGTGGCGTTGCCTGTTGCCGAGCCGGCGCCGGTCGAGTCCGCGCCATCGGGTGAGTCTCCTTCCTTAGCCGCTGCCCCGGTTGCTGCATCTGGCGCAGCACCGGCCACTGACATTGCCGCCGAGGTCAACGAAGACGAAGTGGTGATGAGCTTCGGTGACCGGCGCTACCGCGTGCGCGGCCTGGCCAAGAACCTGAGTGCTGAGGTGCTCAAGGTCAATGTGCTGGTGTCCAAGGGTGAGGCGTACCACGTCGACAGCTTCGACCTGTACGCGGCGCGGGCACGAGCCCACTACATCACCCAGGCGGCCAAGGAACTGGCCTGCCGCGAGGACGTGATCAAGCTCGATCTCGGCCGCATCCTGCTCAAGCTGGAGACGCTGCAGGCCGAGCGCATCAAGGCGGCTATGAAGGTCGAGCGCGAGGCGCCGAGGATGACCGAAGCCGAGGAAGCCGAGGCCCTGGCGCTGCTCAAGAGCCCGGACCTGCTCACACGCATCGTGGCCGACTTCGACGCCTGCGGCCTGGTGGGCGAGGCCACGAACAAGCTTGTTGGCTACCTGGCCGCCACCAGCCGCAAGCTGGGCGGCCCGCTGGCCATCGTCGTGCAGTCATCGAGCGCGGCGGGCAAGAGCAGCCTCATGGATGCGGTGCTGGCCTTCATGCCCGAAGAGGAGCGCATCAAGTACAGCGCGATGACGGGGCAGAGCCTGTTCTACATGGGAGAAACCAACCTCAAGCACAAGATCCTGGCCATCGCCGAGGAAGAAGGCGCCAGCCGAGCGAGCTACGCGCTGAAGCTCTTGCAGTCCGAGGGCGAACTCACCATCGCCAGCACCGGCAAGGACGCCACGACCGGCAACCTGGTGACGCAGCAGTACCGCGTCGAGGGCCCGGTGATGATCTTCCTGACCACCACGGCCATCGAGATCGACGAAGAACTCTTGAACCGCTGCATGGTGCTCAGCGTCGACGAAGGCCGTGAGCAGACCGAGGCCATCCATCGATTGCAGCGGGCCAGGCGCACGCTGCAGGGTCTCAAGGCCAAGCAGGGCAAGGCGCACCTGGTCAAGCTGCATCAGAACGCCCAGCGCCTGCTGCGCTCGCTGGCGGTGGTGAACCCGTATGC
>JANLYV010000603.1:0-4638 GCA_031365825.1 Rubrivivax sp. | reverse complement strand
GTTTTCACCACCAGCAGGCCTTCGCCGTTGACCGCGCCGCCGGTGACCTTGTCGCCGCCGTGCTTGGCCACCGGCAAGCTCTCGCCCGTGATCAGCGATTCATCGACGTCGCTGCTGCCCTCCACCACCTGTCCGTCCACCGGCAGCCGCTCGCCAGGCCGCACCACCACCAGGTCGCCGACGTGAACCTGCGTGACCGCTACCTCGGTGTCGATGCCGTCCTTGCGCACGCGGGCGGTCTCGGGTCGCAGCGCATTCAGCGCCCGGATCGCCTCGGTGGTCTGGCGCTTGGCCCGCGTTTCCATCCACTTGCCCAGCAGCACCAGCGTGATGACCACGGCCGAGGCTTCGAAGTACAACTGCATGCTCTGGTTGCCATAGCGCAGCAGTTGCACCAGGCTCAAGCCGTAGCCGGCGCTGGTGCCCAGGGCGACGAGCAAGTCCATGTTGCCGCTGCCCGCTCTGAGGGCCTTCCACCCCGCACGGTAGAAGCGCGCGCCCAGCCAAAACTGCACCGGCGTGGCCAGTGCCAGCTGAATCCAGCCAGGGAGCATCCAGTGCTGGCCGAACAGCAGGCCGATCATCGGCAGCACCAGCGGCGCCGACAGCGCCGCCGCGACTGCAACGGGCCACCACTCGGAAGATCGCCGGGGGGTGGTGGAAATGGCCCCCGCGTCCGCCCCGGACTCGGCTTGCCGCGGCCTTGCCAAGTAGCCCGCGCGCTCCACCGCCGTCACGAGCGCCGCCTCGTCGACGTGGCGAGTGGCCAGCGTGACGGACGCCGACTCGGTGGCCAGGTTGGCCTCGGCCCGCACCACGCCCGGCACACGCAGCAGCGCCTTCTCGACGCGCGACACGCACGACGCGCAGGTCATGCCGTCGATGGCCAGCGTCACGCTGCTTTCGCCGACCGTGTAGCCCGCTTTCTCGACGGCAGCGCGAAGGTCTGCCAGGCCAATGCCCGGTGCCGATCGGACGCTGGCCGCCTCGGTCGCCAGGTTCACGCTGGCTTCGACGACGCCGGGCATTTTCTGCAAGGCGCGCTCGACGCGCGCAACGCACGATGCGCAGGTCATGCCCTCGATGGGCAGGCTCCAGTCGAGCAAGGCGCCCGGCTTGGGGATGGGTGCAATGACAGCGTTCATGGTGTGTGGCCCGGGATTGCGGCTGGAGTGGCGGCCCGCCTGCAAGGCATTCACGATGCGTTGGCTGGGCCGAAGCTTGACTATGCGGCCAGTTTCAAGCTTTCCATCATGGGAATGTCAAGCGATTGCACGGCAACACCCTGCTATGCGCAGGGCTGATCGAGCCGGCTGCCGCGAATTGGCACTCGCCTGATCACTGCGTGCGCTGACGCACTGTCGGTGAGGACTCAGGCTGCGATGCTCAAAGAGCCGATACCTGCCTCGCCGTGGCGCACTGATCACCGAAATTCACCCTAGGAGACATCGATGAACCTCAAGACGCTCAACCCCTTTATGGCCGTGTGCCTCGTGCCGTTGACGGCACTCTGGCTCGCATCAGTACCGGCGCAGGCCGGGCCGCATGACATGAAGGCGTCGATGATGATGGGCATGGATGGCATGCAGAAGATGCCGATGTCGGGCGACACCGACAAGGACTTCGCGATGATGATGAAGATGCACCATCAGCAAGCCTTGAACATGGCCGAGATGGAGCTTGCGAACGGCAAGTCGCCGGAAATGAAGACCATGGCCAAGCAGATCATCGTGGCGCAGAAGAAGGAGATCGCGCAGTTCGACAAGTGGCTCGCCAAGCAGAAGTGACGTGTGGCGGTGAGCTGGCCCCACGTTGGATGGCGGGCCTGGTGTCGACCTGGGGTCAAGGTCTCGCGACATAGGCGGCGAGGCCTGCGAGCCAAACCAATGCCGGGAGCAGCAGCATCCATCTGAAATCGGAGTGAAGCGCAAAGTTGGTGGCGCTCATGAGCCCGACAGTCAGTGCACCGGAAAGTGCCATGGCCCAGGACGTTCCTCTCAGTCTGAGGCGCATCGTCGTTGTGGCGACAAACACGGTCAGCACGCCCGCGCCCGCCATGAATCCACCCATGACGGTGAACACCTGCTTCAGCCAGTTCTCAAGGCCGGGCACATCAGCACGAATTTGCGCGAGGGTGGCACCCATGAAGCGCGGGTCTTCCGGCAACAGGGGTGGTCGCAAGACGGCGAAGAACAGGCCCAGCGCGATCAACCAGATGCCACACCCGGCGAGCATCCATGTCGAGACAGGGTGAGTTTTGGTGGAACCGTGCATGCCGTTGAGGTCTTCGCCGATTTCAAATTAGTTGACTTGCGCAGTGCCGTCTGTGCGGCAGCGAACGATGCGCCTCCGGGACGTCGCGTCCCGCGCGAGGAGAAGCTGCTTGTCCGTCACAGGCGCGGCCCCCTTTTCTGAGTCTGCTAGCGCACAGACACGCGACCTGGAACGAGCACATGGTCAAGCTGGGCGTCGCCATGGGGATTTCGCCCCTGCGCGGACGTCGTCACGACCCATCCGCGTTGATCACCCATCGGAAGGGAAGCCGGATGCAGCTCGATCGGACGCTTGTTGATCTGGTGCCGTTGCTGGACGCGGGCGATATCGTCATCGATGGCGGGAAGTCATACCACCGCGACGACATGCGGCGAGGCACGCAACTGCAGACCCGAGGCACTCGGTACCTCGACGGCGGAACCAGCGGTGGCGTTGCCGGACCGGGGCGCGGCTACGAAACGCCCGCGTCATGACACCGCGGCACGACGTCGTGTTCCTGGTCGACGTGGACAACACGCTGCTTGACAACGACCGGGTCATCGCTGACCTGCGGAGCCACCTGGCGCTTGAGTTTGGCAGCGCCAGTGCGGCGCGCTATTGGGCGATCTTCGAAGGCTTGCGCAGCGAACTCGGCTATGCCGACTACCTGGGCGCGCTGCAGCGCTACCGTCTCGACGCCGAGCTCGGGCAAGACAATGACCTGCGTCTGCTGCATATGTCGGCGTTCCTCATCGACTACCCGTTTGCGGATCGCCTCTACCCGCGTGCCCTTGAAGTCATCGAGCGCCTGAGCAGCTCCGGGCCGACGGTGATCCTGTCCGATGGCGACGTGGTGTTTCAGCCGCGCAAGGTTCGACGCTCGGGTCTGTGGGATGCCGTTTCCGGCAGGGTGCTGATCTACATCCACAAGGAACAGATGCTGGGTGCCGTGCAGCGTCACTACCCGGCGCGGCACTACGTGATGGTCGACGACAAGCTGCGCATCCTCGCCGCCATGAAACAAGTCATGCAGGATCGCCTGACGACTGTCTTCCCGCGTCAGGGCCACTATGCGCTGGACCCCACCGTAGTTGCTGCCTACCCGGCTGCAGACCTCACCATCGAACGCATCGGGGATCTGCTGGATGCGGACGTTCGCAGCCTGTTCGCACTCCAGGAGAAACAATGAAACCCCAGATGAGCACCAACACCCGCTTCGACGGCGCGGTATTGAGCGACGCATCAGAGCCGGGCTCGATCCAAAGGTCGAATCCGTCGCTTCGCTCTTCGTCAGTCGCTGGGACGTCGTGGTGAAGGAGGACGTTCAGCCCCAACTGCACAACCGCCTCGGCATCGCGATCGCCATGCGAACCTACAAGGCCGACTGCGATTTGCTCGCGTCCTCAAGCGCGAAGGCGTCGACGACGAAGCGCTCGCCGCGCCGCCGCAGCGCGAGGGCGTGCAGGCGTTTGCCAAGTCTTGGAGCGCCTTGATGGCGCGGATTCGGGAAAGGAGTTCGCCGTCTCCAGCAGCAGCGGCAAGGGTGCAACAGGGTTGACGATATGGTCCCCCAAATCAATCCGCTTGCTGGCCAACCGGCCCCGGCCTCGATGCTCATCGATGTGGGCAAGCTGGTGTCGGCGTACCACACGGATCTGCCCGACCCCACGATCGCCACCCAGCGTGTGGCCTTCGGCACCTCGGGCCATCGTGGCTCGGCCTTCGACCGCTCGTTCAACGAGTGGCATGTGCTGGCGATCACGCAGGCGATTTGCCACTACCGCAAGGCCCACGGCATCGGCGGGCCGCTGTTCCTGGGCATCGACACGCATGCGCTGTCGGCACCTGCCTGCGCCAGTGCGCTCGAAGTGCTGGCGGCCCACGGCGTCGATGTGATGCTGGCGATGAACGACGAGACGACGCCAACGCCGGCGGTCTCGCACGCGATCCTCGGCCACAACCGCGGGCGCCTGCACTCGAATGACACGGGCCTTGCCGACGGCATCGTGGTGACGCCTTCGCACAACCCGCCGCGCGATGGCGGCTTCAAGTACAACCCGCCGCACGGCGGCCCGGCTGGCCAGGAGATCACGAACTGGATCGAGGCCGAGGCCAATCGTTTTCTGGAAGCGCGTCTCGAGGGCGTGAGGCGCATCCCGCACGCCAGAGCGCTTCAGGCCGCAACGACGCGCCGCCACGATTTTCTGAACACCTATGTCGGTGACCTCGGCAACGTGATCGACATGCATGCGATCCGCGAGGCGAAGGTGCGCATGGGTGTGGACCCGCTGGGCGGCGCCGGAGTCCACTACTGGGCGGCCGTTGCCGAACGCTACCGCCTCGACCTGACGGTCATCAGCGAGATCGTCGACCCGACCTTCGGCT
>JANLYV010000596.1:0-5485 GCA_031365825.1 Rubrivivax sp. | reverse complement strand
GTGCTTCTCGGCCGCGCGCGCGCCGATCAGATCCATCGCCGATTCCACGCACTCGCGCAGGTCGAAGGCATGGGCTTCGATGTCCATGCGGCCGGCCTCGATCTTTGAGAAGTCGAGGATGTCGTTGATGATGGTCAGCAGCGAATCGCCGCTGTCGCGGATGGTCGAGGCGAAGTCGCGCTGCTCGTCGTTCAGCGCGGTGTCGAGCAGCAGCCCGCTCATGCCGATGACCGCGTTCATCGGCGTGCGGATCTCGTGGCTCATGGTCGCCAGGAAGGCGCTCTTGGCTTCGTTCGCTGCTTCGGCCTGAGCGCGGGCGCTCTCGGCTTGCGCCCGTGCTTCCTGCGCCTCGTGGAACAGCCGCGCGTTCTGGATGGCGATCACCGCCTGGTCGGCGAAGGTGCGCAGCAGCGCGATGTCCTTGTCGGAGAACGGCGCGGCGAAGCGCCGGCCGACGAAGATGGCGCCGATGCCGCGGCCTTCCCACAGCAGCGGCACGAAGATGATCGATCGTGTGCCCACCGACGCGGCGGCGCGGCGCACGTACAGCGGCACGCCGGCACCGTGCTCGACATCGGGGTAGTGCATCACGCTGCGCGCCGCGATGGCCGAGCCGGTGCCCGATTCGGCGTCCAGGGGGATCGGGAAGGTGCGCTCGAAGGCCTCGCGGTTCGGCGCCGGCCCTTCGTGCGCGGCAAGGTGGATGTGCCCGTCGGCGCCGACCAGGTTGATGCCCACGTGCATGCCGTTGAAGAGCCGCTCGCAGCTGTGCAGGATGGCCTCGTACACCGGCTGCGCATCGGCCACCGAGTTGCTGATGGCCTGCAGGATCTCGGCCGTGGCGGTCTGCTGCTCCAGCGCCTCTTTGGTCTCGTTGAACAGCCGCGCGTTCTGGATGGCGATCACGGCCTGGTCGGCGAAGGTTTCGAGCAAGGCGTTCTCGCGCTCGCGCGAGCCTTCGACGGCCTCGCGGAACATGGTCAAGGTGCCGATGCCGCGGCCTTGCCACATCAACGGCGCCACCACCACCGAGGTGCCGAGGTTCATCTGCAGCGCGGCCTGCACGGCGGGTTGCGCAGCGTCCGTGCCCTCGCCCACGTCGCGGATTTCCAGCAGCCGCCCGCTGCGGATGGCTTTCTCGGTCAGCGTGCCGGCCAGTGGCCGCGGGAACGCGGCGCGCAGGCGCGTCTCGGTGGCCTGGGCCTGCGCCTCGCCCAGGCGCTGCCGCGCGGCTTGCGTGATACGAAACACCGGCAGCGCCACCTGGCCTTGCGCGTCGACGATGCCCAGCGCAAAGGCGTTCGCCGCAAACAAGCGCTCGCAGCACTCGATGATCTTGTCGAACACCGGCGCGGCATCGGCCATCGAGTGGCTGATGACGTCGAGCACCTCGCTGGTGGCGGTCTGGTGCTCCAGCGCTTCTTGCGTCTCGTTGAACAAGCGCACGTTCTCGATCGCCACCACCGCCTGGCGGGCGAAGGTCTGCAGCAGCGCGACTTCCTTGTCGGCGTAGAGCCCGGTCTCGGAACGGTTGACGGTGATCGCGCCGACGATCTGCTGGTCGCGCAGCATCGGCACGCTCAGCCCGCTGCGGAAGCCCGCTAACTCGACGACGCGTTTCATGCTCGGGGCGTAGTCGGCGTCTGGCTCGGCCAGCAGATCGGCCACATTGACCACGCTGCGCTGGCGTATCGCGCGTGCCGCGATCGACGTGCTGCCCTCCAGCCGCTGCGGCCAGGCAGCGCGCAGCGCCGCCGTGCCCTCGGGGTTGACGCCATGCAGGCTGGCCAGGTGCAGCCATTCGCCATCGAAGCGGGTGACGAGGCAGTACCGTGCCCCGGTCAGCGCAGCGGCGCGCTCAGCAATGATGTCGACCACCGGCTGCACGTCGGTCGGCGACTCGCTGATCACCTGCAGCACGTCCGACGTGGCCGTCTGCCGCGCCAGTGCCTCCTGTGTCTCGTTGAACAGCCGCGCGTTGCGCAAGGCCACCATGGCCTGCAGTGACAGGCCCGACAGGAACTCGAGTTCGCGCGCCACGAAAGGCGCGCCGCCCTGGCGCCACACCGCCATTGCCCCCTGCACCTCGCTGCCTTGCTGCAGCGGCACGACCATCAGCCGCTCGTCGCTGCGGCGCTCTTCGCCGGGGAAGGGCAGGCTGCGCGGGTCGGCCCAGGTGTCGTTGATGAACTCGGGCTGGCCACTTTGCAAAAGCCGGCCGATGATGCCCCGCCCCAGCTCCATGGCGTGAGCCTTGATCTGCGCCGCGTTCGCGCCCAGTGCGACGATGGCGCGAAAGGCCGGCCCGGCGCCGTCGGGTGTAAAGATGGCGCTTTGGTCGGCATGCAGCAGGTCTTTGGCGTGGCGCGCGATGCCGTTCATCACCGACGTTAGCTCCAGCGACGACGAGAGGTCGCGGCCGACGTCGGTCAGCGCCGCGGCCTCCTTCGCGCGCCGCTGCGTCTCGTCGAACAGCCGCGCGTTCTCCAGCGCCGCGCTCATGCTGCTGGCCAGCGTGTTCAGCAAGCGCAGATCGTTGTCGTTGTAAGCGTGTGGCTTGTAGCGCTGCACGCTCACCGCGCCATAGGGTTTGCCGTCGCGGAAAATGGGCACGCCGAGGAACGTGTGGTTCAGGTCCGCGGCGGAGCCCGGCGAGACCACATGGACGCCACCGGCTTCGCGCTGCTCGTCCATGGTGCCGAGCAGCAGGGGCTGTCCCGACTCGATGATCGTCGTGGTCAAGCTCTTGCGATTCAAGCTCTCGCGGTAAGGAACGACGCGGCTGGCTTCGAGAACCGTCGCCGGCGTCACACCCCGATCGATGTAGTAGGGCGACACGAGCGTGTTGTTCTCGACGTCGTGGTAGCGGATGAAGGTGGTGTCCGCCGCGAAGATCTCCCGGATCTTGTCGCCCACCAGCGCGTAGATGGCCTCCATCTCGAGCTTCGATGCAAGCCCTTCCTGCACGCTGTTGATGATCGCAAGCTCGGCACTTCGCTGCTCGGTCTCCTTCAACAGGCGCTGTGTCTCGTCGAAGAGGCGCGCGTTCTCCAGCGCCGTGCCCATGCTGGCCGTGACGGTGGACAACAGCCGCAGCTCGGCCGCGCCAAAGGCGTTCTCGCGCCCGTAGTCTTCGAGCACCACGCCACCGAGCACACGATCGCCGCCGATGATCGGCATGATCACTGCCGAGAGGCTCTGGTCGGTGCCCGCGATGGCATGCAGGCCCATCGCCATCGACTCGGCGCGGTTGTTCACATGCAGCGTCTCGCGCCGCAGATAGACCCGCTCTTGCACATCGCCGGGCGGCACGACAAAAGGCGCTTGATGGTGGCGCACACCATGCTCGAAGACGTAGAAGCCATGCAGGCTGCGCGCAGCGGCATCCCACCACCAGATGCCGATGTCGTCCGTGTTGAACACCTCGCGCAGCTTGTCGCCGACCAGGTCGACGATGGTCATGAGGTTCAGCTCCGCCGCCATGCCCTGCTGCACGCTGGCAATCACCGCCAGCTCGGCGTTTCGGGCTTCGGTTTCTTTCAGCAGACGCTGCGTCTCGTCGAACAGGCGGGCGTTCTCCAGCGCCACGCTCATGCTGCCGGCCAATGTTTCGAGCAGGCGCACGTCGTTGTCGCTGAAGGCGTGTTCGCGCATCTCCGCCAATGACAGCAGGCCCACCACCTGGCCCGCGCGCTTCAGCGGCACCATCACCTGCGCCTTGCGCTGCTCGCCGGGCACCACCGGCGTGGAGCCCAGGCGCTGCAGCGTGCCGTGCCAGTCGTCGTTGACGAGCAGCGTGCGCCCTGTGCGTACCACTTCGGCGCCAAAGCCAACCAGCGGCCGCGGGGCGACTGTCACGCGCTGGCCCGCCGAGGTTTGGTAAACGAAGTGCATCAGTTGCGTCTCGTGCTCCACCAGGCGCACGCCGACGAAGGCGGTGTGGAAGACCTCGCTCAGCTTGTCGCCGACGGCGTCGTACACGCCTTGCATGTCGAGCGTGCCGGCCAGCGCCTGTTGCACGGCGTTGATGATCGCCAGCTCGGCCGCGCGCTGGCGCTCGGCCTCGAAGCTCCTGGCATTGAGCAGGGCCACGGCCATGCTGGAGGCCACCGTGTGCAGCATGCGGAAATCGGCCTCGCTGTAGGCGTCGTCGCGCTCGTGGTTTTCGAGGTGCAGCGACCCCAGCATGCGCGTGCCGGCGAGCATGGGCACGATCAGCAGGCTGCGTGCGCGATCGGTGCCGGGGCTGACCGGAATGCCCTGCGCCAGTTGTTCGTCCACCGAGCCGAGCACTCGGCCCTGATGGTCCTCGCGGTAGAAACGGTGCTGAACCGTTCCGGGCTGCGGCGTGCTGACCTTGATCGGCAAGCGCACGCCATGTTCGTAGGAGTACAGCGAGTGGACGCCGCCCGTGGCCTCTTCCCACCAGCGGATGCTGAGGTCGCCGGTGGCGAACACCTCGCGCAACTTGTCACCCACGGCGTCGACGATGGCCTGGAAGTCCAGCGCCGCACCGACCGCTTGCTGGATGCTGTTGATCACCGCCAGCTCGGCGTTGCGCGCTTCGGTTTCTTTCAACAGACGCTGGGTTTCGTCGAACAGGCGCGCATTTTCCAGTGCCACCGCCAGGCTCGCGGCCAGCGTGCGCAGCAGGCGCAGTTCGGCCTCGCCGAAGGCGTGCTCGCGCTCGTGGTTCTCCAGCACCAGGTGGCCCAGGTAGCCCTGCGGGCCGGTGATCGGTACGTGTGCGGCGCTGAGCGCGCTGTCGGTGCCGGGGGTGGCCACCAGCTGCCACTGTGCGGCCTCGGCGGGGCTGCCGACGACGCATTCGCCTCCGGCCAGCAGCGCCTGCCACAGCGGCTTGTCGGCCCTGGGTGTGTAGGCCCGGTTCGGCAGACGCTGGCCGTGCTCGTAGAGGTACATCGCGCGCACCTGGCCCGGTTCGCTGCCCTTCAGGTAAATGCCCATGTCGCCGGTGGCGAAGACGATGCGCAGGCGCTCGCCGACCACGTCGACGATGGCCTGGAAGTCCAGCCGTTCGCTCATCGAACGCTGGATGTCGTTGATCACCGCCAGCTCGGCTGCGCGCTGGCGCTCGGCCTCGAAGCTGCGCGCGTTCATCAGTGCCACTCCCATGCTGCCGGCGACGGTCTGCAACAGACGAACGGTGGCCGCGTCGAAGGC
The DNA here is from genome assembly GCA_031365825.1 of Rubrivivax sp. Taxonomy (GTDB): domain Bacteria; phylum Pseudomonadota; class Gammaproteobacteria; order Burkholderiales; family Burkholderiaceae_C; genus Rubrivivax. The sequence goes on along the minus strand of JANLYV010000596.1, from coordinate 301 downwards.
GTGCTCGTGATCGAAGTCTTCGATCACCACCAGCCCCAGCACCTTGTGCACACCGAAGATCGGCACGGCTGCTACCGACAGGCTGCGATCGGTGCCCGGCACCACGCCCACACCCAGCGCTGCCTGTTCGGCCCAGGTGCCGGCGTTGACCGACTCACCATCGATCAGCACGCGACGCATGAGTTCGTCGCCAGCGATCGGGTGCCGGTAGGCCGTGGCGCCACGCTGGCCGCGGTACGAGCCGAAGAGGTTGAAGATGTCGGCGCGGTCGGGGTCGTACCACCAGATCGCCAGGTCGCGA
>JANLYV010000582.1:0-16950 GCA_031365825.1 Rubrivivax sp. | reverse complement strand
TGCGCCCCGAGATCGACGCCGCACGCCGGCCCGGCCGCTTCCTGCTGCTGGGCTCGGCCGCAGGCGACCTGCTGCGCCAGCGCGCCGAGTCGCTGGCCGGTCGCATCGGCTACATCGAGCTCACACCGCTGCTGGCGGCCGAGATGCCCGGCGACGCGGCGAGCCTGCAGCGGCTGTGGTTCCGCGGCGGCTTCCCTTTAAGCCAGCTTGCCAGTGGCGACGCGCAGTCCTACGCCTGGCGCCAGGACTTCATCCAGACCTTCCTGCAACGCGACCTGCGCAGCTTCGGCGTGAATGTGCCGGCCGACACCTTGCATCGCTTCTGGCGCATGTTGGCGCATCTGCAGGGACAGCTCTTCAACGCTTCGCAACTCGGCGCCTCGCTCGGCGGCGCGGCACACACCACGGCCACGCGCTACCTCGGCACGCTCGTGGACGCGATGGTCGTGCGCCGGCTCGAGCCGCTGCTGCCCAACATCGGCAAGCGCCTGGTCAAGTCGCCCAAGGTCTATGTGCGTGACAGCGGCCTGGTGCATGCGCTGCTGGGCGTCGACAGCCTGGATGCGCTGCAAGGCCACCCCATCGCCGGTGCGTCGTGGGAAGGCTTCGTGCTCGAACAGATCGCGGCGCAGCTGCCCGCCGGCGCCACGCTGTCGTTCTACCGCACGGCCGCGGGCACCGAGCTCGACGCGGTGGTCGAGATCGGCCAGCAGCGCATCGGCATCGAGATCAAATTTTCACTCTCACCGAAAGTCAGCAAGGGCTTCTGGCTTGCACTTGAAGACCTGGGCGTGCAGCGCGCCTTGGTGGTGGCGCCGGTGACCGAGCCCTACCCCCTGGCGGCGAACGTCGACGTCGTGCCCCTGGCCGGACTGAAGCTCGTGCCTTGACGGCAACGCACCGGCCCACGACGATGCGCCCATGATCTTTCTCATCAAATGCGTCGCCGTCGTGCTCGCGCTGCTGGGTGCCTACCTCTTCTTCTGGCCGGTGCCGGTGCAGCCTGTGGTCTGGCAGGCGCCGCCCGCACCCGGCTACACCGGCGCGCACGCCGCCAACCAGCGCCTGGCCTGGCTGCAGCATCTGCCCTTGGCGGGTGACGTCGGCCCGGAACACGTGGTCGTGCGCGAAGACCAAGGCGAGATGTGGCTGTGGATGGCCGTGGGCAGCGCCGACCACCGGCGCGGCCACATCGTGCGCATGAAGCCCGATGGCAGCGCACGCGAAGTGGTGGTGGAAACCGGCGGCCGGCCGCTCGGCTTCGACTTCGACGCCGAAGGCGCCTTGATCATCGCAGACCCGATGGTGGGCGACCACGGCGCCATCCTGCGTGTCAAAGGCCGCGGTGCCGGCGCGCAGATCACCGTGCTCGCAAGCAGCGTCGCGGGCGACCCGCTGCGCTACGTCGACGCGGTGGTGGTGGCCAAGAGCGGCCGCATCTACTTCAGTGACGCCTCGCAGCGCTTCGGCGCGCGCGCCTTCGGCGGCACCTTCAACGCCAGCGTGCTCGACATCCTCGAACACCGCAGCAGCGGGCGCATCCTCGAATACGACCCGGCGACGCAGAAGTCGCGCGTGATGTTCAACGGCCTGAGCTTCGCCAACGGCGTGGCGCTCTCTGCCGACGAGCGCCACCTCTTCGTGGCCGAGACCGGCGCCTACCGCATCTGGAAGATCAGCATAGCCGCGCATGGCGTCGACGCGGGCAAGGCCGCCACGCAGCCCGACGACAAGGCACGCGTGCTGATCGACAACCTGCCCGGCTATCCCGACAACCTGATGCGCGGCGAGAACGGCCGCATCTGGACGGGCCTGACCAAACCGCGCGGCGCCTTCATTGACGACAACGCCGGCCGGCCCTGGCTGCGTGCACTGGCGCTGCGCCTGCCCAAGGCGATGTGGCCGGTGCCGCCGGCCTACGGCCATGTGTTCGCGTTCGATGAAAGCGGCAAGGTGCTGGTCGACCTGCAGGACCCGAGCGGCAGCTACCCCGAAACCACCGCCGTCACCGAGCGTGGCGGCTGGCTCTTCATCCAGAGCCTGAACGCCAGGACGCTGGGCTACATGGCGGCGTCGGCGGCGGGTTTGTAGTCGCGCACGCGCAAGAGGGCTCGCACAAACCCATGGTCGCTGCGCCAGCGCTCATGGCTTTCCTGCAGGTGGTCGTTGAAGACCTCGACGCGCTTCACGTCGCCGATGGCGAAGCGCGAAGCGCCGACGAATTCTTCGCTGACCCAGATCTGGTCGAGCATCTCGGGCCAGCCCTGGTGCACGTGCGAGTAGGCCATGTCGCGCCGCAGTGCAGGTTCGCTGGCCACGTCCCAGGCGTGGTACAGCGCCACGTCACGCGCACCTTTGTCGTAGGCCACGGCCTGCGTCGCGGCAATCATCTGGCTCGTCACCGATTGCGGGCCGTCGTTCATGTCGCCCATCAACAGCAGCGGCTCATGCGTGTGCTGCGTGATCGAGAGCACGATGCTGCGCAGCGCCGCCGCTTCTGCCGCGCGCATCAGCAATGAACGCAGCGTGGCCCGCGCCGTCACGGCCGGGTCGTCGTGGTCCTCGATCACGTGGCCATCCACCGTCTGCAGATACTTCGGCCGCTTGCTTTTCAGATGCACCACCAGCACGTGCAGCCGCGGGCCTTGTTTCAGGCGCAACTGGGCGTGAAGCACGGGTCGCTCGAAGCGCGCGTGGCGGCCGAGCTCGGGCACTTCGACGGCCTGCGCCGGCGCGAAGTCGCTGATTGAATTCACCGCCTCCAGCGCCAGGCGCGACACCAGGCCGACGCGCGGCGTGCCCGAAGCACCAGCCTCGGCGCCGGGCGCGAGCATGGTGACGTAGTGCAGCCCGCTGCGCTGCACTGCGGCCTTCAACGCCGCCTCGTCCCACACCTCCTGCACACCCACCACGTCGGCCGACAAACGCAGCAACATGACGCCCAGCCAGTCGAGCTTGCGCTCGTATTCCTGCACGCTGTAGGCCGGCTGGTTGGGGTAGAACTCACGGCCCGGCAGCGCCAGATTCAACAAGTTGCAACTGGCCGCCATGAGGGTGCCAAGCTGGGCCGAAGGTGCGGGCAGGACATCAGCAAGCATGGTGCGGCAGTGTAGGTGCACGACTTTTCGCTACCGCGCGTTGGGGGCAGCCCCGTCCACGATTCGTTACCAAGGAGCCCTTCATGAAGCCACGTCAATGCCTGCCTCGCTGGACCCGCGCCTGCGGATTCCTCGCCACCATGACCGCCGGCTGCATGGCGCTGCCGGCGCTGGCGCAAGACATCGAGCTGTACGACCAGCCGCGCTTCGGCGGCATGCGTTTGACGTTGAGCAACGACGTGGCCGACCTCGCGGGCTACAGCTTCGGCGGCCGCATCTCGTCGATAGTGGTGCGCAACGGCTCATGGGAGTTCTGCACACAGCCGCAGTTTCGAGGCGCCTGCATCATGGTCGGGCCCGGCCGCTATGCCGAGCTGCCGCCGGCGCTGCGCGGCACGTTGATGTCGGCGCGCAATGCCTATGGGGCGGCCGCCACGTCGCAGCCCGTGCCGCCGGTGTCGCAGGCGCCGCAGAACCCATTCCCGGTCCCTTTCCCGGGCCGTTTCCCGCCTCCCTATGCACAAGCCGCCGAGCCCGTGGTGCTGTACGAGAACCCCGACTTCTCGGGCCAGCGCGTGGCCCTGGCCGCAGCCAGCAACCGGCTCTCGAACCAGGCCTTCAACGACCTCGCCACAGCGGTGGAAATTTCGCGCGGCCGCTGGCAGTTCTGCGAACACGCCGACTACGCCGGCGAATGCCAGGTGCTCGGGCCGGGGCGGCACCTGCTCACCGGTCGCCTGTATCACGGCGTGTCGTCGCTGCGGCCCGTGGGCGGCGCCGACAACCGGCCACTGCCCAACTACGGCGGCATCGTGTTGTACGAACATGGTGACCACCAGGGCCGCGAGCAATTCATCGGCGAAGCCGTGCCCAACCTCGCGGCGCTGAACTTCAACGACAAGGTCTCGTCGGTCGACGTGCTGGGCGGTCGCTGGGAGCTGTGCACCGACGACGAGTACGGCGGCCGCTGCATCGTGCTCGGCGTCGGCCGCTACAACATCGAGCGCGCACTCAACGACCGCATCACCTCGGTCCGGCCACGTTGAACCTGGGGTTGCGCACGGCGTTGGCGATGAGCGCCTTCGCCGGCAACTCGCTGCTGTGCCGGCTGGCGCTGCGGCACACGAACATCGACGCGGCCAGCTTCACCTCGCTGCGGCTGGTCTCGGGCGCGCTGTTCCTGGCCTGGCTGGCGAGCCGGCGCGCGCCAGCCGCCCACCCCTTGCGCGGCAACGTCGTCTCGGCGCTGGCACTGTGGGCCTACGCCGCAGCGTTCTCGTTCGCCTACCTCGGCCTGACCGCGGCCACCGGTGCGCTGATTCTCTTCGGCACGGTGCAGTTGACGATGACGGCCACCGGCCTGTGGCGCGGCGAGCGTTTGGCGCCGCGGCAACTCTTCGGCATGGCGCTGGCGATGGCCGGCCTCGTCTACCTGCTGCTGCCGGGCGTGGCCGCGCCAGGCTGGCGCAGCGGCAGCCTGATGGTCCTGGCCGGCGTGGCCTGGGGCGTGTACTCGCTGCGCGGCGGCGGTGTCGCCGACCCGCTGGCGGTGACCGCCGGCAACTTCAGGCTCGCCGTCGTACCGGCACTGCTGCTGAGCGCGCTGATGCTGTCGCAGTCCAGTTGGGACGGGATGGGCGCACTTTACGCCGTGGTTTCAGGCGCGCTGGCCTCGGGCGCGGGCTACGCGGTCTGGTACTCGGTGCTGCCGCGTTTGAAGGCGACCCAGGCCGCCACCGTGCAGCTCAGTGTGCCGGTGCTTGCAGCGTTAGGCGGCGTGCTCTTGCTCGGTGAAGCGCTCAGCCCGCGCCTGCTGCTGGCGGCAGGGGTGGTGCTGGGCGGTGTGGCGCTGGTGAGCCTGTCGCGGCGCTGAATCGGCATGCGTTACCGTCCTGCCCCATGCCGCCTGACGCATCTCCTGCCTGCCTCAACTGTCGCGCCCCGCTGAACGAACCACGCCCGCGCTTTTGCTCCAACTGCGGGCAGGAAACGAACATCAAGCCGCCCACGCTGCTGCACTTCGCACAGCAGTTCAGCGGCGCCTACTTCTCCACCGAAGGCGCGTTGTGGCGAACGCTGGCGCTGCTGCTCACGCGCCCCGGCGAGCTGACCCGGCGCTACCTCGCAGGCCAGCGCAAGCACTACGTGTTGCCGCTGCGGCTGTACCTCACCCTTAGCGTGATCATGCTGCTGGCGATGCGCTTGATGACCTCGCTCAACGTCGGCGCCGACGGCTCGGCGATCAAGATCGATCGGCCGAGCGATTTCGTCATGGGCGTGGGCTCGGCGCGCGCTGGCAACCGGCAGGGCAAGTTCTTCTGCGAAGGTTTCCCCGCCGCCATCTGCACCCGGCTGCAACAGCGCATGGACCTCGACCCCCAGGGCCTGCAGCGCGAGGCGCATGCCTACGGTGAGCGCTTCATGTCCAACCTGGGCATCGCCCTCTTTGCGCTGCTGCCCTTCTTTGCACTGTGGCAAAAGCTCGTCTACCTGAACCGGCGCCTGTACTACACCGAACACCTGGTCTTCGCGCTGCACCTGCACGCCTTCTGGTTCATCGCGCTGGCCGTGGTGCTGACCGCGTGGCCTGTGGTCAGCGCCTTCGCCGCCATGTCAGCGCCGGTGTATGCGCTGCTTGCGGCCAAGCGTGTGTACGGCGGCCGCTGGTGGCCGCTGCTGTTGCGTGCGGCCACGGTGTCGGTGCTCTACCTCTTGACGCTGAGCCTGGTGATGGCCTGCCTGGCCGTGGCGACGCTGCTGTTCTAACCATCGAGTTGAGTGGCACGTTGTCCGGGGTCGACGAGGTTGACTTCCGCTTCCAAGGGGGAAGAATGCGTCAAGCGCGCCCCGAACGAAGCGTACGGTCTCCTCAATTGCGGGAGGTGAATCATGGCAACGACTGCAAAGACGGCAATCAAACGGACACCGCTGCCAGCGACGGCGCGGCAACCAGCACCGGCTCGTGCAAGGCTCAGCAAGAGCGAGCGCGCTGCCAGCAAGCTGGTGGTGGACTGGATGCGGAAGTCCGGGCTCGACACCAAGGCGCTGGCGGCGCTGCAAGAAGAGCGCCGTCTGGAAATCCAGCGCTTCGTCGAGAAGGAGCGAGCCAAAGCCACCAAGCACGCGGCGACGTCACACGCCGCCGTGAGGGATCACGCCAGGGCGTTGCAAACACTCGCAAAGCAAGGTGGGTTCTTCACGGTTCCTACCTTCACGCTCGACAAGCCCGTACGCATTTCTGCAAGGCGATCGACGATTCTGAAAATGTCCAGGATCAAGCCGTTCGACAGCTTCGCGAAAATTCGGGTGTTCAGAATCAAGGAGGGAAAGGACGAGCTATTTTTCGTTTTCGAGTGGACCAACAGCAGCGCTGCTCCCGTCGCGATCGACGCGCTCACCTTCCTGTCGGCGAGCGGATTCCTTGGTATGAACGTGGAAGGCGGATTGTTCTCCCCCGTGGGATTGATGTCTGTGTCCGCCCAGATTGCGCTGGGGCGGTCCGAGAGAAAAAACACCGTGTACGAGACCCGGGGCGTAGGGCACCTCATAGTGCAGAACCTAGCTTTCCTTCCCGGCGACGGTCACGAGTCGCATGGGTGCGACGGTGCGTTTAACCTCACGGCGCTTCACCACCCCGTCGCACCATTTCAGACGGTGCGCATCGTGGTTTCGCTCACCGTCGAAAGCGAATGCGGCAGCGGTTTCGATAGCGACGCGGACTTTGAGAGCGGACCTTTCGGCGTGGGCTGCCCCGTGGTGGTGGTCCGGGTTCATCAGAAGCCGCCGCTGATCACCCCCGACTGAACCGCGCCCACCAGCGCGCGCGTCGCGCCGGCCTAGGCGACGTTTTGTTCGCAACGCCGAAGGCATGCGCGCCCTCTTTGTAAAGCCGCGCTAACAACCAAGTTGAACGGCCAGTTGTTCGAGATCCGGCGCCGTGAGGTCGAACTCGCCCGACGCGCAAGGCTCCATCGCGCCGCCGCTCCCATGCTCCAGCGGCCGCGGGATGTAGGCCGTGCGCAAGCCGCAGGCGGCGGCCGCGCGCAGGTCGCTCGGGTGCGCGGCGACCATCATCAGCTGCGGCGGTTCAAGGTCGAGCAAACGCGCCGCACCCAGGTACACCTGCGGGTCGGGTTTGTAGTGGTGGAAGAGCTCGGCCGAGAGCACGCAGTCCCAGGGCAGCGCCGCATGTTTGGCCATGGCCACCAGCAGCGACAGGTTGCCGTTGGAAAGCGTGGCCAGCGTGTAGCGCGTCTTCAGCCGCGCCAAGCCAGGCAGGCTGTCGCTCCAGGGCTTGAGCCGGTGCCAGACGTGGTTGAAGTCATCGCGTTGCCCTTCGCTCCAGTCGAGGCCGCGCGCCGCCAGCAGCTGGTCGAGGATGCGCCGGTGCAAGCCGTCGATGTTGGTCCACGGCAGCCGGCGTTCACGCACCTCGGCCATGGCTGGCTGGTAACCGGCGCGCCAGTCTTCGGCGAAGGCGGCCCAGTCGACCACACCGCCGGCGCGCACACCCAGGGCCTGGCCGGCCTCGATGATCGAGCTGCGCCAGTCGACGACGGTGCCGAAGATGTCGAAACTTAGTGCGCGGATGTCGTGCTTCTGAGCCATGCCCGCAGTATGCCGCCACGCCTAAAATCGGCCCCGCCCTGGGCTGCCCCGGGCCCTCCCCGCTGCGTTTGTTTCGGCCCCACGGGGCCGACGTCTTTCATGAACCCTTCGCCACTCACCGCCTTGTCGCCCCTGGACGGCCGTTATGCGCCCAAGCTCGCTGCGCTGCGGCCGCTCCTGTCCGAGTTCGGCTTGATGCAGCGCCGCGTGCAGGTCGAGGTCGAGTGGTTCATCGCCTTGTCGTTGGCGGGCCTGCCGGAATTCGCGGCGTTCACCGTCGCCGCACAGCAGCGTTTGCGCGAGCTGGCGGGCAAATTCAGCGAAGCCGACGCACAGGCCATCAAGGACATCGAGAAGTCCACCAACCACGACGTCAAGGCCGTCGAGTACTGGCTCAAGGCGCAACTCGAAGGCCAGGCCGAACTGCAGCGCGCGGCCGAGTTCGTGCACTTCGCCTGCACCAGCGAAGACATCAACAACACCAGCCACGCGCTGATGCTCAAGAGCGCGCGCGACACGGTGCTGCTGCCCGCGATCGACGGCTTGCTGGCGCAGCTGGCCACGATGGCGCACGGCTTCGCGGCGCTGCCCATGCTCAGCCGCACCCATGGCCAGACGGCGAGCCCGACGACGCTGGGCAAGGAGGTCGCCAACGTCGCGGCGCGCCTGGCCACGGCGCGGCAGCGCATCCAAGCCGTGCCGCTACCGGCCAAGATGAACGGGGCCGTGGGCAACTACAACGCGCATGTCGCGGCCTACCCCGATGTCGACTGGGAAGCCTTCAGCCGCGGCGTGGTGGAGAAAAGCCTGGGCCTGAGCTTCAACGCCTACACGATCCAGATCGAGCCGCACGACGGTTTGGCCGAACTCTTCGACGCGATGGCGCGCGCCAACACCATCCTCATCGACTGGTCGCGCGATGTGTGGGGCTACATCTCGCTGGGCTACTTCAAGCAGCGCGTGACGGCCGGTGAAGTCGGCTCGAGCACGATGCCGCACAAGGTCAACCCGATCGACTTCGAGAACGCCGAAGGCAACCTCGGCCTGGCCAATGCGCTGTTGGCGCACATGAGCCACAAGCTGCCCATCAGCCGCTGGCAGCGCGACCTCAGCGACTCGACCGTGCTGCGCAACATGGGTGTCGCCTTCGGCCACACGCTGCTGGCCATCGACAGCCTGGCGCGCGGCCTGGGCAAGCTCGAAGTCAACCCGCAAGCCATAGTCGCCGACCTCGACACCGCCTGGGAAGTTCTGGCCGAGCCGGTGCAGACCGTCATGCGCCGCCACGGCCTGCCCAACCCCTACGACCAGCTCAAGCACTTCACGCAAGGCAAGCCGATCACGCGCGAGCTGATGCAGGGATTCATCCGCGGCCTGCCCTTGCCCGAGGCTGAACGCGAACGGCTGCTGGCGCTGACGCCGGCGGCCTACACTGGCTTGGCTGAGCGCCTGGCTCGGCGCTTCACGTGAGCGACTTCCGCGACCAGCTCGCCACTGCGCAGGCCGCCCACGGCTCGATGTTGTGCATCGGCCTCGACCCCGAACCATCGCGCTTCCCCGGTGCCTGGCGCGACGACGCTTCGCGCATCCACGATTTCTGCGCGGCCATCGCCACCGCCACGCACGACCTGGCCTGCGCCTTCAAACCGCAGATCGCCTACTTCGCGGCGCACCGCGCCGAAGACCAGCTGGAGCGGTTGATGCACACGCTGCGCCGCGTCGCGCCGCAGGTGCCGGTGATCCTCGACGCCAAGCGAGGCGACATCGGCGCCACCGCCGAGCAATACGCGCGCGAAGCTTTCGTGCGCTACCAGGCCGACGCGCTGACGCTGTCGCCTTTCATGGGCTTCGATTCGATCGAGCCCTACCTGCGCTTCGAGGGCAAGGGCCTCTTCCTGCTGTGCCGCACCTCCAACCCGGGTGGTGCCGACCTGCAAGGCCAGCGCCTGGCAGACGGCTCGCTGCTGTACGAGCACATCGCGCGGCTGGCCAGCGGCACCTGGAACCGCAACGGCCGGCTCGGCCTGGTCGTCGGTGCCACCTACCCCGAAGAGTTGGCACGGGTACGCGCGCTCGCCCCCCAGGCGCCGCTGCTCATTCCCGGCATCGGCGCACAGGGCGGTGAGATCGATGCCACCGTTCGCGCCGCCTGGCGCGAAGCCGCGCCCATCATCGTCAGCTCGTCGCGCGCCGTGCTCTACGCCGGCAGCGATGAACACTTCGCCACGGCCGCACGCGCGGTCGCCCTGGCCACACGCGACGCGCTGCAGCGCGCCCGCGGCCAGCGCTGAGCCGCGACGACGGCGACCACCATGCGCATGTCCTCGCCGCCGGCCGCCGACCCCGACAGCACGTTGCTCGAAGGTGACGAAGGCCTGAGCGTGCTGCCGCCGATGGAGTCGGAGTTCCTGCCGCTGATCCGCCAGGCGCGACAAGCGCAGATGACGCAGCCCAACAGCATCGCCGCGCGCTGGTGCATGGCCGGCCTGACACTGATGGCCGTGGCATTGCTGCTGGGGCAATGGGGCCACGGCGGCGCGTCGGGCTTGGCCGCGGCGCCGGCACTGGCCGCCTCGTGCCTGCTGCTGGCAGCGCTGGGCGTGGCCGGCATCTTTGCCGAGCGTTTGCAGCGCGGCCTGGCGGTGACGCTGCTGTTCGCGCTGGCCAGTGGTGTGCTGGTGCTAGCCGCCGCGGCTTCAGGCGCCGGTGCCGGCGCGCCGGGCCTGGGCCTGCTCGGCCTCTTTGTGGCCACCACCTGCCTGGTGGCCAACGTTCGCGCCGGCGCCGCGCTGGCCTTGTTCGAGATGGTGGCCGTGGCCGTGCTGCATTTCGAACGCGCGTGGCTGCCCGGTGCCGCGCCGCAAGTCAGCACACCTGGCCTGTTATCACCGCTGTGGCCGCAGCTGGCGGTGATCCTCGTCGGCCTGGCCAGTGGCTGGGCCTTCACGCGCATGTTGTCGCACCACGTGGCCGCGGCCGACGAGCGCGAGCGCCGCTTTGCCGGGCTGCTGGGTATTGCCGCAGACGCCTACTGGGAACTCGACGCGCAGCTGCGCCTGGTCGCCATGAATGACCGTCGCGATGCTCCCGGCGCGCCGCTGCGGGCCGAGATGGTGGGCCGCATCCCGTGGGAGATGCCGCAGTTCGGCTGCGACCCCGAAATCCTCGACGCCCTGCAGGCCGATCTCGAAAGCCGCGTGCCGTTTCGCGACCTGGGCATGCGCTGGCGTTCACGCAGCGGCCATATGCGCCACTTCAGCGTCAGCGGCGAGCCGCGCTTCGACGCGCGTGGCTACTTCCGCGGCTACTGGGGAGTGGTGCGCGAGATCACCGCGCATGTGCAGGCGCGCCAGGCGCTGGCCGCGACCGAGACACGCTACCTCGAACTCTTTTCGCGCATCCCCACCCCGCTGGTGCTGCACCGCGCCGGGCTCATCATCGAGGCCAACCCAGCCGCGGTGCAGCTCTTCGGCTACAGCGACATGCGCAGCATGCTCGGCCGCGACGTGCTCGAAACGTATGAAAGCGGCGACTCGCGCGAACGCGGCCGTCGCCGCCTCGAACAGCTGCAGCGCATGTCGCCGGGCGAAGCACTGCCGGTGGTCGACTTCCGTTTGCGCGGCCGCCAGGGCCGGCGCATCGCCGTGCGCGCCACCAGCGTCTGCGTCGACGCCGACGGCGGCCCGGCCGTGCTCTCGATCTACGTCGACGACACCGAACGGCGCCGCGCCGAAGAAGCCGTGCGGCGTTCGGAAGCGCTGCTGTCGCACCTGGTGGCCACCAGCCCCGACGTCATCACGCTCACCGACCTGGCCACCGGCCGCTACGCGATGGTGAACCACACCTTCGAGCGCGTCACCGGCTACCAGGCGGCCGACGTGGTCGGCCGCACCTCGATCGAGCTCGGCGTCTAGCGCGACCCGGCCCAGCGCGAAGACTTCGTGCGCCAGGTGCGCGAGCGCGGCGCGGCGCGTGACCAACCCTGCGCTTTTGTCATCAAGGACGGCAGCGTCGTGCAGCTGCTGGTGTCGGGCGCGGTGTTCGCAATGGACCGGCGCACCTACCTCGTCATCAACGGCCGCGACATCAGCGCGCAGGAACGCTCGCGGCTGGAGCGCGACGCCATCCTGCAGAACGCCTCGATCGGTATCGCCGTCACGCGCGACCAGCACTTCGTCGTCGCCAACCCGCGCTTCGAGCAGATGTACGGCTGGGACGAAGGCACGCTCGTGGGCCAGCCCGGCGCGGTGGTCTGGCCATCGCTCGAGGACTACGCCGAAGTCGGCAAGGCGGCCGGCCCGGGGCTGTCGCGTGGCGAACTCGTGGAGCTCGAACGCACCGGCTTGCGCCGCGACGGCAGCACCTTCACCGCGCGCGTGCTGGGCAAGGCGGTGGACCCGTCGCGCACCGTCCTTGGCGGCACGATCTGGATCGTCGAAGACATCACCGAGCGGCGCCAGGTGGGTGAAGCGCTGGCGCGTGCGCGCGACCAGGCCGAGGCCGCCAACCGCGCCAAGAGCGCCTTCCTTGCCAATACCAGCCACGAGCTGCGCACGCCGCTGAACGGCATGCTCGGATTGGCGCAGCTGGCGCGCGAACCCGACATCGAACCCGGGCGGCGCCAGCACTACCTCGACCAGATCGTCGAGAACGCGCGTGCGCTGGCGGCCATCATCTCCGACGTGCTCGATCTGTCGAAGATCGAGGCCGGCAAGCTCACGCTCGAGTCGACGGTGTTCGACCTGCCCGAGCTGCTGACCACGCTGCGCCAGGCCTACGGTGCGCTGGCAGCGTCGCGCGGGCTGGTGCTGCGCTTCGAGCTCGACGGCACGCTGCTGGGCGACGCACACCGCCATGTGCAGGGCGACCCGCTGCGCGTGCGCCAGATCGTCTCGAACTACCTCGCCAACGCGCTGAAATTCACGCAGCAGGGCAGCGTGCGTTTGCTCGCCCGGCGCGTGGACGACAGTGGCAACGGCAACGGCAACGGCAACGGCAATGGCAACGGCAACGGCAGTGGCGACAAGCACGGCCGGGTGCGCGTGGAAGTGCACGACAGCGGCCCCGGCATCGACGCGGCCACGCAGGCGCGGCTCTTCAAACCCTTCACCCAGGGCGACGAGTCGACCACGCGGCGCTTCGGCGGCACCGGCCTCGGGTTGTCGATCTGCCGCGAACTGGCGCAGATGATGGGCGGCGAGGTGGGTGTGGACAGCCGCCCGGGCGAGGGCGCCTGCTTCTGGGTCGAGCTGCAATTGCCCAAGGCAATGGCAACCATGCCCGCGCCCGAGAGCCCGGCCGCCGCCCTGGGTGACCTGCGCGGACTGCACGTGCTGCTGGTCGAAGACAACGTCGTCAACATGCTCATTGGCGTGGCCATGCTCGAGCGCTGGGGTGCCACGGTCGAACAGGCCGGCGACGGCGAGCAGGCGGTGCAGGCGGTGGCACACAGCCTGGCCCAGGGCCGGCCCTTCGACCTGGTGTTGATGGACCTGCAGATGCCGGTGAAGAGCGGCTACGAGGCCACGCGCGAGATCCGCGCGATGGGCGGCGAGCGCCGCCTGCCCATCATCGCGTTGACCGCCGCCGCGCTGGTGTCCGAACGCGACCAGGCGCGTGACGCGGGCATGGACGACTTCCTCACCAAGCCGATCGATGCCGACCATCTGCGCGCCGCGCTCGGGCGCTGGGCGCCGCGGCGCTAGATGACGAGCGGCAGCTCGCGCAGTCGCTTCCCTGTCAGCGCAAACAGCGCGTTAGCCACTGCCGGCGCCACCGGCGGCACGGCCGGTTCACCCATGCCGCCAGGGTGGCGCGTGCTGGTCACGATGTGGGTCTGCACCAACGGCATCGCGGCCAGGCCCAACACCGGGTAGTCGGCGAAGCTGCGCTGCGTCACCGCGCCGGCCACGACATCGATGCGGCCGTGCAGCGCTGCGCTCAGGCCGAAGGCCACGCTGCCTTCGACCTGCTGCGCCACCCCGCCCGGGTGGATCACCGTGCCGCAGTCCACCGCCGCCACCACACGGTGCACGCGCGGTGACTTGGTGGTGGCGTCGATCGAGACCTCGGCCACCATCGCCACGATGCTGCCGAAACTCTCATGCAGCGCCACGCCGCGTGCCTGGCCCGCAGGCAGTGGGCTGCTCCAGCCGGCGCGTTCCGCCGCGAGCTTCAACACCGCGGCGTGGCGCGGCAGCTGCGCCAGCCGCGCCAGGCGAAAGGCCACCGGGTCGGCCTGGGCGGCATGGGCCAGCTCGTCAACAAAGCTCTCGCCGAAGAAAGCGTTCTGCGAGTGCCCGACAGAGCGCCACGAACCGACAGGTACACCGCTGCGTGTGGCGACATGGCGCACGCGGAGGTGTGCGATGTCGTAGGGCAGGTCGAAGAGTCCTTCGGCCGTGGTCTTGTCGGGCAGGTCGATAGGCATGGCCATCAGCGGGAACACGCGCTCGTAGTAGCGCGGCATGATGGCGTCGCCGGCAGTACCCACGGCCAGCGCGGTGACTTGCCCCTTGTCATCGAGCGCGGCGCGCATCACCGCCGCGGCGGCGGGGCGGTAGAAGTCATGCGCCATGTCTTCTTCGCGCGGCCACAGCAGCTGCACCGGCGCGCCGCCACATTCCTGCGCCACGCGCACCGCCTGGGCGATGAAGTCGACCTCCAGCCGGCGCCCGAAACCGCCGCCGAGCAAGGTGGTGTGCACCGTCACCGCGGCCTTGTCGACGCCGGCCACCTTGGCCGCGATGTCGCGGGCAAAGTCGCTCACCTGGGTCGGCGCCCAAAGCTCGACGCGGCCGTCGGCCACGCGCGCGGTGCAGTTCATCGGCTCCATCGTGGCGTGGGCCAGGTAGGGCGCACGGTAGCTGGCTTCGAGCGTGCGGCCGGCGCTGGCGATCACGGCCGCGGCGTCCCCGCGGCTGCGGAAGGCGAAGCCTGTGCCTTCCCGCGCAGCGCGGCTGGCCTGCGCCTGCAGCTCGCCGAGGATGGCGGTGCTGTCCAGTACCGGGCCCGGTGCGGGTGACCAGCTAACACTCAAAGCACGCGCCGCCGCCAAGGCCTGCCAGGTGCTGCGCGCGACGATGGCCACGGCTTCCGGCGCGCCGGCGTAGGGCGGCACACGCACCACGCGCAGCACGCCGGGGCGTTTGAGCACGGCGTCGCTGTCCACCACGCCCGGGCTGCCGCCAAGCGTGGGACTCATCACGATGGCGGCGTAGAGCTGGCCCGGCTGGCGCACGTCGATGCCGAAGATGGCGCTGCCATCAAGCTTGGCCGGCACATCGGTGCGCGGCACCAGTGTGCCGAGCACGCGCCACTGGTCGCGCGGCTTGACGTGCACTTCGCTCACCGTCAATGCCGCTGCGGCCTTGGCCAGCTCACCGAAGTGCGCGCGCTTCTCGGCTGGCGTGCCCGGCGCATGCCGGACCACCCCCTCATTGATCGTCAGCTCGCGCACCGGCACCGCCCAGGCCGCGGCCGCCGCCGCCAGCAGCTGCGCCCGCGCCGTGGCCGCCGCCTGTGGCAGCACGAGGTAGGCGTCGCTGATGCTCGACGAACCGCCGGTGGCGTTGATGCCCAGCTCGCGCATAGCCTTGCCGAAGAGCCACTTCACCAGCCGCAGGCTGCGTGTTTCCTGGCCCGGCTCGGTGTCACTGGGCTCGAAGAAGAGCATCGAGTCCACCGCCGCGGTGACGTTGCCGTAAAGACTCTCGTGGCCGGCCTGCACCAGCCGCACCTTCGCCGGCGCGACGTCGAGCTCTTCGGCGACCATCATCGCCAGCGCCGTGAACACACCCTGGCCCATCTCGGCCTTGGGCATGGCCAGCCACACGGTGCCGTCGGCGGCAATCTTGATCCAGCCGTTGAGCCCGACTTCGCCGCCCTGCACCGGCATCGTGTCGGCCGCGCCGAGCCGGCTGCGCTGGGGCAGCAAACCCCAGCCGACGATCAACGCGCCGGCAAGACCCAGGCCGCTGGCGAAGAAGACGCGACGCTTCATCGCCCGTCGCGCTACTTCGTGCCGAAGATGCGGTCGCCGGCGTCACCCAGCCCGGGCACGATGTAGCCGTGGTCGTTGAGCTGGCGGTCGATGGCCGCGGTGTAGACCGGCACGTCGGGGTGGTGGCGATGGAAATTCGCCAGGCCTTCAGGCGCCGCTAACAAACAAACGAAGCGGATGGATTTCGGCCGGGTCTCTTTCAAACGATCCACCGCAGCCACCGCCGAGTTGCCGGTGGCCAGCATCGGGTCGAGCACGATGGCGTCGCGTTCGTGCATGCTGTGCGGCATCTTGAAGTAGTACTCCACCGCCACCAGCGACTTCGGGTCGCGGTACAGGCCGACATGGCCCACACGCGCGCCCGGCACGACTTCGAGCATGCCGTCGAGGAAGCCCGAGCCGGCACGCATGATGACCACGAACACCGTCTTCTTGCCGTCGATCACCGGCGCCATGGTCTTCTCGAGCGGCGTTTCGATCTCGATCAGCTGCGTCGGCATCTCGCGCGTGACCTCGTAGGCCATGAGCATGCTGATCTCGTGCAGCAGGCGTCGAAAGCTGCTGGTGCTGCGGTCTTTTTGCCGCATCAGCGTGAGCTTGTGCTGGATCAGCGGATGGTCGATGTGGTGCACCACGGGGCCGGTCATGAGGCATCTCCAAGCCGCCAGCCGGCGGCCAATGACAAGGTGAGTTCAGCCGCGGGGATCTCGCGGCAGCCGCTGGCGTTCTGGCCGGCCCACAACGGCGAAAAGTCGCCGCTACCCTGGGCCTCGGCGGCAGCACGCAGCGGCACGATGGCGGCAGCGGCGCCGGGGAAGGCCGGCGCCATGGTGTTGAGTGGCCCGAGTTCGCGCATCAAGCGGTTGACGATGCCGCGCGCCGGGCGGCCACTGAAAAGGTTGGTCAGCGCCGTGCGCGCCGCATCGGGGCTCTTCAGCGCGGCGCGGTGCACCGCGCTGGTGGTCGCTTCGGGGCACAGCAGGTAGGCGGTGCCGACCTGCACCGCCGCCGCACCCAGTGCTTGTGCCGCGGGTGCGGCACGGCAACCGCTGGCGTTCTGTCCGGCCCACAACGGCGAGAAGTCGCCCGACCCCGTCCGCTCTGCCGCGGCCCGCAAGGGTGCGATGGCGGCCGTGGCGAGCGGAAAGGCCGGGACCGCCGCGCCCATCGGTCCGAGCGCCTCCATCACCCGGTTGACGATGCCGCGCGCCGGCCGGCCGGTGAACAGGTTGGTGAGCGCCG
>JANLYV010000568.1:0-2144 GCA_031365825.1 Rubrivivax sp. | reverse complement strand
GGACGGTAACGGAACGCGATCTGATCGATGGAGCCACGGGTCGCCATGTTATGAGCCTGCTGAGATTGGATATCCCAAAGATATCCAACGTGAACGATCCTGTCAAGCTCGCCGTCGGCGCGGCGCGCCCGTGTCACCAAGGGGCCGGCATTTAGGACTCACATGCGATGCAGCCATGACAGGCGCGGCGCCATTTGAAGTCTGTGCGGGCGCTCGTTCGTGTGCTCCAGCGTCCACCGGGGCGTGGAGCGGCTGCGGCGCTACCGGTGGTCGACGCCGATGTAGCCGAGATCAGCTCCAAGCAAGGGATCGGCGTGTCCGAAGCGGCGGCAGGTCAGCGGCGGCTCGGCAGCGGAGGACTAAGCCGCTCGCGCGGTAGGCGCTCCGGCAAGAGTGTTGGCGGTTCGTCGTGCCGCTGGTTCTGCGATGTTGGTGATCGAGGCAATCCGCCTCGTTCACTGACAGGAGCAGGATCATGGACGTTTCGACTCCCACCGTCTGGCCGTTGCGCCAAGGCATGCTCGAGGACATGGGCATGCGCAGGTTCGAGCCCAAGACGCAGTCCAGCTATCTTCGTGCCGTTCGCAATCTCGCTGTTTTCCTCAAGGCCTCGCCGGACACCGCGAGCGCTGAGGACTTGCGGCGCTTCCAGATGCACATGGTCGAACAGGGCACATCGCCGATCACGCTGAACGCGACGATCTCCGGCTTGAAGTTCTTCTTCGACGTCACGCTGGGCCGTGGCGAGTTGATGGCCAAGATGCAACCGGTGCGCGTGCCGCTGACGCTGCCGGTAGTGCTCAGCCGTCAGGAGGTCTCGCGCCTGATGGCGGCGACTGGCAACCTCAAGCACCAGACGGCGCTGTCGGTGGCCTATGGCACCGGGCTGCGGGCCAGCGAGGTGATCTCCTTGAAGGTCGGTGATGTGGACAGCCAGCGCATGACGCTGCGCGTGGAGCAGGGCAAGGGCCGCAAGGACCGCTATGCCATGCTTCCGCCGATCCTGCTGGAGCGGCTGCGTGCGTGGTGGCGTGTGGGTCATGCCCAGGGCAAGATCCTGCGCAACGGCTGGCTGTTCCCGGGCATGGATCCCGTAGACCCGTTGACCACGCGCCAGCTCAACCGCGCCATCCATGCCGCTGCCGACGCCGCCGGGATCGACAAGCGGGTTTCGATGCACACGCTGCGTCATTCCTTCGCCACACACCTGCTCGAACAGAAGGTCGACATCCGCGTCATCCAGGTCTTGCTCGGGCACAAGCAATTGGAGACGACGACCATCTATGCTCACGTCGCCACCGACTTGCTGCGCGAGGTGATCAGCCCGCTGGAGGGACTGCCACCCTCTTGAGTCTGTGGCGGTGGGGCCGTCCGCCCTGGAGGTCGCCGACATCTTCCGCACCCATGGGCCCGCTTGGCGAGCAGCGCAGCGCGGCCACCTGAGCCTGGGTCAGCTCAAGGTCATGTCGGCCATCGAGCAGTGCCGCAGCGCGGCACTGGGTGGGCATGTCTTGCGCTGCGGGGGATGCGGTGCCGATCAGGTCTCCTACAACTCGTGCCGCAACCGGCACTGCCCGAAGTGCCAGAGCAGTGCGGCCCAGCGCTGGCTGGACGCCCGGCAGGCCGATCTGCTGCCGGTGGAGTATTACCACGTGGTCTTCACGCTGCCGGCGCCCATCGCCGACATCGCGTACCAGAACAAGGCCGTGGTCTATGGGCTGTTGTTCGACGTCGCCGCCGAGGTGCTGCTGACCATCGCCGCCGACCCCAAGCATCTGGGCGCAGCCATCGGTGCGACCTTGGTGCTGCACACCTGGGGATCGGCGCTGACGCATCACCCGCACGTGCACGGCATCGTGCCGGGCGGCGGCCTCTCGCCGGACGGCCAGAGCTGGATCGCCTGCCGGCCCGGCTTCTTTCTGTCGGTGCGCGTGCTGTCGCGGCTGTTCCGTCGGCGCTTCCTCGAAGAACTCCAGCGGGCGCATCGTTGCAGGGAACTGCGGTTCTTCGGCGAACACGCCACGCTGGTCGACGCTGCCAACTTCGCGCGATGGCTCGCGCCGCTTCGTCAGTGCGAGTGGGTCGTCTACGCCAAGCGGCCATTTGCCGGGCCCGAAGCTGTCCTCGCCTATCTATCGCGCTAC
>JANLYV010000537.1:0-6927 GCA_031365825.1 Rubrivivax sp. | reverse complement strand
TCGATGAAGCCGAACGTGACGAAGCGCTGCAGCTGCTGGCCGGCAAACACCTTTGGGCGCCCAGGCTGCTGGATCACGAGGTCGTCAATGTCGCGGCAAAGAAGCAGCGGCGTGGCCTGGCGTCCGATGTCGTACGCCGGGCGCTGGCAGACTTTCTCGAGCACCAGATCGACATGGTGAATCCTGCGCCGATCGGGCAGTTCAACCTTGCCACGCGCTACGGCCTCTCAGGCTACGACGCGGCTTACCTGTGGCTGGCCGCCGAGATGCGCGTGCCGCTGCTGACCTTCGACGCCAAGCTCGCCATCGCGGCGAAGGCGCACCTTGATTCGCTGCGTTGAGATGAGCGCTCCGCAGGCCGCCGCTTTCACCCGCTTTCGCGCGGCGCGCCCGAGCGACCGGCTGGCAACACTGAAGCCGTTCTATGTCGACGCGCTGGGCTGCACGCTGGTGGCCGAATTCAACGACCACGATGGCTTCGATGGCCTGATCGTCGGCGACCCGAACGGCCACTGGCAAGTCGAGTTCCTGCACCAGCACGGCCGTGCCGCCGCGCCCGTGCCTAGCCTGGAGCACTTGCTGGTGTTCTACGTCGACAGCCGCGAACAACTGCAGGCGCGCGCCGCGGCCATGGACGCGGCGGGCCATGCCCGAGCCGCACCGAACAACCCCTACTGGGCGCAACACGGTGCCACCTTTGTCGACCCCGACGGCTACCACGTGATCATCGCGGTCACGCCCACCCGCACCGCATGAAAGACCGCGCATGAAACTGCCCGTGCCCATCAGCTTCGAGTTCTTTCCGCCGAACACGCCGGTCGGCAGCGAGAAGCTCAAGACCGTGGTGCAAGACCTGGCCGCGGTGAGCCCCGAATTCTTCAGCGTCACCTACGGCGCCGGCGGCTCCACCCGCGACAAGACGCTGGCCACCGTGCGCGACATCGCCGCACTCGGCTTTGAGGCTGCACCACACCTGTCCTGCGTCGGCAGCACCGAAGCCGGCATCGCCGAGATCCTGGCCACCTACCGCGCGCAGGGCATCCACCGTCTGGTCGCGCTGCGCGGCGACCTACCCAGCGGCACCGCCACCGCGGGCGACTTTCGCTACGCCAACGAGTTGATCGAGTTCATACGCCGCACGCAGGGCGACGACTGGTTCATCGAGGTTGCGGCCTACCCGGAGTACCACCCGCAACAACGCTACTCGCGGCGCGACCTCGAGCACTTCGCGGCCAAGGTCAAGGCCGGCGCCAACTCGGCCATCACGCAGTTTTTCTTCAACCCTGACGCCTACTTCCACTTCGTCGACGAGGTGCGTGCTTTGGGCGTTAGCGTGCCTATCGTGCCGGGCATCATGCCCTTTCACAACTACGCCAAGATCGCGCAATTCGCGCAGCGCGACGGCATCGAGATCCCGCGTTGGGTGGCTTTGAAGATGGAAGGTTTCATGGACGACACCGCGTCGATCCGCGCCTTCGGCATCGAGGTCGTGAGCCGGCTGTGCCAGCGGCTCATCGAAGGTGGCGCGCCGGGCATCCACTTCTACACGCTGAACCAGTCCGGCTTGTCGCTGGAGATCTGCCGGCGGCTTGCAAACGGCCAGGACGGCTCCCAGGTTCAAAGCGCCGGGTTGTGACCTAGCTAGCTCTGTTCTCGCCAAAATGCCCACCCACACCGGCCGGAGGCAGCCCATGACCGACATCGCCCTGTTCGAAGCCAAAAACCGCTTGTCCGAACTCATCCACCGCGTCGAAGCCGGCGAAGAGATCGCCATCACGCGTCGCGGCAAGGTGGTGGCCCGCCTGGTGGCGCCTGCGCCTGAAGAGGCCGGGCAGCGCGCGCGTGAAGCCATCGCCGGCCTGCGCGCCAGCCGGCACGGTGTCAGCCTGGGACGATTGAGCAGCCGTGACCTCGCACGCGAAGGACGGCGCTGAACATGGCGAGCGGGCCGCTCGGCTTCGTGGTTGACGCGTCGGTCAGCGCCGCGTGGTTCTTGCCTGACGAAGCCAACGCCGACACCGAGGCAGCCTTGATGGCCACCGCCACCGTTGACGTGTGGGTGCCCGCCCTGTGGTTGCTGGAGATCGGAAACCTGCTGCTACGCGCGCAGCGCCGCAAGCGCATCACGGCCGACAAGCGGCGTGAGTTGGCTGCGGCTGCGGGTGCGCTGCGCGTCAAGGTGGACCGCGAGCCGGTGACCATCACTGCGCTCGACGAGATCGCCGCCCGTCACGGCTTGAGCGCCTATGACGCGGCCTATCTCGAATTGGCCTTGCGTCGTGGCTTGCCCCTGGCTACGCAGGACGACGCCATGGGTGCTGCCATGGCCAAGGCCGATGTCGCCCGGCCTACGTTGCCAAGCTGACGCTGACGCAGACGCAGCATGCAGACGACGGCCCGCTCAAGCCTCCAGCAACCTGAGCTTCACGCTACGCCCCTTGACCTTGCCCGATGCCAGCTTGCGCATCACCTGCGGCGCAATCTCGCGCGCCACGGCGACGTAGGTCGAGAACTCATTCACGTTGATCTTGCCGACCTGCGCCGCGGCGAATCCCAGGTCCTTGGTCAAGGCGCCAAGCACATCGCCAGGGCGAATCTTCTCCTTGCGTCCACCCAGTATCTGAATCGTTAGCATCGGCGGCCGCAGCGGCTCGGCGCTGGTCGGCGTGAGCTCACTCAAGGGCTGCCATTGCGACGCGAAGGCCCCCGCCTTCTCGATCTGCCCGACGCGCCCCATCTCGTCCATGCTGGCCAGGCTGAAGGCCCAGCCCTCTTCGTCGACTCTTCCCGTGCGGCCGATGCGGTGCGTGTGCGTGGCGGCGTCGGGCGTGACGTCGACGTTGATCACGGCTTCGAGCTGATTGATGTCGAGGCCGCGCGCGGCGATGTCGGTGGCCACCAGCACGCTGGCGCTGCGGTTGGCAAAGCGCACCATCACCTGGTCGCGCTCGCGCTGCTCGAGCTCGCCGTGCAACTCCAGCGCGACGAAGCCCTGCGCGCGCAGCACCTCCACCAGGTCGCGGCATTGCTGCTTGGTATTGCAAAAGGCCAGCGTGCTGACGGGGCGGAAGTGGTTGAGCAACAGCGACACCGCGTGCAGCCGCTGGTCCTCGCGCACTTCATAAAAGCGCTGGCGGATCTTCGTCGCCGTGTGCTGCTCGATCAGCGTCACTTCCTTCGGCGTGCGCATGAAGGCGGCACTGAGTTTGGCGATGCCTTCGGGGTAGGTGGCCGAGAACAGCAGCGTCTGCCGCTCCTTTGGGCACTGCTTGATGACGGTGGCCATGTCGTCGAAGAAGCCCATGTCGAGCATGCGGTCGGCTTCGTCCAGCACCAGCGTGTTCAGCGCGTCGAGCTTCAGGCTGCCGCGCTCGAGGTGGTCCATGATGCGGCCGGGCGTGCCGATGACGATGTGCGCGCCATGTTCCAGGCTCGCCAGCTGCGGCCGCATGGTGGCGCCGCCGCACAGCGTCAGCACCTTGATGTGGTCTTCAGCGCGCGCCAGCCGGCGCACTTCCTGCGTCACCTGGTCGGCCAGCTCTCGCGTGGGACACAACACCAAAGACTGCACGGCAAAACGGCGTGGATTGAGATTGGCCAGCAGCGCCAGCGCAAACGCCGCCGTCTTGCCACTGCCGGTCTTGGCCTGGGCGATGAGGTCGTGCCCGGCCAGCGCCAGCGGCAGCGCTGCGGCCTGGATAGGGGTCATGCTGGTGTAGCCCAGGCGCTGCAGGTTTTCCAGCGTGGCCGGGGGCAGCGGCAGGCTGCTGAAGTCGGTACTTGAGGTGGCGTTCATGGGTGATTATCAAGAGGCTGCGACACTCCCGCCCCAGATGCCTCAAACCCAAAACCCGACCTTGACTTTGCCCCAGCCGCGCCACGCCGCGCGCGTGCCGCCCCACATCACCAAAGAAGCGCTGAACCGCATCAAGCAGGCCGCCTACCAGCTGCCGCAGGTGGTCAAGCCCGCCGACTATCTCGACGAAGGCGCGGCCCACTTCGAAGAACACCTCGACAAGCTCGGCCTCGTGCTCTTGCAAAAACCGGTGGCCGGCGCGCGGCCCAGCCGCTGGATCACGCCGGCGCTGATGGACAGCGCGCTGGCACACCTCGATGCCGTCGGCAGCGGGCCGGGTGCGCGTGCCTTGATGCTCGAGCGCCGCGCGGCCCTCGAAGGGCTGGGCATCACACGCCACGCCGGTGAATGGACGCGCCGCGTCAGCCATGCGCTGCAGCTTTCCGAGCCCGGATGGAAGGTGCCCGTGCTCTATCGCGTGGCGCAGGACGCCACGCCGGTGTGGGCCTACTTTCGCAGCGGCGACATGGCCGCCTTGCTCGCCACACTCGGAACCGTGCCGCCGTACGCGCACGCGGCAGAGATCACCGCGCATCTCGAATCGCTCATCGCGCGCAGCCGCTCGAACAACCCGCGCCACCTCGACGCACTGCTGCCGCGCCTGCAATCCGAGTGCGCCACGCCGCAGTCGCTGGCCGAGCTCAAGGCTGCCTGCATCCGCGCCCAGGACCGCTGGGAACACACGGTGGCCGAGCTCGACACGCTCGAAGGGCTGACGCAGGAGCTCGCCTTCCAGGGCTACCCCGACACTTTCGCCAAGGCGCGGCGCTTGCAGCGCAGCGTCACGCTCTATGTCGGCCCGCCCAACAGCGGCAAGACGCACGCCGCCTTCGAGCGGCTGGCACAGGCGCTCGACGGCGCCTACCTCGCGCCGCTGCGCCTGCTGGCGCTGGAAGGTCGCGACCGGCTCGCGGCGCGCGGTGTGCCCTGCTCCTTGCTAACAGGTGAAGAGAACGTGCCCGCATCCGAGGCCCGCGTCGTCAGCAGCACCATCGAAATGGTCGCCACCAACACGCCCATCGACGTGGCGGTGATCGACGAAGCGCAGATGATCTTCGACGCCTCGCGCGGCTGGGCCTGGACGCAGGCCATCGTCGCCGTGCCGGCCAATGAAGTCATCATCATCTGCTCGGCCTACGCCGTGCCCGCCATTCAAAACCTGCTGGGGCTTTGCGGCGAACGCTGCACCGTGCGCCACTTCGAGCGCATGCAGCATGTGGCGCTGCTGGGCGCGCCGGTGCCGATCGCGCAGCTGCGACTCGGTGACGCGGTGGTCGCCTTCAGCCGCCGCGACGTGCTGTTGCTGCGTGACACCATCGCCGCGGGCGGCCATCCGGTATCGGTCATCTACGGCGCGCTGCCGCCCGAAGTGCGGCGGCGCGAAGCCGAGCGTTTTGCGACGGGTGAGTCGCACATCCTCGTCGCCACCGACGCCATCGGCATGGGCTTGAACCTGCCGATCCGGCGTGTGCTCTTCAGCACCATGACCAAGTTCGACGGCCAAACCGACCGCACGCTGGGTGAAGGCGAAGTGCACCAGATCGCCGGCCGTGCCGGGCGCTTTGGGCTCCACGAAGAAGGCTTCGTCGGCGTGCTGAAGGAAGCCGAACCTTCAGCGCTGCGCGTACTTAAAGAGTTATTGCCCAAGACGCCGAGCGCACCGCGTGACTTCAAGGCGCCGGTGGCGCCCAACGGCTGGCACATCGACACCATCGCCGCGCGCCTGAATTTGCGCCGATTGCGTGATGTGCTCGATGTCTTCGTCGGCCAGCTCAAGCTCGACGACGCGCATTTCGCCGTGGCCGAACTCGAGCAGATGCTCGACCTGGCCGAGGAGCTCGACCAGAGCGCCGCACGGCTCACGCTGAAAGAGCGCTTCATCTACGCCCAGGCGCCCGTCGATACCCGCACCGAAAACCAGCTGCAGGCCTTCCTCGACTGGAGCAGCAACCACGCGCACTCCGGCCGCGCCGGCAAGCCGTGGTTCCTGGACGAGGTGGACGGCCACAGCCGGCTCGAGCGCATGGAGCAGGCGCTGCGTGCCTGCACGCTGTGGTTGTGGCTGGACCTGCGCTTCCCCGGGGCCTACGGCCATGTCGACGAAGTGATTCACCTGCGCAGCGCGCTGAACGACGGCATCGAGCGACAGCTCAAGGGAAAGCGGCCCCTGGCGCAGGTGCGGCGCGGGCGGTGACTTGCTCCCTCGCATTGACAGAGCTCGGGTGCGGCTGAAGGCGTGAGTCATGCCCTCGTGACGTCTCGCGTTCAAGACTGAGCGTCTTTGGAAGGGCCGCTGGGCGGTGTCGAGGCGGCGTGCTTGCCTCGCATCGGCAGAGCCTAGTACGCCAACCCAGAGATCTCGAAACACGAAAGCGCGGCTTCGACCCGATGGCCGCGTTGCAAATCCTGGTAATGCCACGAGGCATTGCTGTGGTTTGCGCCTTGCCCTCGGGCCGAACCCATCGTTTTCGTCCTGTTCCGAAACCTCTGGGTCGGCGTACCAGGCCGCTCATACGGGTTTGCGTTCATCCGCATCAATCCGGGTTGGTACGCCATGGCGGCTTGCGGCGCAGAGCTGACCTTCAGCGCTTGGTGCCGAACTCGCGCAACCGACCCTGACCGGACGTAGCCGACATTAGAAAGCAGCCGCTCAATCGCCAAGTAGAGAACATGAACCGGCGCGGCCAATCGCTGCTCCATCTTACGGCGGCGGTTCCGGCCGTTCCGCTGCTTCGTTTGAGCGTGCTGCCTCGGTCAGGATATCCACCAATTGCGATGGTGCGCTGATCATCGCATCGTGGCCAGTCGCGATCTCGATCATCCGCCAGCCCGGTTCGGATCGCACCCTCACACGTGACTTGTTGATCGTCGGCAGTGCCGGCGTGGTGCAGTCCACGAAAGTACGGGGAAGGCTTGCCACGCGAGCCTCGTCGAAGTGCAAAGCATCTTCATACACGCCGCCTGGATGGGGCCGCTGACGTCGGTCCACCCATGCCGCATCCTCGCCAGTCAGGCCGAAAGCAGAGGCCGGCAGCGGCGGCATAGCGCCGTCGCGCGTGATTCCAGCCCGA
>JANLYV010000535.1:0-18207 GCA_031365825.1 Rubrivivax sp. | reverse complement strand
ACCCGACCGTGGTGGCCGTCAAGTACATGAGCGAGCTGCTCGAAAAACGCAGCGGCGGCAAGCACAAGATCAAGGTCTTCAACAAAGGTGCGCTCGGCACCGAAAAGGAGACCATCGACCAGGTGAAGATCGGCGCACTCGACTTCACGCGCGTCAACATCAGCCCGATGAATTCGATCTGCGCCAAGACGCTGGTGCCGACCATGCCCTTCCTCTTCAGCAGCGTGGCGCACATGCGCAAGGCGCTCGATGGCCCGGTGGGCGAGGAGATTCTCAAAGGCTGCGAAGAGCAGGGCTTCATCGGCCTGGCCTTCTACGACAGCGGCGCGCGTTCGATCTACGCCAAGAAGGCGGTGAAGACGGTGGCCGATGTGAAAGGCATGAAGATCCGCGTGCAGCAAAGCGACCTGTGGGTGGCGCTCGTCGGCGCCATGGGCGGCAACGCCACGCCCATGCCTTACGGCGAGGTCTACACCGCGCTCAAGACCGGCCTCATCGACGCCGCTGAAAACAACATCCCCAGCTTCGACACGTCCAAGCACCACGAGGTGGTGAAGATGTATTCGAAGACCGAACATTCGATGGCGCCCGAGATGCTGCTCATGAGCAAGCTCAGCTGGGACAAGCTGCCCAAGGCCGAGCAGGACATGGTGCGCGCTGCGGCCAAGGAGTCGGTGGCCTTCCAGCGCCAGAAGTGGGACGAGCAGGAGGCCAAGTCGCTGGCGGTGGTGAAAGCCGGTGGCGCGCAGGTCATCGATGTCGACAAGACATCGTTCCAGGCGGTGATGGGCCCGGTCTACGAAAAGTTCATGACCACGCCTGACCTGAAGCGCCTGGTGAAGGCGGAGCAGGACACGAAGTGAGCCGCGCGTGAGTTTGATGACCAAGCCCTGCGCCGCGCTCTCGAAAGCGGCGCTGGTGCTGGCCGTGTGCGGCCTGGTGGTGCTGATCCTGTGCGTGCAGTACCAGGTCGTTGGCCGCTACCTCTTCAACGACACACCCACCTGGGCCGAAGCATTGGCGCTGATGCTGGTGCTGTACGTCACGGCCTTCGGCGTGGCGGTGGGCGTGCGCGACGCCGGGCATATCGGGCTCGAATCGATGCTGGTGTTGCTGCCCGAGAGCTGGCGGCTGAAGTTCGAACTGCTCATCCACGTGCTCGTCGCCTTGTTCGGCGGGCTGATGGCCCACAGCGGATGGCGCTGGGCCTCGCTCAAGTGGCAGGAGACCAAACCCATGCTCGGCGTGCCCGAGGCGATGGACTACGTGCCGCTGGTGATTGCGGGCAGCTTGATCGTTATTTTCTCGATCGAACACTTCGTCGCGCTGCTGCGTGGTGAAGACGTCGAGCCGGCCTGGTACTGAACCTGCACAAGAAAAATGGAACTGACCGTTCTCAGCCTGAGCTTCACCGCACTGCTGCTGCTGGGCGTGCCGGTGGCGTTTGCCATCGGCCTGTCGTCCGTGGCCACCATCCTCGCCGCAGGGCTGCCGGTGGCCATCGTCTTCCAGAAGATGGTGGGCGGCATGCAGGTGTTCTCGTTCCTGGCCATTCCCTTCTTCGTCTTCGCCGGCGAGTTGATGCTGTACGGCGGCATCGCCGAGCGCATCGTGCGCTTCGCCAACAGTCTGGTCGGCCATGTGCGCGGCGGCCTCGGGATGAGCAACGTCATCGGCTGCACGCTCTTCGGCGGCGTGGCCGGCTCGCCGCTGGCCGATGTCAGCGCCATGGGCTCGGTGATGATCCCGCTGATGAAGAAGGAGGGTTACCACGCCGACTACGCCGTCAACGTCACCACCCACGCCTCGCTCGTCGGCGCCTTGATGCCGACCTCGCACAACATGATCATCTTCACGCTGGCCACCGCCGGCATCGCTTCGGTCAGCGTCTTCAACCTCATCCTCGCCGCCCTGCTTCCCGCCGCGCTGCTGACGCTGTGCAACCTGGCCGCGGCCTACGGCGTGGCGGTGAAGCGCGGCTACCCCACGCGCGGCGCGTTCAAGGGCTGGGGTGAGGTGCTGCGTTCGTTCGTTGCCGCACTGCCGGGGCTGATGGTGGTGGTCATCATCCTCGTCGGCATTCTGTCGGGTGTGTTCACCGCCACCGAGTCGGCGGCCACCGCCGTGTTCTGGGCGCTGCTCATCACCGTCTTTGTCTACAAGACGTTGTCGTGGCCCAACTTCCTCAAGGCCTGCGCCAAGGCCTGCAAGACCACCGGCGTGGTCTTGCTGCTGATCGGCATCAGCTCGGCCTTCGGCTACTTCATGGCGCTGTACGAAGTGCCGCAGCTCACGGGCGAATGGATGAAGCGCGTCTCGTCCGACCCCTGGGTCATCTTCCTGCTGGTGAACGTGTTGCTGTTCGTGCTCGGCACCTTCCTCGACATGGCGCCGACGCTGCTCATCTGCACGCCGATCTTCCTGCCCATCTGCCAGCAATTCGGCATGGACCCGACACAATTCGGCGTGATGATGCTCATCAACTGCGCGCTCGGTTTGAACACACCGCCGGTGGGCACGACGCAGTTCGTCGGTTGCGCCATCGGCGGTATTTCGGTGGGCGAGGTGATGCGCTCGATCTGGCCTTTTTACGGCGCGCTGATTGCCACGCTGATGCTCGTGACCTATGTGCCGGCCTTGTCCCTCTGGCTGCCAGGACTGATGAAGTGACGCAAACCCGGACCCACCCCCTGCCCGCGGCACAAGACGCTGGCGTGGCCTTCACGCCGAGCACGCGCTACCCCGACCCGGCGATCGAGGTGCTCGACAGCACCTTCCTCGCCGCGCGCCTCTTCAGCGCTAACGTCGAACAGTTGTGCACAGGCCAACGCTGGGGCGAAGGCCCGGTGTGGTTCGGCGACGGCCGCTACCTGCTGTGGAGCGACATCCCGAACAACCGCATCCTGCGCTGGGACGAATGTTCGGGTGCCACCAGCGTCTTTCGCCAGCCCTCGAACCACGCCAACGGCCTGGCGCGCGACCGCCAGGGCCGGCTGCTGGCCTGCGAGCACGGTACGCGGCGCGTGACGCGCACCGAGTACGACGGCAGCATCACCGTGCTGGCCGAGCGCTTTCAAAGTGCGCGGCTGAATTCACCCAACGACATCGTCTGCGCCAGCGACGGCAGCATCTGGTTCACCGACCCGCCCTTCGGCATCCTGAACCATTGGGAAGGCACGCCGGCCTCGCCCGAGCTGCCTCAAGGCGTGTACCGCATCGACGGCGCAAGCGGTGCATTGGAGCGCGTGATCGACGACCTGGCCGGCCCCAACGGCCTGGCGTTTTCGCCCGATGAGCAGCAGCTCTACGTCATCGAAAGCCGCGCCGTGCCGCACCGCCTGATCTGGGCCTACGACGTCGCCGGCGGCGGCAAGCTGATGAACAAACGCCTGCTCGTCGACGCCGGCGGCCCGGGCGCGCTGGACGGCATGGCGGTGGACGTGCAGGGGCGGCTGTGGTGCGGCTTCGGCAGCGACGGCTCGAGCGGCGCCGACGCCGCCAAGCTCGACGGCGTGCGCGTCTTTGATCCCAATGGCCGTGCCATCGCGCACATCCATCTGCCCGAACGCTGCGCCAATGTCTGCTTCGGCGGGCAGCATCGCAACCGGCTCTTCATGGCCTGCGGCCATTCGCTCTACGCGCTATACGTGAACACGCAGGGCACGGTGGGGTGAGGCGGCGCGGCGCGCCTGGGTGGGTCATGTACATAGGATCTATACAGGCACGCTGAAGGACTGCTACCGACCCGGAGCAGACGGTTGCCGATCACGGAAGCGGCCCTTCGTCGACTGGCATGCGGGCGATCGTCTTCGACCTTAGGGCAGCAACCTCACCAGGGCAAGGTGAAGGTCTTGCCGTTGGTGAACGATTTGATCGCCTCCTGCACGCCTTCCTTGTAGCCCAGGCCCGAATCCTTGATGCCGCCGAACGGCGTCAGCTCGATCCGGTAGCCCGGCACCTCCCAGAGGTTGACGGTGCCGACCTGCAACTCCTTGGCAAAGCGCGTGGCGTCGTCCAGACGATTCGTACAGATGCCCGACGAGAGGCCGAAGGCCGTGCCATTGGAGATGCGGATCGCCTCGTCGATGTCCTTGAAGCTGATGATCGGCGACACCGGCCCGAAGGTCTCCTCGCGCACGACGGTCATCTCCGGTCGCACGCGGTCGAGCACGGTCGGCGAGTACAACGCCCCTTCGCGCCGGTTGCCGACCAGCAGCCGCGCGCCCTGCGCCACCGCCTCGTCGACGACACCCTCGAACGAGCGCGCCGCGGCCTCGTCGATCACGGTGCCCATGTCGTTGGCTTTGGCGGCCGGGTCGCCGTGGCGCCAGGCCTTGGTCTTCTCGACGACGCGTTCGGTGAACTCGCTCACCACCTTCTCGTGCACCAGCATGCGCTTCACGGCGGTGCAGCGCTGGCCCGAGTTCTTGTACGAGCCCTGCACCGCCAGGTCGCTGGCCTTGTCGAGGTCGGCATCGTCCATCACGATCAACGGGTCGTTGCCGCCGAGTTCGAGCACGATGCGACGGTAGCCGGCCTTGCTGGCGATGTACTTGCCGATGGTCACGCCGCCGGTGAAGGTGATCAGGTCGACATGACGGTGGGTCAGCAGTTCGTCGGCGATCTCGCGCGGGTCGCCGGTCACCACCTGCAGCATCTCGGGCGGCAGCCCCGCCTCGTACAGCAGGTCGGCGAAGTAGTAGGCCGACAGCGGCACCTTCTCCGACGGTTTGAGGACCATGCGGTTGTTGGTGGCGACGCTGGGCACCACCTTGTGCGCCACCTGGTTCATCGGATGGTTGAACGGCGTGATCGCCGTGATGACGCCCAGCAGCGGCTCGCGCGTCGTGATCACCTTGCGCTTCTTGCCGTGCGGCGTCAGGTCGCACGAGAAGACCTGGCCGTCGTCGCGCAGCGCCTCGGTGGCGCCGAAGTTCAGCACATCGGCCACACGGCCGATCTCGTAGACGCTGTCTTTCTTGCTCAACCCGGACTCGGCGGTGATGAGATCCGACGCCGCTTCGGTGCGCTCGCGCAGCAGCGTCGCGGCGCGGTTGAGGATCGCCGAGCGCTCGTAGCGCGACAGCGTCGCGCGGTAGCCGTGGGCGATGTCCATCGCGCGCCGCACCTGCTCGAGGCTGGCCATCGCGACGCTGCCGACGCGCTCGCCGTTGTAGGGATTGAAGACGTCGAGGTAACGCGCCGCGCGCACCTTCTCGCCGCCGATGCGCAGCGCCTCGGCGTGGAACTTCGCGCTGTCCTTGATGCCAGTCATTGTGAAACCTCCGTGCTGCGCACTTCGATGCGAGTCCCCTTCGGAACGGCCGGGCGGGGACTCATGCCGCCTCCTTCCGCACACTGCCGATGAAGTTCTTGCCGCGCGCGCCGCCGAGCGCGTGTGCGACCATCTTTTCCGCCTGCTCGTCGCTCACGCCATAGTCGGCGAAGCGGGTCTTGACGCCCAGCTTCTCGATGAAGGCCGCCAGCCGTTGCGGCGCGCCGTCGAGCGGCCCGAGGGCCTGCGCGAGCACCGCGTCGCGGTCGGCACGCCGGCCGAGCGCGCGCTGCAGAACCATCGGCAGCGGGAACGAGCAGGCGATGCCGTGCGGCAGGCCGTAGTGCAGCGTCATCTCGTAGGAGATCGAATGCGCCAGCGCGGTGCGGGTGTTCGAGAAGGCCATGCCGGCCTTCAGCGCCGCCAGCGCCATGCGTCCGCGCGGTTCGACGTCGCCGAGCCGCTCCATCAGCTGCGGCAGGGTGTCGAGGATCTCGCGCGCTGCCGCCACCGCAAAGGTGTCGGACACCGGGTTCGCGTTGACGTTCCAGATCGACTCGAGCGCATGCGACAGTGCGTCCAGGCCGCTTTGCAGCGTCACCGAGGCCGGCAGCGACAGCATCAGCTCCGGGTCGATCAGGGCCACGCTCGGCCAGGTCTCGCGCAGGTGCAGCGAATGTTTGACCTTACGTTCGCGGTCCCAGATCGTGGCCCAGGGCGTCACCTCGCTGCCCGTGCCGGCGGTGGTCGGCACGGCGATCAGCGTCTTCACTTGCGCCGGCACGAAGGGCTTGCCGGCAGCGAGCAACGCGACGAGGTCGTCGAAGCTGCCGCTGGCCGTGCCGACCATCAGCGCCTTCGCGGTGTCGATCGCGCTGCCGCCACCGAGCGCGACGATGACCTCGGTGCCATCGGCTTCGCGCCAGAAGTTCTCGTACAAGGCCTTCAGCTCGGCCACGTCAGGGTTCGGCCGGACGTTGTCGATCACGCCCACCAGTTGGTCCTTCAGCAGCTGTTCGATGCGGGCCACCAGACCAAGGGCACGCGCCTCGGGGAAGGTCACCAGCACCGCGCGGCGGCCGGCCAGCAGATCGGGCAGGGACGACACGGCCCCTGCCCCGTACACCGTGTGCACGGGGTTGAAGTATTCGAGTGACATGGAAACCTCTATTGGGATGGGTCGACGTGGTGACCGACGTGGTTGAGCACCAGGTCGAAGATGTCGAAGTTGCGCAGCCGCCGACTCGGGTCGATGTTGCGCAGCGGGCGGTTGAACAGCAGCGGGACCTTCTGCTCCGAGATGCCGCCGTGAGAACGCAGCGGCACGGTCAGGCCGCTGAGGTCGTGTCGGGCCTCGCTCGTGCCGAGTACGGTCAAGTGGTCGGAGACCACGACCAGGTCACCGATGCGCTCGGGCGGCAGCTCGAAGCGGCGCGCCGCCTCGTCGCGCGGCAGCACCAGTTCGATGCCGGGCAGCACCTGCAGCGCGTCGCGTGCACGCGCGGTGGTCGGTGCATCTGGCAGGTAGACGGTGGCGAACGAACCGAGTGCGCCGTGGTGCACGACGTAGGGGTCGGTGATCGGCAGGATGACACGGGCCTTTGCTTCGCCGAGCAGGCCGTCGAGCACTTGCTGCAGGTAGATCACGCGCGGGCGGCCGGCGGCATCGGTTTTCGGGCTCATGCCGTGGTCGGCCGTCAGGCCGATCACGGCGCCGAGCGCGTCGAGCTGCTCCAGGTAGCCGCTCATCATCGCGTAGAACGCGTTGGCTTCGGGCGTGCCCGGTGCGCACTTGTGCTGCACGTAGTCGGTGGTCGACAGGTACATCAGGTCCGGCCGCCGCGTCTGCAGCAGCTTGACGCCGGCGGCGAAGATGAACTCCGACAGCTCGGCCGAGTACACCGACGGCACTGGCTTGCCGACCAGCTCGAGCACCTGGTCGATGCCGCTGTCGGCGAGGGTCGCCTGGTCGGCCCTTTCGGCTGAGAAGCAGATGCCTTTCAAACCGTGCCCGAGCAGCGTGCGCAGCTTGTCCTTGGCGGTGACCGCGGCTACCTTCGCCCCGGCCTCGGCGAATCTGGCGAGGATCGTCGGCGCACGCAGGTAGGCCGGGTCGTTCATCATCACTTCGCGATCGTTGGCGACGTCGTAGAAGTAGTTGCCGCAGATGCCGTGCACCGCCGGCGGCACGCCGGTGACGATCGACACGTTGTTCGGGTTGGTGAAGCTCGGCACCACGCAGTCGCCGATCAGCGACGTGCCGCGCTCGAGCATCTGCTTCAGGAACGGTGCGGCGCCGGCCTGGATCGCCTGGGTGATGTAGTCGGGCTCGCAGCCGTCGACACAGACCACCACCACCGGCGCCTGCGGGCGGGAATACGCCCGTCCGTTGACGCGCACGGATTCGACTGAGGGGTTCATCAACGGGATCCTTTCTGGATCGAGGCGCGCAGCCAGGTGGAGATGTAGTCGGCCAGCATCACCATCACGATGATCACGAGGATGCAGGTCGCGGTGTCCTGGTACTGGAACAGCTTCATGCTGCCGACCAGTTCGAAGCCGATGCCGCCGGCGCCGACCATGCCGAGCACGGTGGCCTGGCGCAGGTTGGTTTCGAAGCGGTACAGAACGACGGCGATCCAGGCCGTGATCACCTGCGGCAGCACACCGAAGATGATGATCTGAATCGGCCCGGCGCCGGTCGAGCGCAGCGCCTCGATCGGGCCCTGGTCGATTTCCTCGATCGATTCCGAGAAGAACTTGCCGAGCATGCCCGCGCCGTGCACGGCCAGAGCCAGCACGCCGGGGAAGGGCCCCAAGCCGACCGCCGCGACAAAGATCAGCGCCAGGATGATCTCGTTGATACCGCGGGTGACGTTGAAGACCTGGCGCGTGAAATGGAACACCGCCATGTTCGGCGTCAGATTGCGCGCCGCCAGGAAGCACACCGGCACGGCGAGGATGAACGCCAGCAGCGTGCCCCAGATGGCGATCTGCACCGTCTCGATCGCCGGCACCACCAGCTTGTCGAGGAAGGCCCAGTTCGGCGGGAACATGCGGCCCAGAAAGTCGCCGATCCAGGGCAGGCCCTTGTTGAGTTCGGTGAAACTGACCTGGCTGCCTTTGGCTGCCCACCAGAGCACGGCCACGATCGTCGCGCCGATGGCCGCACGCGGCAACCAGCCGAAGTTGCCCGTCGGTCGTGCGACGAGCAAGGTGTAGGAACCGATATTCATCATGCGTCCTCGAGGGTGAAGTTCTTGATTCGAGCCAGCGGCTCTTCACTGCGTTGCGGCGACGACGTTGACGCCTGGCCCTCTTCAAGACCGGGGTAGATGCGTTGCAGCACCTCGTCGGTCAGCTCATCCGGCCCGCCGTTGAACACGACACGGCCGGCGGACACACCGACGATGCGTTCGCCGAACTCGCGGGCGTACTCGATCTGGTGCAGGTTGCACACCACCGTGATGCCCAGCTCGCGGCTGGCCTGCTTCAGGTAGGTCAGCACGGTGCGCGAGGTCTTGGGGTCCAGGCTGGCCACCGGCTCGTCCGCAAGGATGACCTTGGGTTTCTGCGCCAGCGCGCGGGCGATGCCGACGCGCTGTTTCTGTCCGCCCGACAAGGTGTCGGTGCGCAGCTCGGCTTTTTCTTCGAGTTCGACCCGGCGCAGACACTCTTGCGCGATGGCGACATCCTTGCGCGGGAAGACCTGCAGCCAGGACAGCAGTGACGGCACGGCACCGAGGCGGCCGGTGAGCACGTTCTTCTGCACCGACAGGCGCGGCACCACGTTGTAGTGCTGGAAGATCATCGCGACCTTCAGGCGCAGCTTGCGCAGGCTGGCGGCATCGGACGTCGCCAGTTGGCCATCGACATGGATGTCGCCCTGGGTCGGCTCGGCAAGCCGGTTGATGCATCGAAGCAATGTCGACTTGCCGGCCCCCGAAGGCCCGAGCACGACGAGGAATTCGCCGGATGCCACGTCGAGGTCGATGCCCTTGAGGGCGTCGAACTCGCCGTAGCGTTTGGTCAATCCGCGGATCTTGATCACTTCATCTTCCTCAGGTCGAGGTTGAGCAGCTTGGCGGTGTCGCGGATCACGTTGTAGGCTGCGTCGTTGGTCGGGTGGAAGCCGTTCAGCTCGCCCTGATCCGACCAGGGGATGTTCTTGACCTCGAGGAAGGCCGCCTGGATGCGCTTCTTCAGCGCAGGGTCGAGGTCCTTGCGCCAGACCATCGGCGACTCGGGGATCGGGTCCGACTTCCAGACCACCACCAGGTCCTCGCGCTTGGCCAGGCCCTTGGCGATGGCTGCGTCGAGGATGCGGTCGGCGATCGCCACGGCGTCGACCCGCTTGTTCTGCACCGCCACAGCGTTGGAGTCGTGCGAACCCGAGAAGATGACGCGGCCGAAGTCCTTGTCGGTGTTGAAGCCCACCTTCATCAGGCCGGCCTTGGGGAACAGGTGACCCGAGGTCGAGCTCGGATCGACGAAGGCGAAGGTCTTGCCCTTCAAGTCGGCCACCGTCTTGATGCCACTGTCCTTGTGGGCGACGATCAGCGAGTAGTAGAAGGTTCGCCCCGCTTTCTTGGTCTCGGCCACCGCGAAGGCCTCGATGTCGGCGACCGTCGTGCCGAGCACGTAGGAGAAGGGGCCGAGGTAGGCCACGTCGAGGCGCTTGGAGCGCAGCGCTTCGATCACGCCGTTGTAGTCGGCGGCAACGAAGGGCTTGACCGGCATGCCGAGCGACTTGCTCAGCATGTCCATCATCGCCTGGCTGTTGGCGATCATGGCGCGCGAGTCCTCGGACGGGATGAGGCCGACGGTCAAGGTGTCGGCGGCCCTGGCCACCGGCGTGAACGCGACCAGCGATGTTGCCAGCAGGGCCGGTGCAACGGCGAGAAGCTTGCGCCTTGTCAATGTCATGTCTGTCTCCTGTGCGATCTGTTGAAGTGGTCCATCGTCGCCGCCCAATGTGACGGATCTGCGGCGTGCAGCGCAACTTTCGGCCCGGCGGGTCTATTTTGCAAATTCAACTTTTTGAACCGATGCATTCACTGCATCTATAGTTCACCCGGGATAACACGCAGGGTTCTGTCATGCGCCTGACTCAATTGCGGTCTTTCCACGCTGTGGCCACGGCCGGCAGCTTCACACGTGCCGCAGAGAGCCTGCACGTCAGCCAGCCGACGGTGACGACGCAGGTTCGCCAGCTCGAGGACCTCTACAAGGTCGAACTCTTCCACCGCACCGGCAGGCGCGTGCGGCCGACGGAGATCGGCGAACGTCTGTTGCAGCTATCGCGCCAGATCTTCAGTCTCGAAGCCGATTCGGTGCAGCTGCTGCGAGACGCCGGCGAACTGCGCTCCGGGCATCTGCGTGTGGCAGCGGTCGGGCCGTCGCATGTGACGAAGATGCTGGTGGCGTTCAACCAGCGCTATCCCGGCATCAAGGTCTCGGTCAGCACGGGCAACTCGCAGGAAGTTCTCGACCGCCTGCTCGACTACAGCGCCGACGTGGGTGTGCTCGCGCAGGTGTTTCGC
Source organism: Rubrivivax sp. (assembly GCA_031365825.1). Taxonomy (GTDB): domain Bacteria; phylum Pseudomonadota; class Gammaproteobacteria; order Burkholderiales; family Burkholderiaceae_C; genus Rubrivivax. The sequence goes on along the minus strand of JANLYV010000535.1, from coordinate 7,389 downwards.
GACAGGCGCTTCGTCTCCGTGCCCTACAGCGAACACCCCGTGGTCATCTTCTGTTCCAGCACCCACCGCTTCGCCCGCCGGCGCAGCATCCGCACCGCCGAGCTGCAGGGCGAGAAGTTGATCCTGCGCGAACCCGGCTCGACCACGCGCAAGGCGATCGAAGCGGCGCTCAAGGCCGCCAAGGTGGATCCAGAAGTGGTGATGGAGGTCGCCAGCCGCGAGATCATCCGCGAGGCCGTGGTGCAAGGCGTCGGCGTGGCCGCGGTGTCCGAAGTGGAGTACGTGCCGGGGCCCGGCCTGCATGCGGTGCGCATCAGCGACGCGCAGGTCCGCACCTTTGCCCATGTCGTGTGCTTGGCGGAGCGGCGCGACACGCGAATGGTGAGGGCGTTCTTCGATGTGATCGGAACGGAGTCGTGACGATAGTTGGATCGAAGGACCGCTTCGGACACTTGTTGCAAGTGGCTGGTCGTGGCCGCTCGCCGCCAGCCGCCAAGCGCCGCCTCATCCTATTCGGCCACGCCTTCCAAAGCCCTGCACAAGACCCATTCCCCGGGCACACCTTTGAGGCTGTGCGCTTCCCGGGCTTGAAATTTGAGGCCTGAGCCCGCCACCAGGTCGCGCACGGTGGACGACACCCACACCTGCCCATCGGCGGCTTGCGACATCACGCGCGCGCCGATGTGCACGGCCATGCCGCTGACCTTGGCGCCGGTGGTTTCGACCTCGCCAGTGTGCAGGCCGGCGCGCAGCCTGAGGCCAAAACCGGCGGCGTCGGCGACCATCGCCAGGGCACAGCGCACCGCGCGCAGGGCCGTCGAAGGTGGCAAATAGGCCATCGCCGGCGGTGTCGATCAAGCGCCCGCGATGGGTTTCGAGCTGGCGCGCACCCATGGCGTGAAAGCGCTGCAGCAGCTCGCGCCAGGTGACGTCGCCCAAGGCCGCGGCCTGCGCGGTCGAGCCCACGATGTCGGTGAAGAACACGGTGGCGAGCCAGCGCTGCGCATCGTGCTCGGGCGGGCGCAGCGAGTTCGTCTGCGCAAAGCCGACGATGGCGTCGACGATGGCGGCGCAGTCGCCTTCGGGGGCGAAGTGGTCGGCACCGGGCAGCTCGAGGCAGGTGGCACCGGGGATGTGGTCGGCCAGAAAGCGGCCGTTGGCGCAGCTCACCACGCGGTCACCTCGGCGCTGGATGATGGGCGTCGGGCGGCGCACTTGCGGCAACACGGCACGCACGTCAATTTGATCGATCGTCGGCGCACCTTCGAAGCGATCCGACATGCCCTGGCCGCGCTTGTCGAAGATGATGATGCGAAAGCGCTGCGCGAGCTGTCGCAGCATGGCGGCATAGGCTGGGTACTGCCAGTTGGCTTCGGCGTGCGAGATGATGCCCGGCACCACCACCAGGTCAGCTGCACCACTGCCGAGCTCAGCTGCGGTAAGACGGGTCCACGCGGTCCACCAGCCGCTGCATCGCGTCGAAGGCGTCCTGCCCGACCCCCGCCTTGGGCACGAATTGCAGCGAATCGCGCACGCAGGATTCGAGGATGTCCTTGGCGATGGCGCGTGCCGGGCCCATGGCCATGGTGGCCAGCTGCACCTCGCACGCGCGCTGCACCACCCAGGTCATGACGAAGGCCGCGGCCACCGTGTGCGCCATCACCACCGGGCCGTGGCTGCGCAGCAGCAGGATGGGCTTGCCGGCGGCGCTGGCCACCACACGCGGGCCTTCATCCATGTGCACCGTGATGCCCTCGAACTCGTGGTACGCCACCTTGCCATAGAGCTGCGCGGCGTAGAAGTTGTTGAACACCAGGCCGTTCTCGTGGCAGCACACGGCCATCGTCGGCGTGGTGTGGATGTGCATCACGCAATGCGCATTCGGCGCGGCTTCGTGGATGGCACCGTGGAAGGTGAAGCCCGCCGGGTTGATGGGCCAGTCGCTGGCGCCGACGATGTTTCCCTTGACGTCGACCTTCACCAGGTTGGACGCGCAGACCTCGCTGTAGTGCAGGCCGTAGGGGTTGATCAGGTAGTGGCCGGGTTCGCCCGGCACGCGCAGCGAGATGTGGTTGTAGATGAGCTCGGTCCAGCCCATGCGGTCGAAGATGCGGTAGGCCGCGGCGAGCTGCACGCGCGCCTCCCACTCTTCGGGGTTGAAGCGCGCGGGGCGTGCGAAGGGTTGGCTCATGGTCGATCTCGGGTTGGGCTTTGGAACTAACTTTGGATCAAACTTTGAAAGAGAGGGTGGATGGTGCTGAGCTTGGCGTCGAAGACCTCGTGCCCTTCATCCACCTGCACCGTCAAGCCGATGAACTGCGTGTCGTACAGCGCGTCGAGGTGCGCGCGCGCCGCGCCGGCCACCGCCTCGCCCACGGCCTTGTGCACCATCGCGCTGCGGCCTTTGGCCATGCGCACGTTCATGTACATGAAGAGGTACTCGCGCGCACCGTCGGCCACGGCGTGGTGGGCGGCTGGAAAGGCCAGCACGCGCGTGCCGCCGGTGGGGAAGACCTGCACGCCGCTTTCATCACGCACCGTGAGCATGGCGTCGCAAAGCTTGCGGCACAGCTGGTCCATGTCGGTCAGCGGCTCGAAGTTCCGGCTGTAGAGCAACACGAGGTGCGGCATGGCGGCAATATAGCCGCGCCGCTGCCGTTGACAATGCCGCGTTCGATGTGTGGAGCTTGCGCATGGCCGTCTCCGAATTCGTGCCTCAAGGTGTTGGCGAGCGGCTGAAAGCGGGCCTGCTGCGCGCGTCATTGCGCGCTTTGTTGAAGCCGGTCTTCATGCCCGGCGTGGCCATCGCGACACAGCGGCGCCGGCTCGCCACGCTGTCCAAGACCACGCTCTTGCCGCGCGGCGCGCGCTTCGAGCCGGACACGCTGGGTGGCGTGCCGGGTGAATGGGTGCGCCTGTCTGCACATGGCGCCAGCGGCGCGCCGCGCCGCGGCACGCTTTTGTACCTGCACGGCGGCGCGTACTGTGTCGGCGCGGCGGCCACCCACCGCAATGTCACCTCGCGCCTGGCGTTAGGCAGCGGCATGGCGGTGTTTGCGCTTGACTACCGCCTGGCACCCGAACACCGCTTCCCCGCGGCGGTGCAAGACAGCCTGGCGGCCGCGCTGGCGCTGTTTGCGCGAGGCCCGCTGGTCATCGCGGGTGATTCCGCCGGCGGTGGCCTGGCCCTGGCCACCGCGCTGGCGCTGCGTGATGGCGGCCACCCGCTGCCGGCCGCGCTGCTGCTCTTTTCACCCTGGGTCGACATGACCTTGCGTCAGGCGCCGGCCACGCCGGTGGCGGGCGAGGCCATGCTCGACGCCGATTGGGCACGTGAGTGCGCGCGCCTGTATCTCGGCGAGACCGACGCCACTCACCCCGGGGCCTCACCGCTGCACGCCGACCTGCGCGGGCTGCCGCCGGTGCTGATCCAGGTCGGCACCGACGAGCTGCTGCATCACGAGGCCTTGCGCCTGCACGAGGCCTTGCTAACGTCCAAAGTGAACGTGCAATGCGAAGTCACGGCGCAGCGCTGGCATGTCTTCCAGGCCCATGCCGGTGTGCTGAAGAGCGCCGACGAGGCCATCGCCCGCGCCAGCCGATTCGTCGGCGAACAGGTCGATGCCGTACCGCTGCCGGCCAACACTTCAGTGCGGCCGCACGAGGTCGTGATCCTCGGCGGCGGCATGTCGGGCCTGTGCATGGCGATCCAGCTCAAGCGTGCCGGCGTGCACGACTTCGTCATCCTGGAGAAGTCCGCCGGCCTGGGCGGCACCTGGTGGGACAACCGCTACCCCGGTGCGCATGTCGACGTGCCCGCGCCGCTGTACAGCTTCGCCTTCGAGGCCAACCCGCGCTGGCGCCGCCGCTTCGCCGCCGCCGCCGAGATCCATGCCTACATGGAGCATTGCGCCGACAAGTACCAGGTGCGGCCGCACCTGCGCCTGGGCCACAGCGTGCAAAGTGCGGTCTTCGACGAAGGCAGTGGCCGATGGCGCATAGCCACCACTTCCGGCATGCAGCTCGATGCCCGGTTCTTCGTCTGCAGCACCGGGCCGCTGAGCCAGGCGCGCTGGCCCGACATCCCCGGCCTGGCCGCCTTCCTGGGCGACAAGCTGCACTCGGCGCGATGGGATGGTGGCGTGCCATTGCAGGGCCGGCGTGTGGCCGTCATCGGCACCGGCTCGACGGCGTCGCAGCTGGTGCCGCCTCTGGCGCGCACCGCCGCGCAGTTGCACGTCTTCCAGCGCACCGCCAACTGGGTCATGCCACGTTTGGACCGGCGCTATCACGCGCTGGACCGCATGCTGGCGCAGGTGCCGCTGTACATGCGCGGCGTGCGCGCCCTCTGGTACGGCCTGCTCGAACTCGGGCGGCGCGGTTTCGACGAGGGCACGGCCGCACGGCGGCAGATGCTGAAGATGGCGCGGCGCTTGCTCGAGCAGCAAGTGGCCGACCCGGTGCTGCGTGACAAGCTCAAGCCGCCGCACCCGCTGGGCTGCAAACGCATCATCTATTCGAACGACTTCTACAGCGCGCTGGCGCGACCCAACGTCGAACTGGTCACCACCGGCATCCACCACTTCACGGCGCGCGGCATCGTCAGCGACGATGGACGCGAGCGCGAAATCGATGCGGTGGTCTGTGCCACCGGCTTCGATACCACGCACCTGCTGGCCTCGCTGCAGGTGCAGGGCGTCGACGGCCGCACGCTGGCTGCCGCCTGGGCGAGCGGGCCCGAGGCCTACCGCGGTGTCACGGTGGCGGGCTTCCCCAACCTCTTCCTGATGCTCGGCCCCAATACCGGCACGGGGCACACCTCGACGCTGCTCTACATCGAGGCGCAGGTCGACTTCGCCATCCGCGCGATGGCGCGCGTGCGGGCCATGCAGGGGCGCAGCATCCGCGTGCGCGAGGACGTTCACCGGCAGCACAACGCCGAGCTGCAGTCGCGCCTGGCCGGTTCGGTGTGGAGCCATTGCCGCAGCTGGTACCGCGTCGACGGCGGCAAGATCACCGCGCTGTGGCCGGGCTTCACGGGCGAGTACCTGCGCGGCCTGAAGCGGCCCGATTGGGGCGACTACACGCTGGCTTGAGGTTGTGGGTCGGATTCGACCCAACCGTCGGCGGCAAGCTGCAACAGCGGGCTGTCGAACACGCCGAACACCCGCGCGGCACGCTCTTCGCCCAGCGTCTGCACCCAGCGCCGGCCCTGGCGCATGGCCACGCCCATGCCCAGCACCTCGGCGCCAAGCGCGTCCAGCAGCTGCCACGGAGCCAGCGCCGTGCTGCCGCTGCTGACGGCGTCGTCGATCATGAGCACGCGCCGGCCGCGTAGCAGCGGCAGCAGATGCGGGTCGAGGTAGACCGTCTTCACCACGCCCGGGCTGGTGATGGACACCACCTTGGCGGCGTAGGCATCGTCGTACCAGTATTTGCGCGACGTGCCCATCGGCACGAAGCGCGTGTGGCCGAGATGGCGCGCGACCGCGGCGGCCAGCGTCAGGCCCAGCGTGGGCAGGCCGACGACGAGCTCGGGCCGAAGCGGTGCCACCTGTGCCGCGAGCATCTGCGCAAGTACCTCGGCCACGTCGAACGAAGCCTGGTTGATGAGCAGTGACGCCACGCCATGCGTCGGTGCGCCCGGCAAGGCGCGGATGGGCAACATCAGCACGCGGCCATCGCTCAGCCGCGCCGGGTAGGCCATGCGCCACGGCGGCCCCGGCACCGCTGCCGCCGCTGGCATTAGCCCCTGCCAATAGGGGGTTGTGTGCTCAGTGAACGTATTCATCGTGGCAGCATTCTGGTCGCCACCCACCGCACAACGCCTGCTCCATGATCGAACTGCTGACCGACCCCCAGACCTGGATCGCCTTCGCCACGCTCACCGCGCTGGAGCTGGTGCTGGGCATCGACAACATCATCTTCATCGCCATCCTGGTCGACAAGCTGCCCAAGGCGAAGCAGGAATTCGCGCGGCGGCTGGGCCTCTTCATGGCGATGTTCATGCGCATCGGCCTGTTGCTCGCGCTGTCGTGGGTGGTGGGCATGGTCGAGCCGCTGTTCACCGTGGCTGGGCAGGCTCTCTCGGGCCGCGACCTGATCCTCATCCTGGGTGGGCTGTTCCTCATCTGGAAGAGCACGGCCGAAGTGCACCAGTCGATCGAAGGTTCTGAGGAGGCGCACGGCCCGGCCGCAGCCAAGGCCGCGCTGGCGGCGGTGATCATGCAGATCATGGTCGTCGACCTGGTGTTCTCGCTTGACTCGATCATCACCGCGGTGGGCATGGTCGACGACGTGCGCATCATGATCGCCGCCGTCATCGGCTCGGTGGCGTTGATGATGCTGTTTGCCGGCGCCATCGGCCGCTTCGTCTCGGAACATCCGACCATCAAGATGCTGGCGCTGTCGTTCCTGGTGGTGGTGGGTGTGGTGCTGGTGGCCGAAGGCTTCGACCACCATGTGCCCAAGGGCTACATCTACTTCGCCATGGCCTTTTCGCTGGGCGTGGAGATGCTCAACATCCGCATGCGCAAGAAGTCGGGCCGGCGCGTGGCGTTGCACAGCCAGCGCATACCCGGCAAGTAAGGCTGCCGGCGCGGCCCCGTCGCAGATCAGCCCGGGCTCTGGCCGACCTCGAAGCCGGCCATCAGCTCCAGCGCGCGCACCAGCGCCGAGTGGTCGAGCTGGCCCATGCCGTTGGCGGCACAGGCCTGCATCAGCTGCGCCGCACCGGCCGTCTGCGGCAGGCTTACGCCCAGCGCCTTGGCACCCTGCAGCGCCAGGTTCAGATCCTTCTGGTGCAGCGCGATGCGAAAACCTGGGTTGAACGTGCGCTTGATCATGCGTTCGCCATGCACTTCGAGAATGCGGCTGGCGGCAAAGCCGCCCATCAGCGCCTGGCGCACCTTGGCCGGGTCGGCGCCGGCCTTGCTGGCGAAGACAAGTGCTTCACTCACCGCGGCGATGTTCAACGCCACGATGATCTGGTTGGCCACCTTGGTCGTCTGGCCGTCGCCATTGCCGCCGACATGGGTGATGTTCTTGCCCATCAGTTCGAACAGCGGCTTGACGCGGGCGAAGCCCTCGTCGCTGCCGCCGACCATGATGGTCAGTGACGCCGCCTTGGCACCGACCTCGCCGCCCGAGACCGGTGCGTCGAGATAGTCGCAGCCCAGCGCGTTGATCCTGCCGGCGAAGTCCTTGGTCTCCAGCGGCGAGATGCTGCTCATGTCGACCACCGTCTTTTTCGGCGTCAGCCCCAGCGCCACGCCGTGTTCGCCGAAGAGCACGCGCTGCACGTCGGGCGTGTCGGGCAGCATCAGGAAGACGATGTCGGCCTGCGCCGCCACCTCCTGCGCGTTGGCGCAGCTGATGGCGCCGGCGGCC
>JANLYV010000528.1:0-3605 GCA_031365825.1 Rubrivivax sp. | reverse complement strand
TGGCGCTCGAAGACGTCTACGCGCGCGTGATCCGCCTGCTCGGTGACTTGTCCGACCCGGTCGAAGGCGGCGAGCGCCGTGTTCGCGAGCGGCTGACGCAGCAAGACATCGCCGACCGCGTCGGCGCGTCGCGCGAGATGGTCAGCCGCATCTTCAAACAGCTTACCGAGGGCGGCTATGTCTCATTGCAGAGCCGCCAGATCGCCCTGATGCGCAAGTTGCCGGCGGGGTGGTAGAACACCTCTTGACCCCATGGCCGCTCGGGCATCTTTGCTCTGGCAGAATTTTTCGACGTAGTTGCTCATTCCGGAGGCTTGCGATGTGGATGGCCAAGAGTTCGATGCGTTTTGCTGCGCTGACTTTCGCGCTGAGCACAACGACAAGTGGTGCCGTCGCCGCGTTGGACATTGGCGAACGCGCGCCCGACTTCACCACCAGCGCTGCATTGGCCGGGCAACCCTTTAGGTTTTCGCTTTCCGAGGCTCTGGCCAAAGGCCCGGTCGTGCTGTACTTCTTCCCGGCGGCATTCACTGAGGGCTGCTCGATGGAAGCCCATGAATTCGCCGAAGCGACCTTGCAGTTCCAGGCCCTCGGGGCGACGGTGGTCGGTGTCTCTGGCGACGACATCGACCTGTTGTCGCGCTTCTCGGTCATGGCATGCAATGGCAAGTTTGCGGTTGCCAGCGACGAGAAGAAGTCGATCATGAAGTCCTTCGATGCCGTGATGCAGACCCGGCCCGATTTCGCCAACCGGCTGTCCTACGTCATCGCGCCTGACAGCCGCGTGCTTTACAGCTACATGAGTCTGAATCCCGCCAAACACGTGGACAACACATTGGCAGCGCTGCGTGATTGGCGACGGCAAGCCAAATGACCAGCGGCGACTCAGGCAAAAAAAGTTGCGGCTATGTGTCGGCCAGTCGCGCCGGCCCAACGTTATGCCGCTCAGATTCGACGCGCGAAGGCTGCTTGGCACTGCCGCCAGCAGCAGTCCGCCTAGAATCCATGCCCCAGGCCTAGTTAGATTCGGCGCGAGGGCGCCGGACCGTGTTGATGACCATTCAGGGTCGGCGGTCCGGGCGGTTGGATCTTTCGTCCCAGTGCACGTACCCTCAACCACTCAGGAGAACTCTATGACCATGAAGACCGTTCTGTCGATCGTTGCTGCCGCCGCCGTCGCGCTGCTTTCCGCACCGTCGTTCGCGCAAGAAAAGGCTCGCGCCGATGTCAAGGCAGAGACGAAAGAAGCCAGCAAGGCGAAAGAGCTGACGCCCGCGGGTGAAGCTGGTCCCGCTGCGCCCAAGCAAGCCAAGTCAACCAAGGCTCGCGCCGACGTCAAGGCCGAAACCAAGGACGCAAACAAGAAGCACGAGATCGTGCCTGCTGGCGAAGCCGGCCCGGCCGCTGCCAAGGACGCCAAGTCGACCAAGGCCCGCGCCGAAGTCAAGGCCGAGACCGTCGACGCCAACAAGAAGAAGCAGTTGACCCCGGCTGGCGAGGCCATTGCCCCGACAGCACCTGTGAAGAAGTAAGAACGCTGCGCCACGCGGCCGCTTGGCGGCCTTGGCACATGGGCGACCACCGTATCGGTGCGTCGCCTTTTTTCATTGGGGTGCCGATAAATTTGGGTCGCCAATCACGTTTGCGGACCCTTCAGGCTCCAGCTTCATTGCCACCAGGATGCGCGCGACCATGTTGTACGACGCAATCACGGTGACCATCTCCAGCATCGACTGATCCGAGCCCAACACCTTGCGCGCGGCCGCAAACGTGGCGTCATGCACGGTCACGTGGCGTGTCATCTCCACCACCAGGGCCAGCACCGCGCGTTGATCGGCGTCGAATACAGGGTCGTTCTGTGCGCCGTCGCGCAGGCAGCGCAACGCCGCCAACTGCGCATCCGATGCGCCGGCCTGCAGGTACAGCGGCGCGTGGTGGTGCATCTCGTAGTCCGCGCCAGTGAGCACGGCCACGCCGCACATGGCCAGCTCGCGCAGCAGCGGCGGCACCTGCAATGCGCCGCGTACGCGCCCCATCAACTCGCCCCAACCGGTGGCCACTGCGGTGCTGTGCAGCAGCAGCCGGTCCAGCTCCCACCAAAGCGCCGCCGCGTCGCTTCTTGATGGCTGCTACAAGTTCGGGTGGACCGACCTGGTCGTCGCTGAGTTGGGGCAGGCGTGTCATGGGGTGTGCCGGCAAGAGGAACGAGACGGGGACGCGATAGGCGCCACTGAATCGTCGCACAACACTGCGGCGACAACCGGCTCGTGTGGATCCCCGGGCGGGCCTAGGAAAAATGTCAGTTCGGCGCAGTCCGCCCCAAGCTGTTTCCGGGTGCCGTCTTGCGCACGATCACCGCGAACGGGAACGCACCGGCGCCTCGCGGTCGCTGCCTTGCCGCCACAGGATGCCCGATGTGCGGATCGGTGCCGGGCTCTCGATAGGGATCAAACGCAGCGCCGTCATCGCTGCAGGCACGGCATTGATGGTTGCGCGCCGCACCCAAGAAAAAGCCACCGCATCGGGTGGCCTCAGTCGTTGACGACTTGATGTCATCTGGTGCCGGTGAGAAGAGTCGAACTCCCGACCTTCGCATTACGAATGCGCTGCTCTACCAACTGAGCTACACCGGCGTAAAGCGCAAGATTATAGCGGTGCGGTGCGGCGCGACTGCGGGGCTCAGGTGTAGGTGACCCACTCGGCGAGCCCGGCGGCGTCGAGGTGCGGCAGGTGGTTGAAGCTGTGCAGGGTGTGGCGCTTGGGTGTGTATGCGAACTCGGTCAATGCGCTGTTGCGCAGGCGCAGGTTGAGCTCGATCATGGCCTGGCCCGGCGCGCCAAGGACATGCGCGACGGCGGTCGAGATCGGTCCGCCGCTTGAGACGAGCAACACGTCACCTGTGTGCTGCGTGCGCACATGGTCCAGTGCTTCGACGATGCCGCGCGCGAAGGCCTCGAAGCTGGGCATGCCCTGGGGGTTCAGCTCGCCCGACGCCCATCGCTGCAGGCCCTGACGCAGCAACCGGAAGTGTTGCCGGTACTCATCACGCGTGCGCGCCGGCTGCAATGGGCCGTCGTGTACGGTTCGAATCACGGCCTCGCTGTCGTATTCGTTCAGACCTGGCCAGACCGTGGCTTTGGGCGCGCCGCCCAAACCTGCGGCGATGGCCTTCAGTGACTGCTCGTGGCGCTTGAGCGAGCCGCGCAGCACCGCTTCAAAACGCCGCCCGCGCGCGGCGAAGTACTCGCCCAGGCGCCGACATTGGCCTGCCCCGAGCTCACTTAGCTGGTCGTAGTCGGCAGCACCAAACGATGCCTGGCCGTGACGCACGAGATAGAGCGTGCCCATCACGCAGCCCCTGCTTGGCCAAGGCGCAGCAGCAGCTCAGGCATCCAGTGCATACATCACCACTTCGCGCACATCGTTGCTCAGTTCAGCCTTTGCCGCCACGCGTTCGATCGCGGCGCGCGCCAAGCTGCGATAGGGCTCGGCCAGGCTGCGCCAGCGGTCCATGGCGCGCGCCATGCGTGCGGCCAGGCGCGCGTTGCTGGCGTCGAGCAGCATCACCATCTCGGCCCACAGCGCGTAACCCGCGCCGTCGCTGC
>JANLYV010000393.1:0-5571 GCA_031365825.1 Rubrivivax sp. | reverse complement strand
GCCGAAGACTGCATGCACAGGGCGCGCCAATACGTGATGGACCGCCAGCAATTCGGCCGGCCACTCGCCGCCAACCAGCTGGTGCAAAAGAAGCTGGCCGACATGCTGACCGAGATCAGCCTGGGGCTGCAGGGCTGCCTGCAGCTCGGGCGCATGAAAGATGCTGGCACGGCCTCGGTCGAAGCCACCTCGATCCTGAAGCGCAACAGCTGCGGCAAGGCGCTGGACATCGCCCGCGTGGCGCGCGACATGATGGGCGGCAACGGCATCAGCGACGAATTCGGCGTGGCGCGGCACCTCGTCAACCTCGAAGTCGTCAACACCTTCGAGGGCACGCACGACATCCACGCGCTGATCCTCGGCCGCGCCATCACCGGCATCCAGGCCTTCATCTGATGAGCGCGCCGCAGCTGCTGCACGGCACGCGCGTGCTCGACCTGTCGCGCGTGCTCGCCGGCCCCTGGGCCGGGCAGTTGCTGGCCGACTACGGCGCCGATGTCATCAAGGTCGAACGCCCCGAAAGCGGCGACGACACGCGCGCCTGGGGCCCGCCGTGGTGGGGCGAGAAGAGCGAACAGATGGCGGCGTATTACCTCAGCGCCAACCGCGGCAAACGTTCCATCGCCATCGACCTCGCCAGCCGCGAAGGCGCCGATCTCGTGCGCGCGCTGGCACGCGAGGCCGACGTGCTGATCGAGAACTACAAGGTCGGCCAGCTCGCCAAATACGGTCTCGATGCGGCCAGCCTGCAAGCCCTCAACCCCGGCCTGGTGTACTGCTTGATCACCGGCTTCGGCCAGGACGGGCCGTATGCGGCGGCAGCCGGCTACGACTTCGCCATCCAGGCCACCGGCGGGCTGATGAGCGTCACCGGCGAGCGCGACGGCACGCCCGGCAGCGAGCCGCAGAAGGTGGGCGTGGCCGTGTCCGATCTCTTCACCGGCGTGTACTCGGTGACGGCCATCCTCGCAGCCTTGCTCGAGCGCGCGCGCACCGGCCGCGGCCGCCACATCGACGCCGCGCTGCTCGACGTGCAGGTGGCCATGCTCGCCAACCAGGCGAGCAACTACCTCGTCGGCGGCAAGACGCCCAAGCGCATGGGCAACGCACACATCAACATCGTGCCCTACCAGGTGTTTGCGACGAAGGACGGGCACATCGTGCTGGCCACCGGCAACCACGGCCAGTTCGTGCGCTTCTGCCAGCTCGCCGGGCATGCCGATGTCGGTCAGGATGAACGTTATTGCGACAACAGCCAGCGGCTCGAACACCGCGACGAACTGGTGGCCATCCTGGCCGGCTGGATGCTCGAGCGCACGACGCAGGAATGGCTCGCGCTGCTCGAGCCCAACGCCGTGCCCTGCGCGCCCATCCTGGAATTGCCGGGGGTGTTTGCCCACCCGCAGGTGCAGCACCGCGCGATGCAGCAGCGCTTGCCCGATGCCAGGAGCCGTGCCGTGCCGATGGTCGCCAGCCCGATGCGTTTTGACGGCCAGCGCGCGATGAGTGAGTTTCCACCGCCGCACCTGGACGAACATGGTGAGGCGATACGCGATTCGCTGGCTCAAGCCGCGGCCTGGCCGCGTGGCACCAGGCGCTGACGATGGCCATCCGCATCGTGCGTCTTGGCAGCGCCCGCGCGCCCGACGAAGGCACGCGCATCGGCACCGTGAGGCGGCCGCCGCGTGGTGTGCCCAAGAGCCAGTTCGGATCGGGCAATTGGTACGACGTCTGGTTTCCCGTGCTGGCGCCGAGCGTGCAGACCATGAAGCTGGGACAGGCGGCAACCACCGTCAAAGACTGGGCCGATTTCATCAAGGCCTACAAGGCGGAGATGTCGGCGCCCGAGGCACAACATTCGCTGAACCTGCTCGCGGCCTTGTCGCATACCAGCCCATTGTCGGTAGGCTGTTATTGCGAAGACGAATCGCATTGCCACCGTTCGGTATTGCGCGAGTGGCTGCAATCCCGTGGCGCTGACATCAAGTGAGCCGCTTGAATTCAAGCCGGTGATTCAGGTGTCGCTTCAATTCCAACCCTGCCACCGCGAGACTCCTCATGCATATCGACGGCGCCTGTCATTGCGGCTTGATTTCATTCACCGCCGAGATTGATCCTGCAAGGGTCATGGTCTGCCATTGCAGCGATTGCCAGGTGCTTTCCGGCTCGCCCTTTCGCGCCATCGCAGTGGCACCCTTCGCCAGCTTCGTCGTGCGCGGCCAGCCCAAGAGTTACGTCAAGGTCGCGCAAAGCGGCAATCTCCGCGCTCAGGTGTTTTGTCCCGAATGCGGCACGCCGCTGTACGCCACGGCGCCCGAAAACCCGACGTCGGTGGTCATTCGCCTGGGCTGCGTGTCGCAGCGCGCGCAACTCAAGCCGTCGGCGCAGATCTGGCAGCACTCGGCCATGCCCTGGCTGGCCGAATTGCAAGCCGTGCCAGGCTCGCCCGGGCAGCAAAGTTTCTCGCCTGCGTCAACCCAGTACTCAGGCACAGAGACTTCGGCACGGGACTGATACCGACTCGCTTTCAGCAATATAAGAACTCCGTTCGCCCTGAGCTTGTCGAAGACCTTCGACAGGCTCAGGGCGAACGGTGGTTCCTTATCGCTTGATCGCGAATCCGTATGGCGCCCGTCGTGGCACCTGCTGCCTGCCGACCCTTTGTTGCCGACGAGTTGCCGACGAGCTTGCGCCTCCTAAATTCGACCCTGCGGTGCCACGATCTCCAGCCCGACGAATATGGCGTCGAAGCGCCTGCGGTCCCGCGTCAGCAGCGGCACGCCGGCCACCGCCGCATGTGCACCGATGAGGAAATCCGGCAGCACCATGGCGCGCGTGCCACCGCGGCGCCGGTACCTCCTGTGGGCCTGCGCTGCCAGGTACAGCGCTTCGCGCGGCATATCGGTCCATTGCAAGCCAAAGCCGGCCAGCGCCGCGGCTGCGGCGGCATAACTCTCAAAGTCCGTGCACCACTCGGCGAAGATGAGTGGGTTGATGAGCAGCGGGCCGCGCACGCTCCACTGCGCCAATTGTTCGATCGACCAGTCGCGCCAATGGGGGTCATTCGTGCTGACATCCAACAACACGCAGGTATCAACCAGGATCACGCTTTGCGGCCAGCCTTGGGTGCAGCGAAGCCGGGATCCTTCGCGTCATCTTCATAGCCACGCAGCATGCGCATCACCGCATCGGTGCCATCTGCGCTGCCGTGGCCGCCACTACCGCGCAACGCGCCGAAGCGCCTGCGCGCCGCGGCCAGCTTGCGTGTCTGCGTCGCGCTCGCTTGCGTAACGGGTTCGACGCGGACGCTGCCGTCGGCAGCGATCTTGAAGCTGACGGCGTCGCCCGGCGCCACCTGCAGATGCTCGCGAATGGCTTTGGGTAGCGTGACCTGCGACTTGGTCGTCAATGTGTATGCCATCAACTTACCTCGCGTGAGTATGACTTGGCTGGAAATTGTAATACCTGAGGTGGACGTCACGTTCCATTCGCTCACACCTTGCGCACGGTGCACACGGTGTCGTACCAACCCTGCATGCCCACCAGCGGCGTCGGGTAGATCGGCAGGATGGCGTTGATGTTGTAGCCCACGCCCAGGCCGTTGCCGGCACCCGTCAGGCGCGACCACAGGCTCGTGCCTGCACCCCACCACATGTCTTCAGAGAGATCCTGGTCCTCGGCGATGACCTTGTCGTCGAAGCCGGCGAAGTCTTCACGTGGCCCGCGTTTGCCGTTGCCGGCGCGGCCGTGGGCAAAGTTGCCCAGGCTGTTGGACAGGGCGATGACGCGTGGGTGAATGCCTTCGGTGACGAACACCGGCACCACTTCCTTGCCGATGGCCTCGCCGGGCTTGGCGCTGTGGTGTTGGTAGGCATGGGCGGCACCGCGCCAAGTGGTGATCTCCACCAGGTCGCCCGTTTTCAAACCGCGCGCCGCTGCGGTGGCCGTGTTCATCCACAGCGGGTTGTGGTGCACGATCTCGGTCAAGTACTTCTGCGACGCCGTGCGGCCCTGCGTGTGCACGTTCCATTTGAAGGTGATCAGGTGCAGATGGTCCGGCCCCATGGCTTGCATCGAAGGCACGGCGAACCAGCCCGGCATGCCGGCGCCGTAGGGTTCGGGGAAGGCCAGCGCCTTGGCGGCATCGGCCACGTCCTGGCTGAAGATCTGGAAGCGCCTGGAGGGCGTGGCAAAACCGCGCCGCGCTTTGCCGGCATGCATGATGCCCACCGCTTCCTCGCGGCCATCGGCGCCTTTGCGCCAGACCGTTCTCGTGGCCTCGTCGACGCGGGTGTCGCGCAATTGGCTGGCACTGAGTTCCCAATTGAAAAGCGTGTAGTACTTGGGCTTGCTCATGTCCTGCCAGACACCGCGCGACTTCATGTAGTCGAAGCCGTCTTCACCCACCAACTTGGTCAGGCCGGTGCAGCGCTGGCGCATCCAGTCTTCATGGTCCTTGAACTGGAAATACTTCGCCGTCTCGGGCGAAATGCGCTTGCCCAGTTCGATCATCACGTCGACAAAACTCTTGCACTCAGCCGGCGGCGGCACGATGGGCTGGCGCAGCGTCACGTAGTCGCGCAGCTCCATGTTGTTGCGCGTGTCAAAGCCCCAGCGCTCCATGTAGCTGGCGTCGGGCAGGATCAGGTCGGCGTAGTGCGCGGTCTCGCTGTAGACGACATCAGAGCAGACGTGAAACGGAATCAGCGTCTCGTCCTTCAGCACCTCCACCACCAGGCTGCGGCCTTCGGGCCAGGTCTGCGGCGCGGCCAGCGTGTAGCTGATGTAGACCTGCAGCTTGCCGCGGCCCTGCTTCAGGTAGTCGTAGACGATAGACCCGACTTTCATGCGCTGCCACTTGTTGGCCAGCGGCCATTCCGGCGCATCTTCGATGGCGCTCTTGGCCTTGGGGTTGGGCGGCCGCGGCATAGGCTGCGGGAAGACACGCGGCGGCACCCGCGTCGGTTCTTCGCCGTAGCAGTAGCCCCCGGGCTGGCCGATGTTGCCGACGATGGCGTTGAGCAGCACCACCGCGCGGTCGCTGTTGAAGCCGTTGTAGTGCGCGGCCGAGCCGCGGTTGGTGAACGCCACGCAGGCCGGGCGCACGGCGGCGAATTCCAGCGCCAAACGCGCGATGTCGGCAGCAGGAATGCCGCTCAAGGTCTCGGCCCACTGCGGCGTGTACGGCGCCAGCCAGCGCTGCAGGTCGGCCGAATTGACGTTGCACCAGTCGTCGATGAAAGCGCGGTCGGCTTGGCCGGCTTGCATGATGGTGTGCGCCATGGCCAAGGCCACCGCGCCGTCACTGCCCGGGTTGGGTGCCCACCACTCGTCGCTGCGGCCGGCGGTGTTGGACATCCGCACATCGAATGTCACCAACTTTGCGCCGTTATCAAAGCGACCGCGGATCATGCGCTTGGCGACGTGGATGGCGCCCTGGTGCGCTTCGTAGAAGTTCGAGCCGAAGTTGAGGATGTACTTCGTGCGCTCGCCGTCGGGGCTTTCCCAATCGGTCTCGCCCAGGCACACATAGTTGGCGGCGCGCTTGTTGCTGCTGCACAGCGCACGGTG
>JANLYV010000465.1:0-2569 GCA_031365825.1 Rubrivivax sp. | reverse complement strand
CCGCCATAGTGGCGTCGTCGGGCAGGTCGCCCATGCGCAAGGCCAGGTCGAAGTTCTCGCCGATGAGGTCGACGCGCCGCGGCGAGAGATCGAGTTCGAGCGTGATGGCCGGGTGCCTGGCGACAAACGTCGCCAGCAACTGGCCGAGCACGCCATTGGCCAGGTCGGCCGGCATCGATACGCGCAGGCGTCCGCTGGGCTGCACCTGGCGCTGCTGCGCCAGCGCCGTGGCGGCATCCACCTCGGCCAGCACCTGGTGCGCGTGCTCGAGCACGCTGTGGCCGAAGTCGGTGACCGTGAGCTTGCGTGTGGTGCGCAGCAGTAGCCTCTCGCCGAGCTGCGCCTCGAGCGCCGCCACGCGGCGCGAGACGGTCGACTTCGGCAGTCCGGCACGCACCGCGGCACGGCTGAAACTGCCCTCGTCGACGACGCGGGCAAACAGCATCAAGTCATTGGGTTGGAGGCTCATGGCCGCTTCTCTGTGCCGTTAAAGGAACAATGTTATCCATTTTTACCTCTTCCGTATTGAATTTGGGACAACTAAAGTAGCCACATCGTCAACCACCCACAGGCAGCCGCCATGAACATCCTGCAAATCAACTCCAGTGCCCGCGCCGAAGGTTCGCACTCGACGCAACTCGCCAAGGCCCTCACCCAGCGCGTGAAGGCATCGCTGTCCGACCCCAAATCCGCCGTCATCACGGTGCGCGACCTCGGCCGCACGCCGCATCCAGAGCTGAATGAAGCCGCGCTGCAGGCGCTCTTCTCACCGGTCGATCAGCGCACGCCCGAGCAAGCCGCGCGCGTGGCGCTGGACGACGCCCTCATCAAAGAGCTGCAAGCCGCCGACGTGGTAGTGCTCGGGGTGCCGATGTACAACTTCGGCGTGCCCGCGGCGCTGAAGAACTGGATCGACGCCATCTCGCGCGCCAAGGTCACCTTCCAGTACACCGCCAAAGGCCCTGAAGGCCTGCTCAAGGGCAAGAAGGTCTACATCGCGTTGACTCGCGGCGGCCAGTACCGCAACACGCCGGCCGACACGCAGATGCCGTACCTGAAGATGGTGTTCGCCTTCCTCGGCATGACCGACATCCAGTTTGTCTACGCCGAAGGCCTGGCGATGGGGCCGGAAGCCGAACAGCGTGCCCTGACCTCGGCGCGAGAGCAGATCGAAGAGCTCACGGCCTGAAGTGCTGCGCTCACCCAGCCGCAGCCACCGCCTTGAACATGCTGATGCTGGTGGGCGCAAAGCCTAGCTGCTGATACAGCGCCAGCGCGCCGTGGTTGTGCCCGAAGACGTGCAACGCGATGCCGTTCAGGCCGAGGCGCCGCACCTCGTCTTCCAGCGCCAGGAAGGCCGCACGCGCGTGGCCCTGGCGCTGGTGCTCAAGTGCAACGCTAACGTCGAACACGTACGCAATGCGCGCATTGAATCTCGTCTTCACCGCGAACCACAGCGTCCCCACCGCCATGGCGCCGTCGTTCACGATGGTGAAGAAATGGTTGTCGGCCGTGGCCAAGCCCTGCGGCAGCAACTCGTCGTATTCCTTGACTGAGCGCGCCAGCGCTTCGTCTTGCGGCCACTGCCCCGACTCGACCTTGCCCGCCGCGTAGGTGGGTATCACCTCGGCACGCCAGGCTACAAATTCTGCCTCGGTCATGGCGCGCAGCGTGGTCATCACCACCTTCAATCCGGCGTGATGTTGTGCTGGCGAATGAACGCGCCCCAGTTCTGCTGCTCGTCCTTCAACGACGCCGCAAACTGCGCCGGTGTGTCGAACACCGGCAGCAGTGCCAGTTGCTCCAGCTTGGCCGCGTTGGCCGGCAACTTCACGGCCTTGGCGATCTCGGCCGACAGGCGTTGCACCAGCGCCGGCGGCACCTTGGCCGGCGCCATCACCGAAAACGCGGTGAAGGCCTTGATGCCACCGAAACCGGCTTCGGTGAAGCTCGGCACGCCGGGCAGCAAGGCACTCTTGTCGGTGATGGACAGCGCCAGCAACTTGCCCGCGTCGATGAACGGCCGCACGCTGGCCAGGTCGGTGAGCATGAATTGCAGCCGGCCGGCGAGCAGGTCCTGGTATGCCGGCCCCACACCTTTGTAGGGCACATGGCTGAAGCGCGCGCCACTGGCTTCTTCGATCATGCGCACACCGATGTACAGCGGGCTGCCCACGCCGGCCGTGCCGTAGAAGAGCTGCCCCGGTTCGCGCTTGCCGCGCTCCACCAGCTCGCCCATGGTCTTCACTTTCGCGCCCGGGTGGGCGACGATGACCATCGGTGCGATGACGCCGCGCGTCACCGGCGCGAAGTCGCGTGCGACGTCGTATTGCAGCGACTTGTAGAGCACCGGGTTGATGCCGAGCGACGAGTTGGATGCGACCAGCACGGTATAGCCGTCGGGCTCGGCCCTGGCGACCGCCGTCGCGCCGATGGCGCCGCTCGCACCCGGTTTGTTCTCGACCACGAAGCTCTGCTTCAACTGCTCGGTGAGCGCCTGCGCCAGCAGGCGGCCATAGGTATCGGTGCCGCCGCCGGGTGACGACGGTACCACCACCGTCACGCCCTT
>JANLYV010000458.1:0-15244 GCA_031365825.1 Rubrivivax sp. | reverse complement strand
CTCGAAGGCGCCGGCAAAGGCAAGATGAACTTCTACGTCGGCAGCGACATCGAGTTCGTGATCCTCAACCCGACCGACCCGTGGAACGAAGTGGACGGCGAGCGCGGCAGCGTCAAGAGCAAGCACCCGGCGTTCAACGACAAGGCTGTGCGCGACGCGATGAGCCTGCTCATCGACCGCAAGAACATCGCCGAGGTCATCTACGGTCGTGGTGCCATCACCACGGCCAACTTCCTCAACAACCCACCGCGCTTTCGCAGCGCGAATACCAAGTACGAGTTCAACCCCGACAAGGCGAACCAGATCCTGGAGGCTGCAGGCTGGAAAAAAGGTGCCGACGGCATTCGCGCCAAAGGCAATGTCAAGCTCAAGTTCGTCTACCAGACCTCGGTCAGCGGGCCGCGGCAAAAGTGCCAGGCCATCATCAAGGACGCCTGCACCAAGGCCGGCGTCGACCTGGAGCTCAAGAGCATCGTGGCCTCGGTGTTCTTCGGCAGCGACTTTGCCAACCCGGACACGTACCAGAAGTTCTGGTCCGACATGCAAATGTTCACCACGACCATGACCCAGCCCGACCCGCAGACCTTCATGGAACAGTTCACCACCTGGGAGCTTTCGCAGAAGGCCAACAAGTGGGCCAGCCGCAACCTCTCACGCTGGACGCACCCTGAGTTCGACGAGGCGCACAAGGCGGCCCAGGTCGAGCTCGACGCGGTCAAGCGCGCGGCGCTGTTCATCAAGATGAACGACCTGGTGGTGGGCGGTGGCCACGTCATCCCCTTGTTCGCGCGGCCGCGGCCCGTGGGCACGGTGAACAAGCTCACGGCCCCGATCTCGGCCTGGGACAACCTCACCGCGTTCATGAGCTACTGGTACCGCGAAACTTGACCCACCCCCGGAGCGCCTGCGGCGCGTCCCCCTCAAGGGGGCGTCGCTGGCGGACCGGCGGAGCCGGATCCGCGGCGACCGCTTGATGTTCGCCGTGCCGGCTGCCGTTTGAATCCTTCGAGTCCTGGCACTTGCTGAACTATTTCTTCCGCCGCCTCCTGATCGCCTTGCCCAGCCTGCTGGGCATCAGCGTCGTGCTCTTCACGGTGCTGGCGCTGGCGCCGGGCGACCCGTTCGAGGAGCTCGCCACCAACCCCAACGTGCCGGCCGACGTTCGCATGCAACTGCGTGCGCAGTTCGGGCTGGACGACCCGGTGTGGGAGCGCTACCTGCGTTGGCTGGTGAGCATGCTCAAGGGCGACTGGGGCTTCAGCTTCCAGAGCCGCGTCAACGTCGACCAGTTGATTCTGCAGCGGCTGCCCACCACCATCGTCGTGATCGGCCTGTCGCAGCTTCTGGCCCTGCTGGTGGCCCTGCCTGTGGGTGTGCTGGCTGCCGTGAAGCCCTACTCCTGGTTCGACCGCATCGCCAGCACCATCGCCTTCGTGGGCTTCTCGTTGCCCACGTTCTTCACCGGCATCGTCTTCATCCTCTTCTTCAGCATCTATCTGGGCTGGTTTCCGTTTGTTTACCGCAGCGACATCGCGTCGACCGGCTGGCAGTTCTTCTGGGACCACTTCAAGCAGTCGATCATGCCGATCGCCGTGCTCGGCCTGTTCCAGGGCGCGACCATGATGCGCTACGTGCGCTCGTCGGTGCTCGACGTGATCCGCCTGGACTACGTCACCACCGCGCGCAGCAAAGGCCTGAAGGAACGCGATGTCATCACCAAGCATGTGGTGCGCAACGCGCTCATCCCGGTGGTCACGCTGGTGGCGCTGCAAATGCCGGCCGTGTTCGGCGGCGCCATCGTCACCGAACAGATCTTTCGCATCCCCGGCATCGGCAGCCTGCTCATCGACGCCATCCTGCGCAACGACACACCGGTGATCATGGCCGTGACCTTCGTGTTGAGCTGCCTGGTGATTCTCTTCAACCTCTTCGCTGACATCCTCTATGGCTGGCTCGACCCCCGCATCAGCTATCGGTAGCCAGCCCGATCCACGCAAGGCCCTTGGCTAATGCAAGAAATCACGCAAGTCCATCTGGAGCCCGCGCTCGGCAAGGCCATGGCCAGTGTCTCGCCATGGCAGGAGGCCTGGCGCCGCTTCAAACGCCACCGCCTGGCTTACTGGAGCCTATGGCTGCTTGGCGTGATGGTGCTGACTGTGCTGGCGGGCCCACTGGTATACAAGGTCGGCATCAACGAGGTCGACTTCAAGTCGAGTCTGGCCGGCCCCAGTGCCGCCCACCTCATGGGCACCGACGACCTGGGTCGCGACATTCTGGCGCGCGTGCTGTATGGCGGGCGCATCTCACTGGCGGTCGGGCTGGCGGCCATGCTGATGGCCATCACCGTGGGCGTGATCATCGGAGCCGTGGCCGGCATGGCGCGTGGCTGGGTCGATGCCGTGCTGATGTGGGTCACCGACCTTTTCTTGAGCCTGCCGCAACTGCCACTGCTGCTGCTGTTGATCTTTCTGTTCCGCGAACCGCTGAAGAAGGCCTTCGGCCTGGAGATGGGCGTCTTCATCCTCATCGTGGCGGTGATCGGCGGCTTCCGCTGGATGCCGGTGGCGCGGCTGGTGCGCGCGCAATTCTTCAGCCTGCGCGAGAAAGAGTTCGTCGAGGCCGCACGCGCACTTGGCGCCAGCACCGCACGCCAGGTGGTGCGCCACATCCTGCCCAACAGCCTGGGCCCGGTGATCGTGGCCGCTACCATCGACGTGGCCGCGGCCATCATCGCGGAGAGCACGCTCTCGTTCCTCGGCCTCGGGTTCCCGCCCGACATCCCCACCTGGGGCCGCATCCTCTACGACGGCCGCGACTACATGGACCTGGCGGTGCACTGGGCGCTGTTCCCGGGCATGGCCATTTTCCTGACAGTGCTAACGATCAACTTCATCGGAGACGGGTTGCGCGACGCGCTCGATCCACGCAGGGTTCTTTAACCATGGCGATGCTCGAGATCAAAGGGCTCAAAACCCACTTCAAGACCGACGACGGCTGGCTGCATGCGGTCGACGGTGTCGACATGGCCATCGACGCTGGCGAGACACTGTGTGTGGTCGGCGAATCGGGCTGCGGCAAGAGCGTCACCGCCAAGACGGTGCTGAAGCTGATCGACATGCCGCCGGGCAAGATCGTCGCCGGGCAGGTGCTGTGGCAGGGCCGCGACCTCGTGCCGGCGACGCAGGAAGAGATGCGAAAGGTCCGCGCCAAAGAAATCGCCATCATCTTCCAGGAGCCGATGACCTCGCTCAACCCGGTGTATCAAATTGGCCGCCAAATCTCCGAGAGCGTGCGCCTGCACGAAGGCCTGTCGCGCAAGGAAGCGATGAACCGCGCCATCGAGATGCTGAAGCTGGTGGGCATCCCCAACCCCGAACGGCGCATCGACGACTACCCGCACCAGTTTTCGGGTGGCATGCGCCAGCGCGTGATGATCGCCATCGCGCTCGCCTGCAACCCCAAGCTGCTCATCGCCGACGAACCCACCACTGCGCTCGACGTCACCATCCAGGCGCAGATCCTCGACCTGCTGGCCGAGCTCAAAGTCAAGTTCGGCATGGCCATCATGCTCATCACGCATGCCATGGGCGTGGTGGCTGAAGTGGCGCAGCGCGTGGTCGTGATGTACGCCGGCAAGGTGGTCGAAGAAGCCTCGGCGATCGAGCTCTTTGCGCATCCCAAGCATCCCTACACGCAGGGCCTGATCCGCTCCATTCCGCGCATCGATATCGCCGCCATCCACAAGGTGCGCCTCGAAGCCATCCCGGGCACGGTGCCAAAGCTCATCGAGCCCGGTGAAGGCTGCCGTTTTGCCGAGCGCTGCAAGTACGCCGTGGCGAAGTGTTCAACGGCGACACCACCGCTGATCGAGGCCGCACCGGGGCACAAGGTGGCTTGCATTCTTCATCCGGCGATGTCATGACCGCTGCGCTTCTACAGGTCAAGAACCTCGTCAAATATTTCCCTATCAGGGGCGGCATCCTGTCGCGCGAAGTCGAACGTGTGCATGCCGTCGACGGCGTCAGCTTCGACCTCGCGGCCGGCGAAACGCTGGGCGTGGTGGGCGAGTCGGGCTGCGGCAAGAGCACCACCGGCCGCTGCATCCTGCGCCTGATCGAGCCGACCTCGGGCGAGGTCTGGTTCGAGGGCAAGAACGTCACCGCGATGGGGCGCGACGAGTTGCGCGCGATGGCGCGCGACATGCAGATCATCTTCCAGGACCCCTTCGCGTCGCTCAACCCGCGCATGACGGTCGCGTCCATCATCGGTGAGGCGCTGACCATCCACAAGCTCACCAAGACGCCGCGCGAATACGAAGCGCGCATCGTCGAACTGCTGGAAACGGTGGGCCTCTCGGCCGACCACATGCGGCGGTATCCGCATGAATTTTCCGGCGGCCAGCGTCAGCGCATCGGTATTGCACGCGCGCTGGCGGTGGCGCCAAAGCTCATCGTCTGCGATGAAGCGGTGTCGGCGCTGGACGTGTCGATCCAGGCGCAGGTCATCAACCTGCTCGAAGACCTGCAGTCGCAGTTCGGGCTGACCTACGTCTTCTTCGCGCACGACCTGTCGGTGGTGGAGCACACCAGCGACCGCGTGGCGGTGATGTACCTCGGCCGCATCGTCGAGATCGCCTCGGCCAAGGACCTGTACACGCGCCCGCTGCACCCGTACACCGAAGCGCTGCTCTCGGCCGTGCCCATCCCCGACCCGCAGCTCAAGCGCCAGCGTATCCGGCTTCAAGGTGATGTGCCCAGCCCCATCCGGCCGCCACCGGGCTGCCACTTCCACACGCGCTGCCCGATCGCGAAGAAGGGCGTGTGCGATGTCGACAAACCCGAGCTCAAGCTCGCGGGCGACGGCCACTGGGTGTCATGTCACTTTCGCGGTTAGCAGTGCTGTCGTGAAACGATGAGGGTTGGCCAGCCGATCACGCCCGAGCAGTTCGAGGAGCTGTCCGACGAAGCGCTGGCGCGCCTGGTACCGCGCGCTTACCGCGAGTTTTTCCCCGGCAAGGACTTCTGCGCCGACGGCCATTTCTACCTGCACGACGGCACCGCCTGGTGCTTCTACCGTGGCGGCTTTCTCGACGACTGATAGGCGTCAAAGCCCGCGGTGCACCGGCTCGACCGCCCGCGTGGTCTGTGCCGCCTGGGCCTTGAGCTTTTGCAGCTTGCCGGCGTACAGCGCCCCCTGCTCCCGCGTGGTGCTGTTGTCCAGGGCCTGCTGCAGGTGGCTGCGCGCGCCGTCGGCATCACCCAGGTTGGCCAATGTCACGGCCAGCCAGAAGTGGAACTCGTGGTAATCGGCCGAGCGTGCGAGCTCACGCTCGAACAGCTGGCGTGCACGGCGGAAGTCGCGCATCTGCAGCGCCAGCAGGCCGGCCTTGAATTCCTCGAACGGCGCCACCGGCTGCAGCCGGCGCAGTTCGGCCGCCAGCGTCACCGATTCGGCGTCGCGGCCCTGGCGCTGCAGCACCAGCACGAGGTTGCCCATGGCGTGCACGTTGTCGTGCTCCACCCGCAACACATGGCGCAGCGCGCGCTCGGCTTCGGCCAGGGCGCCTCGGCGCTGGTAGACCACGCCCAGCGTATTGAACGAGGCCATGTACTGCTCGTCCTGCTGCACCGCCACGCGTGCCCAGGCATAGGCGTCGTCGAGCCGGTCTGCCGCCAGGCTCTCGGCCGCCTTGTTGTTCATGTACATCGCCAGCACCCGCTCCTGGCTGATGGGCACGGCCATGCGGTTGCGCACATTGGGCATGAAATCGATGGTCATGCGATCCGACGACGACCACTGCCACTGCGACAGCGGCCGCGGGCCCAGCACCAGGTTCACGTGTCCGACGAACAAGTGCAGGTTGCCGCTGCGCTCCCAGGCATCGTCGACCGGCACGGTCTGGAAGGTGACCTCCATGCCCAGTTCCTTGGCCAGCGCCGCCGTCATGATCACCAACGACAGGCAGTTGCCCGCGCGCGCCTCGAACGCTTCGCTCGCCGTGCGCGTCATCACGGCGTCGTAGTCCAGACGCAGCTTGCCTTTGGCGTAGAGCAGTTCCACCAGCGCTTGCTGAAAGCCCATGCTGCGCGCCAGCGGCCGCACTTCATCGCTGAGGTAACGATGCATCGCCGGGCTCAGCGCCATCACATCGGCGGCGGTGGTGCGCACGCTGGGCGCCGCAAACAGCTCGTCGTGCAACAGCCCGGCCGGCACGGGCACACGCGCCACCTGCGTGGCGCAGGCACCGAGACACAAAGCACCCAACAGCACGAGCAGACGAGTGAAGAAGCGGGCCATGACGAGGCTCCCATCGCGGAACCATCCGCGCCCGCAACGGTGTTGCGGGATGACCCGCATCGTCGTGCAGCGGCGCGGCGGCGTCAATGTGTGGCGCATGTCCTTTGCGCCCAATTGGCGCAGATGCGGTGCAGTTGTTCCAGGCCATCGGTCAGCGCCGCCGGGCCGGGTTGAAGGATGTCGCAAGACTTGATCTCGTGCAGCTGCGCGTCGCGCACCGCAGGCACCGCGGCCCAGCCGGCGCGCGCGGCTACGCGCTCGGGGCGGAACTTCTTGCCGCACCACGAGCCGACGATGACATCGGGTGCGCGCCGCGCCGGCTCGAGCGCGTCGGCGACGATGCGCCCGCGGCCCATGCGCTGCGTCGCCAGTTCCGGGAAGACATCGTCACCACCGGCCACGCCCACCAGCTGCGACACCCACTGGATGGCGCTGATCATCGGCTCGTCCCATTCTTCGAAGTAGACGCGCGGCCGGCGTGGCCACGCGGCGGCCGCCTGCGCCATGGCGCGGTGACGCGCTTCGGTGCTGGCGATCCAGGCTTCGGCCTTGTCGCTGGCGCCAACAAGGCCTGCCACGAGCCGCAGCGTGGCCATGATCTCGGCCAGGCTGCGCTGGTTGGTGACCAGCACGTTCAAACCGGCGCGGATGAGCTTGTCGGCCAACACCGCCTGCATGTCGGAAAAGCCGATCACCAGGTCGGGCTCGAGCGCCACGATCTTGTCGATCTTGCCGTCGAGAAAGGCGCTGATGCGCGGTTTCTCCTGGCGCGCGCGGCGCGGCCGCACGGTGTAGCCGCTGATGCCGACGAGGCGCGCGTCTTCACCCAGCAGGTAAAGCCACTCGGTGGTCTCTTCGGTGAGGGCGACGATGCGTTGCGGGCCGGTGGGTTTCATGCGGTTCACCATCTTGGCATGCTGACCCAGCGCGTGGCGCCTCCAGCCTGTTCATCCACCAGTGCATGGATGGCCAAAGCGCCGCC
Organism: Rubrivivax sp.; assembly: GCA_031365825.1. Lineage (GTDB taxonomy): Bacteria > Pseudomonadota > Gammaproteobacteria > Burkholderiales > Burkholderiaceae_C > Rubrivivax. The sequence continues at coordinate 7,965 of JANLYV010000458.1, read as the reverse complement.
GAAGGCCTGTGTCAGCGCGGCATGCAGCGCGGCATCACCCGGCGCGCCATCGGCCGTGACGCGACCTCGCTCGAGCAGCAGCACACGATCCGCCGCCAGCGCCAGCGTCAGGTCGTGCAGCACGGTGATCACCGTCGCGCCGCGCTGCGCGCGCGCACGCAGGCCGCGCAGCAGCGCGCGCTGGTGCGGCGCGTCCAGATGCGTGGTCGGCTCGTCGAGCAGCCAGACGGCGTCGTTCGCATCGGCGGTGGCCAGCGCGCGCGCCAGCAGCACGCGTTGGCGCTCGCCGCCCGAAAGCTGCGCCAGGCGGCGCGCGGCCAGATCGCTGCACTCGGTCTCGCGCATCGCTGCCGCCACGGCCGCTTCGTCGGCGGCATCGGCTGTGCCGAGCAAGCCGTGGTGCGGCAGCCGTGCCAGGCGCACCACATCCATCGCAGCCAGCTCGGTGGTGTCGTGTGTGCTGCCGTGCTGCGCCAGCCACACGAGCCGCGTCGCGCGCTCGCGCAAAGGCCACTGCGGCAGCGGCCGCTGCCGCAGCCATACGGCGCCGGCATCGGCGCGGCGCAAGCCCGCCAGCAGCGACAGCCATGTGCTCTTGCCGGCACCGTTGGCACCGACGATGGCGGTCCACTGCCCGGGCAAAAAACTTGCGCTGATGCCGTCGATGACACGGCGCGCACCGAAGTGCAGCTGCAGTCCTTCGCAACGCAGCGCAGCGGCCGTGTTCATCGTGTGCCCAGCCCGCGCCGCAGCAACCACAGCAGGTAGCAGCCACCGAGCAGCGCCGTGAGCAGACCCACGGGCAATTCGCGTGGCGCGACGAGAGCGCGCGCAGCGACGTCGGCCGAACCCAGCAGCACCGCACCCGCCAGCGCCGACAAGCCGAGCAACACGCGGTGCGTGACCGCCACGGAACGCCGCACCAGATGCGGCGCCACCAGGCCGACGAAAGCCACCAGCCCCACCTGCGCCACCGCGCAGCCGGTGGCCAGGGCCATCAGCAGCACCAGCGCCAGGCGCAGCCTGGGCAGCGCCAGGCCCAGGCTGGCGGCGGTGTCGTCACCCAGCGCCAAGGCATCGAGCACGCGCGCCAGCGCCAGCGCCAGCGGCAGCACCAGCACCAGCACGGCCACGAGCCAGGCCAGCGCCTGCCAGCCGACAAAACTGGTGCTGCCCAGCAGGAACACCTGGCGGCCGCGCAGCACTTCGGGTGCGAGCAATGTGACGCCTTCGGCAAGGGCATTGAGCACCACGCCGACGACCACGCCCGACAACAGCAACACCATCGGCCGCGCCGCGCCGCCGGCCAGCGCCAGCGCCAGCATCACGCCGACACCGGCGCCGATGAACGCGCCCCCGAGCACGCCCAGGTGCATCAGCGCCGAGGCCGTGGCGGCGCCGAACTGCACACCGAAGGCGCCGGCAGCGGCCAGCACCAGCACCACACCCAGGCTGGCGCCCGCGGCCGAGCCGAGCAGGAAGGGGTCGGCCAGCGGATTGCGAAACAGGCCCTGCGCGATGGCCCCGGCCAGGCCGAGCAGGGCGCCTGCTGCTAACGCGCCAAAGGTGCGGGGGATACGGATGGCGGTGATGAGCTCCCAGTCGTCGCGCCAGGCCAGCGACCAGCCGTCGCCGCCGGCGAACAGGCCGGCCAGCGCCAGGGCCAGCGCGGCGACGGTCAACGCCAAACCAAGGCGGCGCGCCGAGCCGTTCATTTCGCCGGCGTCTTGATGGATTCGATGGCTTCGATCGCCACCAGGCAGTCGGCCAGCAGCAGCGCCGCAGCACCCAGGCGTGGGCCGGGGCGCATCAGCAGGTCATAGGGCGCCGGTGCAAAGCCGCAGGCCTTGCGCTGCTGCAAGGCGCGCAGGGTGGCCCAGCCCGGGCGCGAGGGCATCTCGGCCAGCGCCGCCTGGCTGGCCATCACCACGTCGGGCTGCGCGCGCAGCACGAATTCGGGGTTGAGTTGTGGAAAGGCGCCCAGCGCCGCGGGCACGACGTTGCGCAGATCCAGCCGCGCCAGCACTTCGCCGATGAACGAAGCTTCGCCCGCGGCGTAAGGCACGGCGGCGACTTCGAAGTAGACGCGCTGGCCGCGCATCGCCACCGGCACCCGCGCCGCGGCGGTGGCGATGTCTCGTTCGATCGCGCGCCAGGCCGGCGCCGCGCTTTGCGGCCGGCCCAGCGCGGCGGCGATGATCTGCATCACCTGCCGCGTCTCTTGCAGGTTATGCGGCTCCAGCGCCAGTACCTTGATGCCGAGCGCGTCAAGCCGATCGATGGCGCGTGTGCTCAGCGCGGCGAGCACGAGGTCGGGCTTGAGAGCGACCAGGCGTTCAATCTGCGTGTCTTCCAGCCCACCCAGCTTGGGCAGCGCGGCCACACTCGCCGGCCAGTTGGAATGACGGTCGGTGCCGACGAGGCGCTCGCAAGCCTGCAGCGCGCACACCGTCTCGGTGAGCGAGGGCAACAAAGACACCACGCGCTGCGCCGGGCCGGGCAGTTCGACCCGTCGCGCGCGCTGGTCTTGCAGCGAGATCGCTGTCTGCGCGCCGGCCGGCTGCACCGCGGCCACGCACAGCAGTGCGGCTGCCGCGAGGCGCGGCGCGAGCTTCACACGCCGCTCCCGCTCCAGCGCAGGCCGAGCCAGGCCTGGCGGCCGGTCGATTGGTAGTCCAGCGCCGGCTCGTAGTCGCGATTCAAGGCGTTGCGCAGCGTCGCCTGCAGCGACCAAGTGGCGGCTATGCGCCACGAAGCGCTGAAGTCCAGCGTGGTGTAGGCCGCGAGCACGCGCCCGCCCTCGGGCCGCGCACCTACACGTTGCAGCTCGGCACCCAGGCGCCACGCGCCACCGCGCCACTGGGCCGTTAGCATTTCCTGGTGCGCGGCGCGGCGCACCAGGCGGCTGCCGCTGAGTTCATCGTGCGCATCCAGAAAGTCCAGCCGCGCCGACATCGACCAAGGGCCTGCGCTCGTGGCACCTGCCAGGCTGGCACCTTGCAGCCGCGCGCGCCCGATGTTGCGTGCGCAGCCGAAGTCGTACTCGAAGCCGGCCGGGCAGAAGCTGCGGTCGCTCTCGTAGCCTATGAGTTCGCGCACGCGGTTGCGCCACAACGTGGCCGAGGCCTCGGTCACGCCGTCTTTGGCGACGATGCCCAGTTCGGCACTGCGGCCGCGCTCGGGCTTGAGTGTGGCCACGCCGAAGCCAGGGTAGTACAGGTCGTTGAAGCTCGGTGCGCGGAAGGTGTTGCCGACCAGGCCGCGTACACGCAGGTTCGACGTTAGCGCCAGGCTCGCGCCGAGGCGGCCGCTGCCGACCTGGCCGTAGACCGAGTTCTGGTCGCTGCGCACATCGGCCTGCACGTCCAGCGCCGCCACGCGCCCGGCATAGGCCAGCACCACGGCGGCGTTGTGGCGTGAGACGTCGGCGACAAAGAGCGTCGACATCGCGCGCTCCTGCAAGCCTTCCAGCGCGAACGTGAGCTGCTGCTGCGGCTGCGGCGTCCAGGTCGCCTGCAGGTCGAGCTGCTGGCGCCGCGTGCGGAAGTGGTCGCGGCCGCTGCCGCCACTTTCCAGCGTGCTGCCCTGCCACGACGCCCGCACCAGCGTGCGCCAGTCGGGCGCCGGCGCAGCGCGGTGTTCGAGTGCGGCGCTTTGCATCAAGAGGCGGTTGCGAAAGTCCGGCGCGGCATTGGGCGCGTAGTTCGGTGGCAGGAATTCGCTCGCGTCGTACTGCGCGTTCAGCCGGCTCGTGAAGAGGTTCAAGGCCAGCGTCTGCCCGGCCGCCGGCTCGAGCGCGAAACGCGCCGTGCCGCTGCTGCGCGTGAAGCCGTCACGGTCGGGGTTGTAGTTGCCGAAGGTGTCGTTGGCGCGCAAGGCCGACATTCCGGCGAAGCGCTCGTGCGAGAGCGTGGCCGAGGCATCGACAGCACCGAGCCTGGCCGAGCCAGCCAGCGCCGCATCACGCTGGCCGTAGCCGCCCACGCCCAGCGCCAGGCTCGCGCCGGGCGCGGCACGGCGCGTGAAGATCTGCACCACGCCACCCAGGGCGTCGGCGCCGTAGAGGCTGGAGCCCGGACCACGCAGCACCTCGATGCGTTCGATGGCCGCCAACGCCAGGCCTTCGAATTCGGCCTGCCCGGTGGTGGCCGAGCCGACACGCACACCGTCGATCAACACCAGCGTCTGCGCCGAAGACGCGCCGCGGATGAAGAGGCCGGCGTTGGCGCCGGGGCCGCCGTTGCGCGACAACTGCGCGCCGGCTTCGCGCTGCAGCAGCTGTTCCACCGAATCGGCGGCCGAGGCTTCGATGCGCGCGCGGTCGATGACCACGACGTCGGCCGCGAGGCGTGCGGCGCTGATGGCTTCGCGCGCGCCGGTGACCACCACCGTGCTTTGCGTCGTGTCCTGCGCCAACGCCGGCACAAAAACTTGGACGAACAAGGACAGCGCAGCGAGCCGCGTGCGCAGATTTTTCGAATGAGACATGGATACCTCCAGCCGCACGCCCCGTGCGGTGCTGACGCGATGACGCCAACGTTGCAACCGAAGGTCGAGAAGGCCGGTTTGCTAACACGCTAAAGCATGTGACGGCAGACCCGCCCGCGCCGCCCTCCGCAACGCCAGCTCCCTGTGCATCAGGCCGGTATCCGGGCTCACGAGTGCCGGGTGCGCGCGGCTGCGCGACCCCGAAACGCCCTGCGCCTTCCCAGGCCCGGCGTGGCCGGTGCCCAGTGGCTGTCGTGCAGAGCGCACCTCGCTGACCGTTGCGGGGGCAGCGCCGGAATCGCGTGGACAAGACCCTTGATCACGCTCACCGGCTTCCCGTTGAACCCACCGCTTTCAACGAGAGCGGCAGGCACCTGGTGCAAGCGCGGCGATGCTAACGCAGCCGCGCTTCCTGCGGCCGCGGGTCTGCAGCCAGCGCACGCGGCCGTCGGGCAAGACAAAGCAGCGCTGGAAGTCTATCGCCGTGCCTTCGTCGTGCCTCGCCTGCCACTGCACGGCGCAGGCCGTGCAGGGCGAAGACCTGGGGCGTCCATCGCAGCGCGCGTGTGGCGCCGTCGATCGCAAAACCCCCCATGCCCGAGAGCGCTTGCGCGTTGCGCAACAGCTCGTTTTCGGTCATGGCATCCCAGCGGCGTGCGGCCGAACCTAGCGCTCGGGCGTGCTGCCGGCGCGGGCCCGCAACGGCGCTTTGGCGCTGCGGTGGCTCACACCCCCACGCCTATAATCGCGCTTTACCACGAAGGCAAACTTCCCTCGCTGCGGGAGCGTTGCAACACACCATGACCAAGTTCGTGTTCGTCACCGGCGGCGTCGTGTCCTCACTGGGCAAGGGCATCGCGGCGGCGTCGCTCGCAGCGATCCTCGAATCGCGCGGCCTGAAGGTCACCCTGATCAAGCTCGACCCCTACCTCAACGTCGACCCGGGCACGATGAGCCCGTTCCAGCACGGTGAGGTGTTCGTCACCGAAGACGGCGCCGAGACCGACCTCGACCTGGGGCACTACGAACGCTTCATCACCACGCGCATGAAGCGCAGCAACAACTTCACCACCGGCCAGATCTACAAGAGCGTGCTCGAAAAAGAGCGGCGTGGCGACTACCTCGGCAAGACGGTGCAGGTCATTCCCCACGTCACCAACGAGATCCAGGAATTCATCAAGCGCGGCGCCGGGGCGGACGATGCAACGCAGGTCACCATCGTCGAGATCGGCGGCACCGTGGGCGACATCGAATCGCTGCCCTTCCTTGAAGCGGTGCGCCAGATGAGCCTGAAGATGGGCCCGTCCAACAGCGCCTTCGTGCACCTGACCTACGTACCCTGGATCGCTGCCGCGGGTGAACTGAAAACCAAGCCGACGCAGCACACAGTGCAGAAGCTGCGCGAGATCGGCATCCAGCCCGACGTGCTGCTGTGCCGCGCCGACCGCGCCATCCCCGACGAAGAGCGCGAGAAGATCAGCCTCTTCACCAACGTGCTGCCGCACGGCGTGATCAGCATGTGGGACGTGGACACCATTTACAAGGTACCGCGCCTGCTGCACGAGCAGGGCCTGGACGAGCTGATCTGCATGAAGCTGCAGCTGCTGACCAAGCCCGCCGACCTGAGGCGCTGGGACATGCTCGTGAATGAAGTCGAGCACCCGCAGACGACGGTGAAGATCGGCATGTGCGGCAAGTACACCGACCTGTCGGATTCGTACAAGTCGCTGAACGAAGCGCTGCGTCACGCCGGCATCCACAACCATGCGCGCGTGGTCATCGAATACATTGACGCCGAATCACTCACGCCGCAGAACACGGCCCAGCTGGCGCGCTTCGACGCCATCCTCGTGCCCGGCGGCTTTGGCAAACGCGGCGTCGAAGGCAAGGTGCTGGCAGCACAGTTCGCGCGCGAGCACGGCGTGCCCTACCTCGGCATCTGCCTTGGCATGCAGGTTGCGACCATCGAATACGCGCGCAACGTCGCCGGCCTGGAAGGCGCCAACAGCACCGAGTTCGAGGCCGACTGCAAACACCCGGTGATCGCGCTCATCGAAGAGTGGCAGGACCGCGACGGCTCGATCCAGAAGCGCAGCGCCAGCTCTGACCTCGGCGGCACCATGCGCCTGGGTGCGCAGAGCTCCGACGTCAAGAGCGGCACGCTGGCGCATGAAATCTACGGCGCGGTGGTGACCGAGAGGCACCGCCACCGCTACGAGGCCAACGTCAACTACCTCGAGCGTTTGCAGGCGCGTGGCCTTGTCGTCAGCGCCTTGACACAAAGCGAAAAGCTGACCGAGATCATCGAGCTGCCGCGCAGCGTGCACCCCTGGTTCATCGGCGTGCAGTTTCACCCCGAGTTCAAGAGCACGCCCTGGGGCGGCCACCCTCTCTTCACGAGTTATGTGAAGGCGGCGCTGGACCACCAGGCCAGCCGCACCGAGAGCCCCGTCAAGGCGGTGGCCTGACATGCAGCTTTGTGGCTTCGACGTCGGCCTGAGCCGGCCCTTCTTCCTCATCGCCGGCCCGTGCGTGGTGGAAAGCGAACAGCTGCAGATGGATGTGGCCGGGCATCTGAAGGAGATCACCACGGCACTGGGCATTCCCTTCATCTTCAAGAGCAGCTACGACAAGGCCAACCGCTCCAGCGGCAGCACCTTCCGCGGCCCCGGCATGGCGCGCGGCCTGGAGATCCTGGCCAAGGTCAAATCCGAACTCGATGTGCCGCTGCTCACTGACGTGCACGGCGAAGACCAGGTCGAAGCCGTCGCCGCCGTGGTCGACGTGTTGCAGACGCCCGCCTTTCTCTGCCGCCAGACCGACTTCATCCGCGCCGTGGCGCAGAGTGGCAGGCCGGTGAACATCAAGAAGGGGCAGTTCCTGGCGCCGCACGACATGAAGAACGTGATCGACAAGGCCCGTGCCGCAGCGCGCGAGAAGGGCCTGAGCGAAGACCGCTTCATGGCCTGCGAGCGCGGTGCGAGCTTCGGCTACAACAACCTCGTCTCCGACATGCGCAGCCTGGCCATCATGCGCGAGACCGGCGCGCCGGTGGTCTTCGACGCCACGCACAGCGTGCAGCTGCCCGGTGGCCAAGGCAGCACCAGCGGCGGCCAGCGCGAGTTTGTGCCGGTGCTTGCGCGCGCCGCCGTGGCCGTGGGCGTGGCCGGGCTCTTCATGGAAACCCACCCCGACCCGGCTAACGCGCTAAGCGATGGGCCCAATGCGGTGCCGCTGAAGCACATGAAGGCCCTGCTGGAACAGCTACTGGCGCTGGACATGGTTGTCAAGAGGCAGGAACTGCTCGAGCACAACTTTGCCGTTTGACACACAACGGTGGCGCCGCAATCGCGCGGTAGTCGACAGCAGGGTTCGTCACCCCCTGAATGAGGGGCGCCGCACATAACACGGCAAGCGACTTCACAGGCAGAGTAGAGGCATCCCGCAGTTCTGTTTCGCAAAACTGTCGTGCTGCCC
>JANLYV010000447.1:0-2096 GCA_031365825.1 Rubrivivax sp. | reverse complement strand
GTCTTCGTCCATGGCCGGGATCGAACCCATCAGACCCACCGTGTACGGATGCGAGGGGCGATGGATGACGTCGTGCACCGGCCCGATCTCGGCCACGCGCCCGGCGTAGAGCACGGCCACGCGGTCGCAGGTCTCGGCAATGACGCCCATGTCGTGCGTCACCAGCATCACCGCGGCGCCATGGTCTTTGCACAGGCCCTTCAGCAACGAAATGATCTGCGCCTGGATCGACACGTCGAGCGCTGTCGTCGGCTCGTCGGCGACGATCAGCTTGGGTTCGGCCGCCAGCGCCAGAGCGATCACCACCCGCTGGCGCATGCCGCCCGAGAACTGGTGCGGGTATTGATCGATGCGCGCTTCGGCCGCAGGAATGCCCGTCTCCTGCAACAGCCGCACTGCGCGCGCGCGTGCTTCGTCGCGGCCCATCGGCAGATGCGTTTGGATCGTCTCGATCAGCTGTTGGCCGATGGTGTAAAGCGGATTGAGCGAGGTCAGCGGGTCCTGGAAAATCGCGCCGATCTTGCGACCGCGGATGGCGCGCATGCGCTCATGCGGCAAGTTATCAATGCGCTCACCGTCAAGAAGGATCTCGCCGCCCGCAATGCGTCCGGGAGGCTCGAGCAAGCCGATGATGGCGGCGCCTGTAAGCGACTTGCCGGCACCCGACTCGCCCACCACACCGAGGATCTCACCGGGCGCGATGTCGAACGAGATGTCGTCCAGTGCCAGCAGCGTGCCGCGCCGCGTCGGGAACTCCACCCGCAGGTGGCGCACTTCAAGCAAGGGTGCAGTCATGTGGATCGCTAGCGCGGGCTGTCAACGAAGACGAGGATTGAGCGCATCACGCAGCCAGTCGCCCAGCAGGTTGACCGACAAGGCGATGAGCACCAGCATGACGCCGGGGAAGATCGTGATCCACCACTCGCCCGAAAAGAGGAAGTCGTTGCCGACACGGATCAAGGTACCCAGCGACGGCGAAGTGGGTGGCACGCCGACCCCCAGAAACGACAGCGTCGCCTCGGTGAGGATGGCCGCGGCAACCTGGATCGTCGCCAGCACGAGCACCGGCCCCAATACATTGGGCAGCACATGGCGCAGCATGATGCGGTGCGGCGCGACGCCGATGACGCGCGCTGCCTGCACGTATTCCTTGTGGCGTTCGACCAAGGTCGAGCCGCGCACCGTGCGCGCGTACTGCACCCAGCCCGTGAGCGAGATGGCGATCACCAGCACGCCGAAAGCCAGCGAGTCGTGCGCGTTGGGGAACATGGCGCGGCCCACGCCGTCGATCAACAGGGCGATCAGGATCGACGGAAACGACAACATCACGTCGCAAATGCGCATGATGAAGGCATCGATCTTGCCGCCGGCAAAGCCCGACAGCAGCCCCAGGCTGACGCCGACCGCGACCGACACCAGCACCGAGGCCAGCCCCACCAGCAGCGAGATGCGCGCGCCGTACATCAGCGCCGAGAGGATGTCGCGGCCCTGGTCGTCGGTGCCGAGCAAGTAGGCGCTGCTGCCCCCCTCTGACCATGCCGGCGGCAGGCGCGCATCCGACAAGTTCAGCGTCGCCAGATCGAACGGGTTGTAGGGCGCGACCCAGGGCGCGAATAACGAACAGAATACGCAGACTGCCGCAATCGCGGCGGCGATGATGGCGGTGGGCGAGCTCTTGAAGCTGTGCCAGACATCGCCGTCAAGAAAGCGCGCCAATGCGCCAGGGGCCGCGGGGATCGTGTTGCTCATGACGTCAATGACCGCCTGCAGGTTTTTCGATGCGCAGGCGTGGATCGACTGCGAAGTAGAGCAGGTCCACGACGAGGTTGACGATGACGAAGATCAGCGCAATCAGGCACAGGTAGGCGGCCATCACCGGCACGTCGGCAAACTGCACCGCCTGGATGAAGAGGAAGCCCATGCCCGGCCACTGGAACACGGTCTCGGTGATGATGGCAAAGGCGATGAGGCTGCCCTGTTGCAGGCCGGTGATGGTGATCACCGGCACCAGCGTGTTCTTCAGCGCGTGGCCGAAGTACACGGCGCGATCGGGCAGACCGCGGGCGCGCGCGAACTTCACGTAGTCGGTGCGCAGC